>NZ_AUKV01000012.1:0-301176 GCF_000424945.1 Streptomyces sp. 142MFCol3.1
CAAGGACCCGCTGGACGTGGCGAAGGAGTGGCTGACCTCGGCCGGCCTGTCCTGACGACCGCCGGGCCTGCGACCGCCGGGCCTGCGACCGGCGGGCCTGCGACCGGCGGGCCTGCGACCGCCGGGCCTGCGACCGCCGGGCCTGCGACCGCCGGGCCTGCGACCGCCGGGCCTGCGACCGCCGGGCCTGCGACCGCCGGGCCTGCGACCGGAGCGTACTTCCGCTCCGGCCGCAGGCCCGTTCACCGGTTTGGCGCGCCGAGCCGGGACTCCGGCTCGGCGCGGCGGCCGGTGCCCTTTCAGCTCCGCACGCCGACCGGGGCGGTCTCCGCCTCGGCGCCCGACGTGTCGCCGAAGGCGCGGGACGCGCCGGCGAGACGGCGGGCACGCTGCGCGGGGACGAGGAGCGCGGCCAGCGCCGCGGCCAGGCACAGCAGCGCGAGCAGGCCGAACCCGTGGGTGTATCCGGCCTCGTAGGGCAGCCCGGACGGCTGGAGGCGGCTGGTCACCAGCACGCCGGTCAGCGCGGCACCGATGGATCCGCCGATGGTCCGGATGTTGGCGTTCATCCCGGTCGCGGCACCGGTCTGCTCGGGCGGGACGCTGCCGACGATCAGGTTGGCCATCGAGGCGAAGGCCAGTCCGATCCCGAGGCCGAAGACGCCCGCCGCGAAGGCCACATGCCACTGCTTGTCGTGTTCGAGGGTCAGGAGGCCGCAGGCCACGGCGCCGAGCGCGGCACCGGCGATGAGCAGCTTCTTCGCCCCCAGGACGGGTTCCAGACGGCCGCTCAGGACGCCCGAGCAGAACATCGCGATCAGCATCGGCAGCATGAGCAGTCCGGCACCGGTGACGCTCGTACCGAAGCCGTACCCGGCGGTGCCGGGCGTCTGCACGAAGCCGGGCAGGAAGGACCAGATCGCGTATATGCCCGCACCGAAGAGCAGTGCGGCGGCGTTCGTGGTCCACACCGCGGGCAGCCGCATGATGCGCAGGTCGATCAGCGGGCTCTGCGAACGGGCCTCGGCGAACAGCCACAGCGCGAACAGCAGTACGGCGGCCGCGAACAGTCCGATCACCCGGGCGGAGCCCCAGCCCCAGTGGGTCGCCTGGCTCAGCGGCAGCAGCAGGGCCACCAGCCAGCCGGACAGCAGGACGGCGCCCAGCCAGTTGACGCGGCCCTCCGCACGGCGCGGCGACTCGGGCACGTAGCGCAGGGCGATCAGCGCGGTGAGGGCGACGACGGCGACGGGCAGCCAGAACAGCCAGCGGTAGTCGAGCGCGGTCACGATGGGACCGGCCGCGACGATGCCCACACCGCCTCCCGCGGCGATGACCGCCGACAGGTTGCTGATGCTGCCGCTCACCTGCGCCGGGGCGAATTCGTCACGGATGATGCCGAAGGACAGCGGGAACAGCGCGCCGCCGACGCCCTGGATCACGCGGGCGATGATGAGCACGCCGATCGTCGGCGCGAGCGCGGCCAGCAGACAGCCGGCGAGAACGGCGACGAGGACGGCCACGAGGGTGCGTTTCTTGCCGACGAGGTCGCCGACCCGGCCGAGGATCGGTGTGAAGACCGAGGCGGACAGCAGGTAGGCGGTCATCACCCAGGTCACGGTGGACTGCGAGGTGTGCATCGCGTGCTGGACGGTCGGCAGTGCCGGCGCGATCAGCGACTGCAGCATGGCGAACACGCCCGCACCGGTCGCGAGGACCGTGAAGGTGAGGCGAGTGGATTTTCCGGGCATGAAGAGCCTCTCCGAACAAGCGAACAGGTGCGGCCGAGGTCGTCGGGCCGCGAACGTGGGGACGGGGCGCACCGCGGGGCGGCGCGAGGCACGCCGACGAGCACACGGAGCGGTCCCCTGAAGGACGTGGAGTGTGGGGTGGTGCGGGCGGCGGGACGACTCGGTCGTCGCGGGGTCCGCGCCGGTGGCCGACGTCTCGACACCGGGCCGCGGTACGGGATGCTGTCGCTCCGGCGCGGTGTGCGGCCGCACACCGCCGAGGCGAACGCACCCCGCACTGCTAAAGTGGAGGTACACCTCCACTGTACCGGAGGCACACCTCCGCTTCAACCTGGTCCCTTCAGGGAGGCACCCGTGACGGCACAGCCGTTCCCCGTCAGCGATCTCGTCGCGTCCCGGCGCCCGCACCGCAAGGACGCCGCGCGCAACTACGACGCGCTGCTCGCTGCCGCGCGCCAGGCGTTCGCGGAGAACGGCGCGGAGGCGTCACTGGAGGACATCGCCCGTCGCGCGGGCGTCGGTATCGGCACGCTGTACCGGAACTTCCCCACCCGCCGCCATCTGTTCGAGAGCGTGTACGCGGACGAGGTGAACGACCTGTGCCGGGTGGCCCAGGAGGTCGCCGGGCAGGAACCGTGGGAGGCGCTGGCCTCGTGGCTGCGCCGCTTCGTGGACTACACGGTCACCAAGCGGGCCATCCGTGAGGCGCTCAACGACGAGTCGGAGATCTTCCTGGCCTGCCGCGAGTCCATGTACCAGGCGGGCGGGCCGCTCTTCACTCGCGCGCAGGATGCCGGCGCGGCGCGCACGGACATCGGCTTCGACGACCTGCTCCGCATGGTGGCGGGCATCACCGCCACCAACTTCCTGGACGACGGTCAGCGCGACCGCGTGCTGGCGGTCGCCCTGGACGGGGTCCGCACGACGCGCTGACGCTCACCGGACCTTGTCCGACGACACCCTGCGCTGTTCCGGCCGGGCGGGCGCGATGATCGTGGCGGCCGTCCCCGGCGCGGCCGGGCTGTCGTCACCGAGCACCTGGCAGCGCGCCCGCCCGTGGCGCACCCACAGTGCCGCCGTCCAGGCGCACACCAGCGCATCGACCAGGTCCTCACGGTGCTTGTACGCGGCCGACGCCAGGGGCGAGGGCTCGTCCGCCAGCCGGCGGGACACCGGGTGGGAGGAGATCCGCAGCGGCGGATCGGCCGCCGCCAGACCCGCCAGGCGCCCGATCAGCCGGTCGCACTCGGCGGCGCGCACCGCCCGCCACTCGGCCGCGGGCACCCCCGCGGGCCTGCGTTTGTACGTGGGGCGCTGCTCGGTGTATCCCCACTCGGCCGCCCCGACGAGGGTCGTGTACGGATAGCACTCGGACATGGCCCGCCCGGCGCGCGGCGGCCCGCACCGTCCGTCGTCGTAGACCCAGCCGGCCGCTCGCAGCCGTTCTCGCAGCACCACTCCGGCGAGGCGGGGCGAGGCCAGATTCGTGCTGTTCGCGCTCACCTTCCAGCGGCCGTACCGGCGCCCCACCTCACGCTCGCACGGGCGCTGCCCCGACGGGTTGTCCACGACCAGGGGCGCGTCGACGAACGCCAGCGCCGGGCCGCCCGCGGCCGCCTCGCCGAGCCAGGCCACCGTCTCGTCGATCCCCCGGGTCCATCCGCAGTCGAGCACCTCGCCCGAGGCGTCGACGACCGCGACGCCCGTCTCGTTGGGCCTGGACCGGGGGCCGCCCTCGGACCAGGCGAGGTCGATGCCGATGTACCGCTCGATGGCCATGGACGCTGTCCTACCAGAGGCGCGACCACGTCCGGAGCGGGAGGGCGGTGGGTCGACGGTCCGCGCACGAGGCGGAACCAGTCGGCGAGCTCACCCCCGCCCCCGGAAGTCCGAGTAAAGAGATTGCATGGTCTAGTCCAAAGTGGCGTTTGGTCTAGTCCAACTCATTGACGTGATCGCGACAGCGCCCGGAAGCTGGGGCCCTTCCCCCACTCCCCTGGAGGCACAGTGAGACGTCTTCGCGCATGCCTGGGCGCCGCGGCAGCGGTGAGCCTGGCCGCCGTCGGCACGACCGCGCTCGTCGCGGGCAACGCCTCGGGCGCGACCACCGCGCTCAGCAACCGCTGGTACGCCGCCGCCCCGTATCTGATGCCACTGGACAACGACCCGCCGGACGCGGGCGCCATCATGGACGCGACCGGCCTCAAGGCGTTCCAGCTGGCGTTCATCCTGGCCCCCGACGGCGGCGGCTGTTCGCCGACTTGGGGCGGCACCGCGGCGGTCTCCTCGGACACCGCCGTGCAGTCGGTCGTCAACACCATCCGTGCGAAGGGCGGCGACGTCTCCGTGTCCATCGGCGGATACGGCGGCACCAAGCTCGGTCAGGCATGTTCGGACCCGGCGTCGACCGCGGCGGCGTACCAGCAGGTCATCACCAAGTACGGCCTGCACGCCATCGACTTCGACCTGGAGGAGCCGGAGTACGAGAACACGGCGGCCATCCGGAACGAGATCGGCGCGGCCAAGATCCTCCAGCAGAACAACCCGGGCCTGTACGTCTCCGTCACCACGGCGGGGACGGCGGACGGCACCGGCTGGTTCGGCAAGCAGATGCTGCTGGAGGCGAAGTCCCAGGGGTTCACGCCGAACAACTTCTCCATCATGCCGTTCGACGGCGGCTTCAACGGCGCCGCCTCCCAGACCAGCGCGCTCACCAACTTCAACGCGATCCTCCAGTCCACCTTCGGCTGGGACCAGGCCACCGCCTACGCCCACGAGGGCTTCTCCGGCATGAACGGCCGCAGTGACACCGGCGAGTACTTCTCGCAGGCAGACTTCCAGACGGTGCTGGACTACGCCACCAGTCACGACATGGACCGCTTCACCTTCTGGTCCCTCAACCGCGACCGTCAGTGCACCCCCGCCGACAACGGCGGCCGCACATCGGGCACATGCTCCAGCGTGGCGCAGAACGCGTGGGACTTCGCCAAGTACTCGGTGAAGTTCGCGGGCGTCACCCCGCCCACCGGCACTCCCACGCCGACCCCTCCGAACACCGCGTGCAAGACGGCCTGGAGCTCGACGGCGGTCTACACGGCCGGCAACGAGGTCTCGTACGACAAGCACAACTGGAAGGCCAAGTGGTGGACCCAGAACGAGGCGCCGGGGGCCTCGGAATGGGGACCCTGGCAGGACGAGGGCGCCTGCTGACGGCGGTCGCAGCCGTCGGACCCGTGCGGGGCGGATCCCTGCGAGGTGGAGCCGTCCGAGGCGGAGCCTGCGACGCGGAGCCCGTCCGGCACGCGGCCGTCCGGCGTGGGGCCGGGCACCCTTCCTCCGGGTGTCCGGACCCGTGCCGTGCCATGCGATGCCCGGCTCAGCGCGTCACGACGCGTCACGGCGCATCACGGTGCGTCATCGCGACGTCATCACATGCTTGATGCGCGTGCAGTCCTCGAAGCCGTACGCCGACAGGTCCTTGCCGTAACCGGACTTCTTGAAGCCGCCGTGCGGCATCTCGGCGACCAGGATCATGTGGGTGTTGATCCACACGCAGCCGAAGTCGAGGCGCTTCGACATGCGCATCGCGCGGGCGTGGTCCTTGGTCCACACGGAGGAGGCGAGGGCGTAGTCGACGCCGTTCGCCCACTCGACGCCGCCGGTCCTGGCGTCGGCGGCGGCCTTCGCGAGCGCGGCGACGAACTCGTCGTGGACGGACTCGCGCACCAGCACTCGGGCCGCTGCCGTGCAGCCCTGGCCAGCGTCGCCGAGGCCCGCGGCTCCCAGGTCGAGATCGTGCGGAACATCGACCGGGCGCTCCACCTGAACCGGACACCGCCATCGTGACCGACTCCGGGCGGCGAGAGCGGATCGACTACGCGCCATCCGTCAGTCGATCAGAGCCTCGGCGACGCGCTCGACAGTGCGTGGCATTCACCACAGATTGCTCATTTAGGTATCAATAAACCCATATAAAGAGTTCTATTGCTAGCTGCACCCCCTCGGCATCCAGCTACAGGGATTCGATGACCAGTGACGCGGGAGAATCGTTTGATCACGGCATGTAAAGGGCGCGCCCGGATGGTGGCTGCGGTCGGCGTACTCGGCGGCGTGCTCTCACTCACGGCCCTCGGCGGTACCAGCAACGCCGCTACCAGCGGTGACGGCGCCGGGATTCACCCGAAACCGCAGGCGTCGGCGGATCGGGCGGCCGCCCAGGAGGCTTCCGACGCCCGCATAAAGATCACGCCCAGGCAAGGTGCCTACGACGTCGGGGTCGATGACTCCGTCAAGGTCACCGTCAGCAAGGGCACGCTCACCAAGGTGACCATGACCGCCATCGCGACCGGTGACGAGGTTCCGGGCGCCCTGTCCGCCGACGGCACGTCCTGGAAACCGAACGGCCGCCTGGAGCCGGCCACCCGGTATCAGGTCGCCGCGGAGGCCGAGGACGCCAAGGGCCGCTCCGTCACCTCGAACGCCACGATCACCACGGTCTCCCCGGCGAACAACTTCATCGGGCACCTCTCCCCCGAGGCCGGCTCGACCGTCGGCGTGGGCATGCCGGTGACGGTCAACTTCGACCAGGCGATCGGCTACAAGACCGCCGTGGAGTCGAGGATCCAGGTCAGCTCCAGCAGCGGCCAGCAGGTCGTCGGCCACTGGTTCAACGACTACCGCCTGGACTTCCGCCCCGAGACCTACTGGAAGCCCGGCTCCACCGTCACCGTCACGCTCGACCTCGACGGCATCCAGAAGACGGTCACGTTCAACATCGGCCGGAGCCAGATCAGTACGGTCGACGCCAAGACGAAGCAGATGACCGTCGTACGGAACGGGAAGACGATCAGGACCATCCCGATCTCGTCCGGCAGCGCCGAGCACCCGACTTACAACGGTCAGATGGTCATCTCCGAGAAGTTCCGGCACATCCGCATGAACGGCGCGACCGTCGGGCTCACGAAGAAGGACGGCAAGCCCTCCTACGACATCGAGGCCGTACCGCACGCCATGCGCCTGACCGACTCGGGCACCTTCATCCACGGCAACTACTGGGCTGCCGACGCCATCTTCGGCAAGGTCAACACCAGCCACGGCTGCGTGGGCCTGAAGGACGTCAAGGGCGGCGGCGACGGCAAGCGGCCCGCCGCGTGGTTCTTCGACCACTCGATGATCGGTGACGTCGTGATCGTCAAGAACTCCGAGGACAAGACCACGTTGGCCCCCGACAACGGCCTCAGCGACTGGAACATGCCGTGGGACGAGTGGGTCGCGGGCAGCGCGACCGGCTGACGCCACGTCGCCCCCCGAACATCTGAACCTGAATCACTTCCGCCAGGCGGCGGGCGACACCGTGTCGCCCGCCGCCTGCGGCGTCCGGACACTCGAGCAGCCCTCGCCGCGTGTGGGACCGCGGTTGCGTCACGCAATACGGGCTTGTACGCAGCACGGTAAACGGCGGGCCATCGCTGTCCTGGTGGAGTCCGGGGAGGTCTTCACAGTGCCCCAGCGCGGCACCTACGTGGCGGAAAACCCCAGTTCAGAGGACGGCTCCGGGTACAAGTTCCACCCGGCCGGCCAGGAACTCTCCACGTTGCGAGGGGGTTGGGGCCTCCCTCCCCTGCCACCGTGGTCTTCACGCTCATCGCGGTCGCCGTGCTCGTCTCCGTCGTCCGCGTCGTGCCGATCGCTCCCCGCCCGGTGCGGCTGGATGCGTCCTTCGCCGAAGCGTCGCCCACTGCTAGCTTCGGAGCGAAGCGGGAGACGGGGGTAGGGGATGACGGCAGCCGAGGTGATCGATCTGGTGACGATGGGCGAGGACTTCGTCCGCGATCCGTATCCGGTTTACGCGGCGTTGCGCGAGCGCGGCCCCGTACACAAGGTGCGGATCCCGGAGGGTGCGGAGGCCTGGCTTGTCGTCGGGTACGAGGCCGGCCGGGCAGCGCTCGTGGATCCGCGGTTGTCCAAGCAGTGGAAGAACGCCTCGCCCTCCTTTCCGATCCCCAGTCCATCTGCCGGCCCCCACATGCTCAACTCCGACCCACCGGACCATGAGCGGCTGCGCAAGCTGGTCGTCCGCGAGTTCACTCCGCGCCGGATCGAGCAACTCGCGCCGCGCGTGCGGCAGATCACCGACGAGTTGCTCGACGCCATGACGGCGCTTCCCGAGGGGCGGGCCGATCTGGTCGAGGCACTCTCGTTCCCACTGCCCATCTCGGTGATCTGCGAACTGCTCGGCGTCCCGATGCTGGACCGGGCCGCCTTCCGCGCCTGGACCGGCACGATCCTCACCGACCCGGACCCGAGGGCACGGCTGACGGCGACGGATGAGGTGTCCACGTATCTCTCCGAGTTGGTGAAGCGCAAGCGCCTGGCCCCGGGTCAGGACCTGATGAGCGCCCTGATCCGGACCACCGACGAGGACGGCGACCGGCTCTCCGCGGACGAACTGCGCGGTACCGCCTGGCTGCTGTTGGTCGCGGGGCATGAGACCACGGTCAATCTGATCACCAACGGCGTGTTGGCCCTGCTGACCCACCCCGACCAAGCCGCCGCACTTCGCGAGGACATGACGCTCATCGACAACGCGGTGGAGGAGATGCTGCGCTACGAGGGGCCGGTGGAGACACCGACGTTCAGGTTCACCACCGACCCGGTCGAGATCGGCACTACGGTCGTCCCTGGCGGTGGTGAGCTGGTCCTCGTGGCTCTGGCGGACGCAAACCACGACCCGGCACGCTTCCCCGACCCGGGCCGCTTCGACATCCGGCGGCCCGCCAACGGTCACGTCGCCTTCGGCCACGGCATCCACTACTGCCTCGGCGCACCGCTCGCCCGCATGGAGGCCCGGATCGCGATCCGTGCCCTACTGGAGCGCTGCCCCGACCTCGCCCTCGACGCCCACCCGGCCGCCCTGACCTGGCGCCACGGCATGCTCATCCGCGGCCCGCGTCAGCTGCCGGTCCGATGGACGTTCTGACTTTGCACCTGCTTCGCGGGAACTGGACGCGGCCGATGAGAAGGCCACTTGGCAGAAAGACCTGACGGAGTCCTACCAGACTCCTATGCCCATGGAGACGGGGGAAGTCGGACCGCGGTCGCAGGCCGTGGCGCGACCGGCTGGTCAGGCATCGTGCGCCGCGGCCCTGCCGGCCGGAACAGCGGGGCCGACGGCCCGCGCACGGCGTTCGCCCTGGAGCCGGGGCGTGGCCACCGCAGTGTTCGGCGTGCTCGCCCCGCCCCGCATCCCCGACGGCGCCGTCTGATCCAAGGGGCGCGGGCTCTCACCGGAGGCGTCCAGTCCTGCCCGCGTACCGCGCTCCCACGGCCCGGGTGCGGTCGGCCGCGCGGTCCTGCAGGCGGTGCCCTGGCAAGGACTGGGCTGTATCGTTAGAAATCGGACGTAAAGAATTCCTCGGGTGCCGGATTGTGAAGCGGCGGTGCGTATGTCTCCTGTGCCGGCCGGCGAGGCAGCCGGCGGCGTTCCGCGTCGGGCCGGGACCCGTCCTCTCGAGGCACGGGGCCGGTGACGGGCACGCGAGCCCGAAGCCCGGCGGCGCACGGCGGTGCCGGGGAGTCGCGGAACCGTCCCGGGGGGAAGTTGTTGGATGCCCTGCTCGACCTCGTCGACCAGGCGGTCGTGGTCTGCGACGCCTCCGGCGTGGTGCGCTGGTGCAACGGCCTGACCGGCGTCTACTTCCCGGGCCTGCGGCCGGGGATGGCGCCGAACCCTGTGGCGGCCGGCCCCCTGGGGCAGGCGGTCGTCGCCTCCGCGGCGCGCTTCGATGCCGACTTCCTCGGTCGGCGGCTGACCGGGCGCAGAAACACAGTGGAGGACTGCGCGGTGTGGCTCGTCAGTGACGAGACAGGGGCACGCCGGCGCGAGGCCGAACTGCGCGCCGAGCGGTCCCGGGCGGCGTTCCTCAGCAAGGCGGGCCGACGGCTCGGTGCCTCCCTGCACCACGGCCGCACTGCCCGGAGCGTGGTGGAACTCGCCGTGCCGGCCTTGGCGGACGCCGCGGTGCTCGTACTGCCGCCGCGTAGAGGCCACGCGGACTGGTACCGCTGCGCCGCGCCGGGCGCGGCGGCGGAGTCGGGCGTCTTGCCGGTGTCCTCCATCGAGCATGTGCCGCAACTGGTGCAGGCGCTGTCGGGCCTGTGGCCGCGGCCCGCCCCCTGCCGGCCGGGCGAGCTCGGTGCGCTCGGCGGGGCGGCGCCGCCGGATCCGGGCACGGGAGGGGAGTCGCTCGTGATGGCACTGCCGGGTAGCGGAGCCCCGGCGGGGGTGCTGGTTCTCGTCCGATCGGCGGGATCTGAGGGCTTGGACACCGCGGACACCGCCGTGGTGCGCGATTTCGCGTTCCGGGCCGGTATGGCGCTGTCGACCGCCGCCCTCTACGCCCAGCAGGCCCACACTGCGGCCGTACTCCAGTCGGGCCTCGATCCGGCGCCGCTGCCCGAGGTGCCGGGGGTGCGGCTGGGCGCCGTCTACCGCCCCGCCCCGGAGGCACTGGGCTTCGGCGGCGACTTCTACCAGGTGGAACCTGCGCGGGAGGGCGGCGGGGGCGTGGACTTCGCCCTGGGAGACGTCTGCGGCAAGGGCGTCGAGGCGGCCGTGCTCACCGGCCACGTCCGCCAGAGCCTCCGGACCCTGGCCCTCGTCGAGTCCCGGCCGCTCCGTGTGCTCGACGTGCTCAACCAGGCGCTGCTCGAGGCGGACTCGGGCCGGTTTGCCAGCTTGGTCATCGGTACCGCACGCCTGGGCTCCGGAGGCACCCTGGACGTCGCGCTCGCCGGCGGCGGGCACCTGCCGCCGCTGGTGCTGCGCCGTGGTGGCACCGTGGAGGCTGTGGACGTGGGCGGGATGCTGGTCGGGGCCCTGCCAGGCGCGGAATTCGGCCAGGCCGGAGTCCGACTGGCGCGCGACGAGCTGATCTTGCTGTACAGCGACGGGATCACCGAGGCACGAGGCGGCCCCAACGGCGTCGAGGAATATGGGGCGGAGCGGCTGGCGCACGACCTGGCGGGCTGCGCGGGGATGCCCGCCGGCGCGGTCGCCGAGCGTATCGAACTGCGCATCGCCGACTGGCTGGCCGGACATGCCCACGACGACATCGCGGTGCTGGCGCTGCAGGCCTCGCCCGGTTCGTCCGGCGCCGTCGGAGCCCTGCGGTGACCGGCGCGTCCGCCGTGGCGCCGGGGGCCCGCGCCGCCTTCGACGCCCATCTCACCCACGCTGACGAGACCGGGGCCACCGCGCTCGCCCTGGGCCTGCTGCGGTCCGGGACCGCGGCGGAGGATGTTCTGCTCCGTCTGATCGCCCCGGCACAGGCCGCTGTCGGCGCCCGGTGGGTGTCCACGGAGTGGAGCGTGGCCCAGGAGCACGCCGCGACCCACGTGAGCGAGCGCGTGGTGAGCGCCGTGGCCGCCGCGGCCTGGGCACCGCGGCCTCGGGACTCCGCGCCTGCCCGCCGTGTCCTGTTCGCGTGCGTCGAGGGGGAGCGCCACACCCTGCCCGCGAGGATCGCCGCCGAGGTGTTGCGGCTGCGCGGCTTCGACCTGACGTTCCTGGGCGCCCACGTCCTCGTCCCGCGCCTGGTGTCCCACGTGCACCGACACGGGCCCGACCTGGTGGCCCTGTCGTGCATGATCCCGGTGCGCTTGCCTGCCTCGCACCGCCTCGTCGAGTGCTGCCGGCGCGCCGGGGTGCCGGTGCTCGCGGGCGGCTCGGGCTTCGGGCCCGGAGGCGTCTGGGCCCGCACGCTCGGAGCTGACCTGTACGCGCCCGAACCGGCCACCGCCGCTGAGATGCTCGCCGTGCGGTGGCCGGAGGCGCCACGGGAAGCGGCGCCCCTGGAGCACCTCGCCGACGAAGAGTACTCCCGGATCGTCCGGCAGCGAGCCGAGTTGCTGCGGCGGCTGCTCGCCCGACTGCGCGAGGGGTACCCGTGGCTGCGCGACCCCGGCGCGGAGCACGCTGAGGCAGTTCTGGAGGAGTTCGGCCGTCTCCCGGACTTTGTAGCCGCGGCAAACTACGTCGACGATCCGCAGGTCCTCACCGACTATCTCTCCTTCGGCGTGCAGTTCCTCCCCGCCCGCGGCGTGCCCACCGCCGCTCTGGGCGCGGCCCTGGCGGCGCTGTCCGAGCCGCTCGGCGGCCTTCCACGGGCGGCCGCACACCTGGACGCCGGGCGGCGCTGGCTGGCGGCCGCGGGCCACGCCGTCCCGCCGGCCTGACGGCGGGGGCGGGACGATGTGCACCCGGGCGGCGCCGGCCTCCGCGTAGGTGCGCGCGTCGGTCTGCAGCCGCTGTGCGTAGGCGGTGTAGTCGTCCCCGTAGGAGTCGGTCGACTCGGGCCAGCGGCTGCGTACCGCGGCGAAGTCCTCGCGTGCCCAGCGCAGCACGATCCCGTCGAAGGCCGCTGTGTCCTCGGGCAGCTCCACCGGCCTCCCCGGCGGCAGCCCACTCGGTGTCCGGTCCAACTCTTCACCGAATTCCTGTAGTTCGGCGTGAGCAAGCCCAAGCCCGCCAGGCGGTCAAGGAACGCGAGCGGCGCCTCGCCCGCTACCAGCCGCCCTCGACACCGGAGCCGACCCAGCCCATCGTCACCCAATGGGTCAACGACGCCCAACGCGACAAGGACGCGGCACAGAAGAAGCTCGACGCCCTCCCCACCGTCACCCAGAAGAAGGAGAACCACCCCTCGCCCCCGACAAGATCCGCGAGAGGACTGAGAGTGTCGGCGACATCGCACAACGCATCCAGACCGTCGACGCCGCGAAGAAGGAGCCTCTCTACGATGCCCTGGGCATCGGCATCACGTACGACAATGCAACGAGGACCGCGACCGTAAGGTCGAGGCCCTCGCTTGTGTATCGCTATAGAAAGTAGAAAGTGGGACGTTCACGAGTTCCCTTGACCAGGCACAACAGGACTAATTGCTGTTGAGGTTCCCGCGGGCCGCAAGATCACTCCCCGAGAGCATGCGTATGCATTTATTGAACCCGCACCTACGCCCCTGAGGTAGTGGGGGCCTTACCCGCTGAGGAGACGAGGGGTGAGACTCCCTCGGCTCCTCAGCGGGAAGCCTCATTCGTCCTCATCCCCGTCATCGAGGTCGAAGTCGAAGGCCAGCTGGCCCGACAGAGCGTCGTCCGGCGCGGCCGCAGCCTGGGGCTCCGTCGGGTCCAAAGCCTCCTCGATCTCGTGAGGCAGAGCGTAATCGTCCGCGAGTCGCGCAAGGTGGAGGATCAAGGGCAGAGCCAACCCCTCGCGACCAGCACGGTAGTCCTCGCTGAAACGCTGCTGGTGGACGAATGCGGCCCATGCCTCCGCATCGTCATCGGGCTGAAGGCACGCAACGGTCAGTTCGAGGAGGTCCGGATTCCAGGCGTTCGCCGTCGGCCGGTAGGCGTTGTTGCCCGAGGCGTTGGTGTGCGGAGTGAGTTTGGCGTCGTCGTTGGTGAGATTTGGCTGCGAGCCGGACTTGCCGGTCGTGCTGTAGAAGACGCGGTCCGAGTCACCCCGCACTCCGGGCCGCCACAGCCCCATCGCGATGCCCCCACGCTGCTGGCCCTCCAACTTGGGAGAGCGTTCCTCCGCCTCGGCCCAGCACTGTGCCGTTTCGTCCCGGCTGCCATCGGCGATCCGAACGATACGAAGCTGCTTGCCGTACAGACCGATCCGCTGAACGGGACCCCCGTCGAGGCCGAGCCTGTCCCGTTCCAGCCCGTCGTTCCTCAGCCATGGCCAGCGCTTCCGGACGTCCTGGGCGTGGGTCAGAACGAGCGTCGGGGTACTGCGCAGCTGCGCGAGAGTCTTCTTGACGAAGGCCGCCATGAGGGCCGACTGCTCCGCGCTGTTCTTCTTGCCTTCGACCCTTCCCGTCAAAGACTTGAGGAGTTCGGGGTACGGCACCCATGCGTGCATGTCGGCCGACTTGCCCAGCACACATTTCGCGCCCGGTCGGATGAGCACCGCGATCGGCGTGAACTGCTGCTTGCCTGTGGGCCCGTCAAGGCGGCGTTCCACGAGGTGGAAGGCCACCTGGTTCAGGTTCGCGGGGATGAGCGTGTCACCGAGCGTGTGCTGGGGCACCAGCCGCACACCGGTCTGGCGCAGGCCGTCCGACCAGGCCGCGGCGGCACGCAGACCAGCATCGGCGAGAGCCTCCTCCGTCTCCGCATCCGGGTCTGGTGGACGGATGAACTGGGTCACCAGGCCTGCGTCCGCGCAGCCGAGGCGGATCGCGTGCTTGGGGTCGGTCCGTCGCTTGGCGTGGCGGAAGGCATCCTGCCCGTCGAGCTCCACGAAGGCCAGCCGCACCCCGGGTACGGCTTCCCGCAAGGCGGCCATGGCCCGCGCGACACCGATACGGCGCTCCTCGATGGCCTTGTCGTGCTCCTGCCCCCGGCGCGGCACGCTGTCGCCTCCCAGCGGTGCGCCGAGAGCGCCCAGGGGCCGCGCGTGCAGCCGGACGGTCAGCTCCTCCGCCTCCCACACCCAGGTATCGGGGCCTTGCGCGTGCCGGTGCCCGGCCAGCCCCAGCCCCATTTCCGCCGCTGCGATCATCTGATCGCGGATGGCATCGTTCTGGTGGAGCACGACCGCGGTGAGGTCTTCCCCTTCGAGGGCTTCGGCCAGGCGTGCCCGCAGAACCTGAGCGTTGTGGGCCGCGTTCAGCTCACGCTGGTCCAGGATGACCGCGCGCTCTTCGGGATCCTTCTCTTCCATGTTCTTGGGAATGGACGTCAGCTTCTTGAGCTGCTTCTTGGGCGGCCGCGCGTACGCACTGCGCTCGAGCTTCGGAACGGAGACGAACTCGGGAGCGATCGCCTGCTCCGCCCACTCGATCAGCCGTCGGCGTTCACTGGGCATCAGTCCGGTGCCGATCGTGTGCCTGCCCATGGCCGCCTGGTGCCCGATCGCGATCCGGATGCCGTCCCGGCCGTGGATCCAGTGGTCGGCCTCCTTCACCAGCCGGTCCGGGGACGGCAGTGCGTCGAGTGCGCTGATCCCGGCGAGCATTCCTTCTGCTCCGCCCTGACGCCAGTCCGTGGTGCCGTTCTTCCACTCCAGCATGGCGACGGCGAAACGCTGCGACCGCGGGCCATCGTGGACGAGGGAGTCGTCCGGGAGCAGGTACGCGGACACGCCCTTGCCGTACGGCATGTAGACCTTGCCGGTGACGAACCGACGTACGCCGGCGGCCACGTGGACGCGCGGGACGGGTGAGAAGGGAACGGTGCGCACGGTGATGCGGAGGGTCGCCGCGTAGTAGGCCGGCTTGCCGTCGCCGCCACCACGCCGCCCGGGTACGTACTCGATCACGTTCGACATCAGCTCGGCGCCCCCGCTTCCCTGCCCCCTGGCCCCCGTGCGGCCGGCGACCTGTCGGAACGACAGCTGCTGCCCGTGGTGTTCGTACGGTCCCTGGCGCGCGATCCTTTCGGCGAGGACGTCGGGAAGCAACCGGTACACGTGGGGCGCGGGCAGAGCGGTTCCTCCGGGCGACACCTTCTGCTCGAGGAGGTCGACCCTGCCGGGCCGCCAGCTGAGAGCCGCGGTGTCGAGGTCACGAAAGCAGTTCATCAGCAGGGCCGCGGTCTCGGGATCGCCGGCATCGCGCGGGAGGCTCCTGAGCCAGGTGGCGATGTAGAGGTTCGTCACCGCCATCGGGTACGCGTCCTGGCAGTACAGCCAGGGGTTCTCCGAACCGAACCGTGCCGTGGAGTCGACCGTGACGATGTCCGGCGCGGTGGCGCGCATCAGCTGGTTGACAGCCGCTGTGGGTACGCGGCGCCGTCGCTCGGCCTGCCCCTCTGTCATTCCGCCGTGGTAAAGGCGCAGGAGTGGTTCCTCCCAGTGGGCGGGCAGGGAGAGCGTGTGCATCGGGAAGACGAAGGGTCCCCGTGCCGGGTCGGGCAGGTACGCCGCCGGACGGTTGTACTGGTAGGCCATGGTGTCGGTTCTCCTCGGAGCAAGGCGTTAAGTCTTTGGACGCGACGCGAACACGTCGGGGGTGCAGTGTGGTGACGGATGCCGTCAGCCCATGTCCACCAGGGCGCGGTAGAGCGGTTCGTACAGCTCACGGACCAGGGACTTGTCGATCGGGGCAAGGTGCCGCTCCGCCGTGTTCCCGTCCTCGAAGAAGGGGGCGAGCACCTCACGCATGCTCGCCAGTAGGCTGGTGTCTGGGGTGTCCGTGTCCTGGAATCCGGCTTCTCTGGGAGAGAAAGCCGCGTCGACGAAGACCACCCGGGCCGGCACGCCGCCGCGCACCAGACGACCGATGACCTGCCACATGACGACGAGCTGGTCCCAGGTGAACGCCGTCTTCTCCTCGTCCCGCAGGCTGGACCAGGCCAGCCGTCGGGTGAGGAAGCGGTTCCACTGACGGCGTGCGCGGCTGCGGAACGCCACAGCCGCCTGGTCGGGGGTGGCGGCGGCGAGCGCGTTCTGCCGGAAGGATCCGTCAGCATCCCGGAGTTGGCGTACGGCCCAGTCGTTGATGGACTGGATGGCGAGCGCGATGTCGTCGGGCCGAGGGTGTGGGCGTGCCAGGAAGTAGACCGTGCCGATGGCCGCCTTGCCATCGCGCAGGACGATGTTGTGTCCCCGCTCCACAGCGAGCAGCGGCGCGACGAGAATGTCGCCGCCGACCGAAGGGAAAGCCTTCACGTCACCGCGGGGCAGCGTCCGTGCGGCGGCGTCCTCCGGCAGCCGGGTCCAGGCGGTGTCGGAGTCCGCGTCGTCGGACACCAGTCGGGTGACGCGGCCGTTCCACTCGGGGATCTGGTTGAGGTACTCGGCGGCCCGACGTGCCTCGTCGTAGCTGCCGACGAGCAACAGGATGCGGCGGCGGTCCGGATCGTCGATCTCCTTCAGCTCGGCGTCCAGCATGCTCTCGGCGTCGGGCAGACTCCGGTCGGGCACCGCGAGCTGGTGCAGCATGTGCAGAAGGGCCTGGGGCCGTTCTTCGGGGTCGCAGCCGGACAGGCGCAGCGGCTTGGGCCGGTCGTTTCCGGGCCAGTACAAGAACTCCTTGCGGAACTCGCTGCCCAGGACGGCTTCGACTTCCTCGTCGTGAGGACGCAGAACGGCACCGACGTCGGCGTGCACGTGGTACCTGCTCGACGTGCCCGCCCAGCTCGTTGCGGACATGAGCAGGACGTGCGGGCCCGGGCGGCCGTCCACGGCGCACAGGTCACCGAGCCGCATGAGCAGTTCGCGGCCCACGCCGTTGCAGTGGAAGAAGCGGAGTTCACCGCTGCGGTCACCATCGCGCTCACGGTCGTCGTGGCGGAACTGGAAGCCGAGCACGTTACCCATGGGCGACTCGGGGATGACCGCCTCGTAGTCCTTGGGGGGCCTGCGGGAGAGCACGTTCGAGGCGCTCTCGAGATTGAGGGCGGCCTCGACGCGCGGCCACAGCGTGGTCATGAAGTCGAGACGGCTGTGCAGAGCGGAAAGGAGCAGGGTGAACTCGAAGCGCCGGGCCTGGAGGTCGGCGTCCGCGAGCACCGTGCTGTCGTCTCCGACGATGTCGGTGAGGGTGTCGCGCAGCCTCTCACGCGTCCGTGCTCCCTGGGGCGCGTGCAGGAGTTCCAGGGCGAGGTGGACGAAGGTGTTCACCAAGGGTGTCACTTCATCGTCGTCTCCCGTGCTCTGCTGCTCGTGCAGCGGGTCGTCGCGGAACCGGCCGAGCGCACCGTCCAGCGTCCGGGCCGCCGCAGGCGGGCGTTCGCCCTCCTTCCGCCCCGGGAACCAGCTGTCCAGCAGCAGGTTGTGGAGGGTGAAGGCACTGAAGTAGTCGACGCTGATCCATCGCCTGAGCTTGTCGTCCTTGACGAGCAGGGCGAAGAGGCGGTCGGTGGCGGCGCTGACCGTGTTGACGGCGTTGGTCCAGTCGTCGACGTCACGGGCGGACAGCTGGAGCCGGCCATCCCGGGCCATCTGCTGGAACTTGTGGACGGCGACCTCGTCGAACCAGGAGTTCGGGGCCTTGCCCACCAGAGTGCTGGCCGGCGCGAAGGCCGTGTCGAGCTGCATCTGCACCCGGTCGGCCTCGTCGACGATGATCAGGTCGCTGAGTCGGCACGCGAGTTCGAGGTACCGGAGCTGTTCCTGGTGCTGGTGCAGTGGGACGGAGCTGTGCACGAGACCGGCCGGGGTGGCGACCCACACCTGTGCGTCGACCAGATCACGAGCCCCGCGGTGGCGCGGACAGCGGTTCCACAACGGGCACAGTCTCCGCTGCGGCTTCGGGCCTTGTGCGTCACGCTGCGTGCTGTACTCCTCGTCGAGGAGGGGATCGCCGTCCGTGGCCTCCTGCTCAGGGACGGTGTACAGCGTGATGCACGGTGCTTCACGGACGCCGAGCGGGCGGCGGGCTTCCAGGCCGCGCAGCACGTCGACGGGGCAGGCGCTGCTGAGGTAGGCGAAGCCCGCGTGGTCGTGCCCGAGCATGGTGGCGGCGCCGGCCGTGGCAGTGCGGCGGTGCAGCCGGTTGATGTTGCGCTCCCTGGTGGAGTGCCCGAGGATCGGCGCCGCCCGCACACCGAGCCGGTCGAACTGCTCCACCACGGCGAGCGTCTCGGCCACATCGCCGACGACGATGGTGACCCGGCGGGGTGTCCGGGTCACGAGGTGGTAGGTCAGGATGTCCCGGAGGGTGGACTTGCCGGCTCCCACCATCCCCACGAGGTGCAGCAGCCGGTCGATCCTCAGCCGTCCCTGTTCTGTGAAGCGGCCGAGTTCCGCGTCGCGCACGAGCAGTTTCACCCGCCGGAGCCGCCCGGCCCAGCCGTTGCGCGGCCCCTGTGCCGTCGCCTCGACGGCGTCCATCTCGTCGGCGGCCTTCTCGAGCTCTTCCCAGGTGACGTCGACGGGCTCTCCACGCCCGGCCGGTGGTGCGTCAAGCGCGTGGGCGCGCGGCAGGGTGTCCGTCAGCAGTTCCTCGTCGAACACCACGGAGTGGGTACGGTCCTGCACCCGGAAGGTGTGCTCTCCCTCCTCGGCGAACGGAATGGACCGCGTCGCGAAGCGCGGAGCGGTGCTGAGCAGTTCTTCGAAGATCTCGAAACGGCGTGCGGCGCGCGACGGCTCGCGACGGCGTGGTACGGAGCCGGGTCCGTCGATGTCGTATCCGCGCAGGTGCTGGGGGACCTTCAGGTAGTCGATCAGCGCCTCCGACCAGGCGTGCCGTCGCCGCATGTCCCACAGATAGTGGCGGGCGCGCAGAACACGAAGCCGCTGTTCGTCGCTGCGAACGTCTCCGAACACCTCGCTGTACGGGTAACCGCCCAACAGCGGCCAGACGTCGGCGGCCGTGCGGGTGGGCGTCACGTCCTGCAAGAGATACAGGCCCAGTTCGACGTCGAGAAGGTCGCCGGGGCGGAAGCTGCCGAGGTTCGCCGGCCACACCTCGGTGAGCTGCTGCGGCGAGCAGCGCCGGTGCCATCCCCTACGGTCACGCACGGCGTCCTCCTTCGGTACGCGGGTCCCCCGCCTTGTCACGCGGGGTGGAGATCTCATCGGCGACCAGCCGCAGGAAGGCCTGGTCGTCCAGCAGGGTGACCCGATCGGCCAGGTCCTCCGGCAGGTTTCGGCGGAACTGCCGCCCATACGCCTCGTTGTCGCGGAAGCGGTAGCGGGGCACGACGAGGAACGCCCGGTCGTACGGCGGCTCGTTCCTGAACGGCGTGAGGGAGCGCGCCAGGAGAACGGGGTTCACCCGGTCCTTGACGTCCACCGCCCAGTGCCGTCGCTCAGACAGGGAGACGCGCAGGTCGTACGCGTCGTAGTTGGGCCACATCTCGGCGGTGATTCCGAACTTCTTCTCCAGGGCGGCTTGTAGATCGGTCTCCGCGAGCCCGGGGCTGGTGATGAACATCCGCAGGGGGCGGCTGAGCTGGAAGACCCCGCCTTTGTCGGCACGAAGCGGCGTGCCTTCGTCCGATGTGCCGTCGCGGCGGCACCGGTCCAGTTCGCAGCGGTGGCTGCCGTGCAGCAGCGGCACCATGAGGCAGCGGCAGCGAGCGCACTGCCGGTACGTGCCGCGCCTCAGATAGGAGGCGGGCACAGGCTCGTAGCAGCGCTTGATCACGTCGTGCAGCAGCATTCCGCAGTCGGGATCGCCGCCGAGCAGTGCCAGCTCGGCGCCGGTCAGCACGGGCCTGGAGGTGAGCAGGGCCCGGAACGCGGTGTAGGCCTGCGGGGCCTTGGCCGCACGGCACACGGCGAGTGCTTCCCGGATGCGTTCGTTCTCGAAGAGCTCGGCCGCCGGGTCGGCCGCGCTCACCTCCCACTCCAGACACAGCTGGTGCGGCAGCCGGGTCTCCGGATCGACGAGCAGGGCCGCTCCGGGAAAGTTGTCGGGCGGCAGCTCCAACGGCCACTCGATCAGCGGCCGTTCACCAGCCCAGCGGACCATCTGCGGCACGCTGCCCGGCGGTTCCTCGCCCCGGCGCAGGCAGTGCAGGACGAGGCGGTTGTACGCGTTCTGCACCTTCGCCGGGTAGACCGGGTTGGGTACGGTCCGCTGCCGGGACAGGCACGCCAGGGCGCTGGCGATCTGTCGGAGCAACCCCTCGTCCGTGCCGACGGCGTCCTCGGACCGTGCCTCCCTCATGTCGGTCGTGGTCACGACTCCCCCTCTCCCGCGACGGCGCCGTCGGGCGCGGCGCTCGGACACCACCGGGAGACCGGGCAGGACCGGCAATGCGGTCCGGGGCGGGCGTCCCATGTCTCGTCCTCCCGCCACGGGCCGGCGTACCGCCGCAGCACCGACAGCGCCTTCCGCTGTCGGCCGGGGTCCGTCGGGTCGATCACGTGGGGATCGGAACCGTCCGGCCGGAGGATCTCCACCTCGACGCGCGAGCCGTCCGGATCGCCGCCCAGCGCACCCTGAGCCAGGAGCGCGACCGCCAAGGCGAGTTGGGGGTAGGTGTCGAGAAGGTCCTCGTGGTGGCGGCGCCGCTTCCGTGTCGTCTTGAGCTCCCGCCACACCCACGAGCCGTCCTCCTGGTAGAGCAGGTCGGGTTTGGCGATGACGACGGCCTGCGCCGCGGTGTCGTGGACGACTCGGAGGGCTTCGGGCTCGACCCGCTGGATGAGTGCGGCGTCCTGGAAGGGACAGGCGTCGACGTGGTGGAGCAGCATGTCCCGACCGGTCGCGGCGTCCTCGTCGGAGACCCGCCAGCGTCCCTCTGTCCAGTTCTCGCCCGCCGGGGGCATGTCGCCGACCGCGCACGGCGGCTGTTCCGGGCGCCGGTGCAGCTTCTCGATCCAGCCGTGCACCGCCTGGCCGAGCCTGGCCGCGCTGCCGTATTCGTCAGACTTGGGCAGGTGCAGAGAACGGAGGAACCCCTGTGCGGGGCAGGCCGCGTGATAGCGCAGATCGCTGACCGACACCTTCCTCAGCGGTGCCACCCGCGAGGGAAGGCCGAGGACCCCCGGCCTGCGCGGCACGGCCTCGCAGCCCGTGAACTGCTTGCAGTCCACGCAGGATGAGCCGGGTGCCGGCCTGCCGCCCGCCACGACACGCGCCACGTGCGCGTGCCCGTGCTCGGCGTAGTAGGCCTCGGCTTCCTCGGCCGCCCCGTCGAACTGCACGCGCGGCCGTCCGTCGGAGAACCCGACTTCGACGACACGCACCCGCTCGGGCCGGGCTGTGGGGCCATACGGCTGGAACGCGCGCGCCCACTTCCGCGGCCAGGCCGCCTGGCGCCCGTGAACGGCCACGTACACGGCGATGGCGATCTCGCCGGGCTCGGAGTCCTTGGCCTCGCCGTGCCGCAACCGTCGGTACTCGCGCAGGCGTCCGTCGGCCGACTCGTACCTGCGCCACCAGGCGTACATCTCCCAGAACTTGCCGTTCTCCCGCTGGGCCACCCAGTACGGTCGGACCGGCCGCAGCCGCTGCTCACCATCGTCGGCGCACGCTTCTATGTACGTACGGAGGGCGTGCTCGGCATACGTCAGGTGACCGGGGTGCAGGGCGGGGGTGCGGGAGCGCAGCCCTGCAAGGGCCTGGTCGGGTGTCTCACCGTGGAATTCGACCCGGTCCACGGCGTCCATCACAGGCCCGAGGGTGAACGTCTCGAGCTCCGGCTTCGGAAGACGGAGACGCCGGGCCGGCCAGAGACCGGGCCGGGCCTTGGCAGCGGCGTGCGAGGGGCAGGTGTGCTCCTCGCTCCCGCCCGTACCGGGCCCCACGCGAACGAGGTCGTCATTCCCGGTCAGCCAGTGCGGCTTGTGCCATGCCGTCGTGTCGTGACTCATTGCCTCCCCCTTGTCTCGGAACAGACGGCACCCTTTGGACCAGCCGGGTGCGCCGCCGCACTCGACCGTAGCAGTTAATCTTGGAACTCATTGGAAGTTCTTGGCATAGGTTGGTTGCTGCGCTAAGCTGCCCCACATGGCGGCATCACTGGAGGAACTCGAGCAGCGCCTGTCCCACCTGCGCACCGAGCTGCGCGGTGCCGTGCGCGCACGGGACAAGGCCGAAACCGCGCGCATCCGTCGCGCGCTGCGCGAAGCCGAGGCCGCCTGGGAGCACGCCCTCGAGACCGAGGCGGAACCGGACGGCGAGGCACTCCCGGCCGAGCCCCCGGCCCCGCAGGCATCGGCGACCACAGGCGCACCACGCCGCACGGAGCGCCCGGCGCACGGCTCCATCCCGATCCGCGAACAAGTCCACCAGGCGCTCACCCTGCTGGGCGCCCCTGCCTCTCCGAAGCTCATCTCGTCCACGTACGAGGCGTTCTTCACCGAGTCGCTGGTCGCCACCAAACTCGCGTCCCTCCGCCGCGACGAGGAGCGATCCTTCACGGCACAGGGCTATGCCCGCCCGTACTACATCTGCGCGGCACTGACCCACGACCGCCTGGTCCCCGCACGCGGACTCCTAGCCCTGTCCACCTGGCCCGTGGAGCGGCGGATCATCGGCCCACTCAGCCCACGCACCGACTTCCTCATTCACGCGGTGGGAACCGCCGAGCAGATCCAGCGACTCACCACTGCGGGGCATCCGGCCCCAGACGCGGCCTGGCGGCTGCTGCGCCGCTTCGCCCTCACGATCCCGGGCGCCTACGACGCCGCGGCCCCGGAGCCCGACCCCGCCCGCGTGATCGCCGCCGCCCACGCCGAAGCGGCCGTCCACCAGCAGGAGGACGACCAGCAACGGCAAGCGGCCGCGCAGCGCGCCCGTACCCAACTCTCCGACGTACAGCAGCTGTTCGGTGCGGCACCGATGCGTGACGCCCTGCGCGACGCGAGTGGGACCCTGTCCTGACGACCCCTTTCCGACGGATGACGTCAGACGCCTCGCACGCCGGTGAGCTCCTGAAGACGTTCCCGAAGACGTTCCCGAAGTAGAGACGATGCCCTCGCAGCAGTCCGAACCTCCCGACGACCGACTCGCACGGCTGCGTGGACCGCAGCCCCCTCAGCCGTACACCGCCCGCAAGATCACCGCCCTGACCGCCAATCCCGCCTGCGCCCGCCGCGCCGTCCTCGACGCCGCCGGGGTGGACAAGGCACTGCTCGCCCAGCAGGTCGGATACGAGCCGCGCTTCGGCCAGTCCCCCTTCGCCCTCGCCCGCGAACAGGCATTCCACGGCCTCGTGAAGTGGGGCAGCTACGCCGAACTCATCCGGCTGCTGCGCGAGCAGCTCTCCGTCCCCGTAGCGGAGGCCCATGTCACCGACCTCAACGAGGCAGGGGGCAACACTGCCCTGCACCTGCGCGAGCGGGAGACCCGCCGCCTCATCGCGCACGTGGCCTCCGGCCAGGACGTACGCCTCATCCTCGACCGCCCCGTGCTCACCCTCGAAGTCGCCGGTCAGACGGCGTACTTGGAACCGGACGCGCTCACCCACCGCATCGAGGGGAAGTTCCACATCGTCCTGATCCGCTCGTTCGCCGCGATCGACGGCCAGGCCAATCCGACCGCCGTCGCCGAGGCGGCCAAGCAGGCCGCGGTGTACGTCCTCGCCCTGCACCGCGCCTTCGAGACGGCCGGCCTGCCCACCGAGCAGATCTCCCACGAGTTCCTGCTCGTCTGCCCCAAGGACTTCTCCAACCGCCCCTACGGCCGCCTGATCGACCTCCGGCAGGAACTCGACGCCCTCCAGTTCCAGCTCTCCCGGCTGCGGCGCGCAGAGGACCTCGCGGCCCAACTGCCCGAGACGGCAACCCTGGACACGACCCGAAGCGCGGACGAACTCTCCTCTTCCATAGAGGCGTTGGACGCGTCGTACACGCCCTCCTGCCTGTCCTTCTGCGAAATGGCGCGCTACTGCCGCGACGAGGCCGACGGATGCGCCTCGCCGGCCCGCCTGGGCAGCGGCGTGCGCAACGACCTGCCGGGCATCGACTCCACCCGCACCGCGCTCGACTACGTGGACGGCGTCGCCGCCCCCGGAGAGGCCGAGGCGGAAGCCGCCGACCTGCTGCGCGCCGCCGCCCGGCTGCGCCGACTCCGCCGGGGGGCCGCATGAGCGTCCTGTCCACCGTCGCGGCGCTCACGGCGTCCCGCACCGGCCGTGCCGAACCGCTGACGACCGTCCGCCACCAGCACCTGGACGAGAAGCCGTTCGTCCTGGTGCCGCTCACCCTCGCCGGCGAGGCGTGCGCACCCCTGGCCGCGCTGGCGGGTACGGACCCCGAGCACCCGACCCTCCTCACCGTCCGCCAGCCGCGCAACCGCGCCGAACGCTTCCGGTTCGCCGAGCGCCTGGCCGCACTCCTCCTCGCGTACATCGACGGGTGCCGGACGGAGACGGAGCCCTACACCGTCGGCCGCGGCAAGGAGAAGGAGGAACGCCTGCGCTTCCAGCGGGCTCCGCAGCTCCTCGTCCCGAACGGCGAGGGCATCGCGTACGTGCGCCTGCTCGGCCGGCTGACCAGACTGCGCGCCACCGAGGGGCCGTACGCGGTCGACCCATCCGTGCCCACCCTCGGCAAGTGGCTGACCTGGTTCGCGGACCTGGCCGAGTTCCCGGACTCCGGTGTGATGCTCGCGATGACACGGCTGCTCGCCGCCAACTGGGCCACCGGCCAGAGTTCTTCCGAGGACTCCCACCTCGCGTCCCTGCTCTCCTGGATTGATCCACCGGAGGACAACGACGGCGCGCGGGCGGCACGGGAGGCGGAGGACCCCGCTGTGTGGCCGCCGGCCGGTCCGTCCACGGACCCGGTCTTCGACCGGACCCTGCACGAGTTGATGACGCGCTACGACGAGGCGTCCGACGACCGCGGACGCGAGGCGGTCGGCCGCCAGATCGACCGTGAGCTGAGCGGCCAGATGCTTCCCACCTGGCGGCTGATGTGGCACGGCGTGGAACTGCTCCGCGGGCTGCCGGAGGGCACCCACGTCTCCGACCGCTGGTCCCGAGACCGGCGCTGGTTCTCCGAGTACGCCGAGTACCTGGACGCCGACGGCCGCCCGCAGGCCCGCCGCGACCAGGCCGTCCGAGCCGCCCGCCGCCTGGCCCGGCTGGAGGACGCGGTCACCCGCTACGAGGCGGAGCGCGCGTTCGACGACCCGCTGGTGATGGCGGAGTACGAGCTGACCGGCGAGGCGTTCACGGGCACGGTGACGGCCAGGGACGAGGACCGCTTCGCCCCCGGCGACCGTCCCGGCTCCCAGGTCTGGCGCCCGACGATCAGCCTGCGCACCGGCACCGACGCCCGCGTCGCCCTCGCGGTCGGCACGGAGGTGAAGTCCCCTGCCCGGCCCCGCCAGGAGGCCCGCATCCTCGAAGTCAGACAGGAGGACGACGGCGGCCACACCGTGGTGCTCCAGCTCAAGGGCGGCTTCGACAGGAAGCGCACACCGCCGGCACCGCCCGGCACGCTCGCGGAGACCGGCGAGGAGCTGACGTACACCACGCTCAACCCCACGGCCATGCCGTCCGCCCTGCCCGACGAGGAGAACACCCCCTGGACCCACGGCGGTCCGCCCCATCCGTACGAACCCACCGACGAGGACGCAGAGGAGACCTGGGAATGACCGCCCTCCTTCCTGACACCGGGGAGCCCGAAGCTCTCACCCCCGGCGAACGCGCGGACCGGGCGGTCGCGGGGATCCTGGCCAGCCTCGACACCGCGCCCGGCCGGGGCGTCGTCGTTGACTCGCCTCCCGGAGCCGGCAAGTCCACGCTGGTGGTGCGGGCCACCGGGCACCTGACGTCCGCAGGCCACCAGCTCATGATCGTCGCGCAGACCAACGAACAGGTCGACGACCTGGTGGACCGCATCGCGCGGGAGCATCCCGGCCTGGCACTCGGCCGCCTCCACGCCGGTGGCCACGTCCTCCCGCCCCGCGTCACCCGGCACCCCAACGTCACCGGGAGCAGCCAGGTGACGGACCTGCGTGACCTGCCCGTCGTGGTGTCCACCGCGAAGAAGTGGTCGTTCGTCACCCCGGACAAGTGCGTGCCGTGGCGGTGGGCCATCGTCGACGAGGCGTACCAGATGCGCTCGGACGGGCTCCTGGCGACGGCCCCGCTGTTCGCCCAGGCCGACTCGCAGGTCCTCTTCGTCGGCGACCCCGGCCAGCTCGACCCCTTCGCCACTGTGGAGTCCGACCGCTGGCACGGCCTGACCTGGGACCCCCTGCGCAACGCGGTCGACGTCACCCTCGCCCACAACCCCGACCTCCTCCGCCACCAGCTCCCCGTCTCCTGGCGCCTGCCGGAGACGGCGGCGCCCCTGGTCGAGGAGGCCTTCTACCCCTTCTACCGGTTCGTCCCCGGCACGACAGCACCGGAGCGCGTGCTGTCGTACGCCAGCCTCCCCCACGGCTCCGGCCCGCTGGACGACGTCCTCGCCCGAGCCGCCGACTCCGGCTGGGGCCACCTGGAACTCCCCGGCCGCCACACCCTGGACCAGGACCCGGAGGTGGCGGATGCCCTCGCGGAGACGGCGGCCCGGCTGCTGGAGCGCGGCGCGCTGGTCAACGGCGACCCCCTGACGGCGGACCGCATCGCGATCGGCACGGCACGCACCGTGCAGGCGGACGCGGTCCGCTCCCGCCTCGCCGCCCACGGCCTGACCGGCATCACCGTGGACACCGCCAACCGCCTCCAGGGCCGCGAGTTCGACGTCACCCTCGTCTGGCACCCGTTGTCCGGCCGCCAGGACGCCTCCGCCTTCCACCTGGAGACGGGCCGCCTGTGCGTCCTGCTCTCCCGGCACCGCTTCGCCTGCATCGTGGTGGCCCGCGCCGGCATCCGGGACCCGTTGGACCGGCATCCGCGGAGCAGCCCTGTGTACCTGGATGTGCCGCCTAAGTTTCCGGATGGGTGGCGGGCACATCAGGTGGTTATGGGGCATTTGGAGCGGGGGGAGCACCGGGTGCGGGCGACGTGATCATGGGACGAATGGGGTCATTGTCGGTGGCAGACTGTACGGTCCACGCAGACGTGGCGTGAGGGAGATATCCAGAACATGGCAGCAGTGATCGAGAACCCGATCATCAATTCGCCGTACGCGGAACCGGCCTGGCACTGGGAGCTGGACCAGCGGGGCCAGCCGACCGGCGAGCGGGTTGCCGGCCGCCGCCCGAGCGAGACCTGGATGCCTGTACCGCGTGCCAGGAAGGGGCGCAAGACCGGCGCCGGTGTTCAGCACGAGTTGTTTCTCGACGGCATCCTGGAGGAGCGCAAGGGCCAGGACGTCATCGGCAACATCCGAGCCGAGGTCTCCCGGTGGCGCCAGGCCGGGTATCCGAACATCACGCCCACGACTCGTCGTCTTCTGGAGTACTGGACGGACGCGACCCGGGAGCGGAAGCTGTTCTTCGCCCAGGTGGAAGCCGTCGAGACCGCCATATACCTGACCGAGGTGGGCACGAAGCTCGGCAAGACGTGGATCGGTGCCCACCTGGACGAGGCCAACCAGGAGCACAACGCCGGCCTGCCCAGAGTCGCTCTGAAGATGGCGACGGGCGCGGGCAAGACCGTGGTGATGGCGATGCTGATCGCCTGGAACACCCTGAACAAGGTCGCCGGCCCGCAGGACCGCCGGTTCGCCAAGCGCTTCCTCCTGGTGGCGCCCGGTGTGACCATCCGGGACCGGCTGCGCGTGCTGATGCCCTCCGACCCGAACAACTACTACAAGGAGCGGGACATCGTCCCGGCGGACCTGTGGGGTGCGCTCGGTCAGGCTCAGGTGGCGATCACCAACTACCACACGTTCATGCTCCGGACGACGCGGGAGGGTCAGGGACTCGCGTCCAAGACCAAGAAGCTGCTCCTGGCCAGGTCCAAGGACGACCCCTTCATCGAGACGCCCGCCATGATGGTCAACCGGGTCCTGCGCGATCTGGGCGGGAGCAAGGGGGAGATCATCGTCTTCAACGACGAGGCTCACCACTGCTACCAGACCCGCGGGGCCGCCCTGGAGGGGGCCGTCACCGTGGATGAGCTGAAGGGGGAGGAGAAGAAGCAGGCCGAGGAGGAGAACAAGCACGCTCGTCAGTGGTTCGACGGTCTGAACCACATCATGCGCAAGACCGGCATCAAGACCGTCTACGACCTCTCCGCGACCCCCTTCTACCTGAACGGCTCGGGCTACCCGGAGGGCACCCTCTTCCCGTGGGTAGTCAGCGACTTCGGACTCCTGGACGCCATCGAGTCGGGCCTCGTCAAGATCCCGCGTGTACCGGTGGACGACGACGCGGAACACAAGGACGTCTCGTACCTGAACCTGTGGGAGCACATCAGGGACAAGATGCCGACGCGCGCCCAGAAGCCGGAGACGCTCGCGGACAAGACGCTCCCCCCTGTACTGGAAGGTGCCGCCCACAGCCTGTACCGGAACTACGCGCAGGCGTTCGCTCGGTGGGAGGAGGAGACCCGGGGCACCGGATCCACACCCCCGGTGTTCATCATCGTCTGCAACAACACGACGGTCTCAAAGTGGGTGTACGACCAGATCGCCGGACACGAGCTCCCGGACGCGGACGGTCTCGGCAAGCCGGGCATGCTGGAACACTTCTCCAACTACGACGCCCAGGGCCGCCGCTATGCCGTCCCGCGCACCATCCTGGTCGACTCGGCGCAGCTGGAGTCCGACAACCCCCAGCTCGACGCCCAGTTCAAGGCAGCGGCGGCCGAGGAGCTGGAGGCGTTCAAGGAGGAGTACCGCATCCGGTTCCCGGACCGCGACGTGGAGGCGCTGAAGGACGCCGATCTGTTGCGCGAGGTCCTGAACACCGTCGGTAAGCAGCGCAAGCTCGGGCAGGACGTGCGGTGCGTGGTGTCCGTGTCCATGCTGACGGAGGGCTGGGACGCCAACACGGTCACGCACATCCTCGGGGTCCGAGCCTTCGGCAGTCACCTGCTGTGCGAGCAGGTGGTGGGCCGCGGCCTGCGCCGCATCTCGTACGCGGTCAACGAGGAGGGGCTGCTGGAACCGGAGTACGCGGACGTGTACGGCATCCCGTTCCAGTTCATCCAGACCGATCCGAACCGGGAGCTGAGGTCCAAGCCTCGACCGGAGCCGAAGCACGTCCGGGCCATGAGGGACCGGGAGGATCTGCGCATCACTTTCCCTTGTCTGGAGGGATACCGGGTGGAGGTGGAGGAGGCGCAGTTCTACGCGGACTTCACCGACGCGGAGCCGTTCAAGGTCGACGAGGGCGTCGCCACGCGGGCCGATGTGGAGGGCATCGTCGGCGAGCAGGCCCGGCACACGCTGGTCGACGGCCGTGACATCCGTGTGCAGCAGGTCGCCTTCCACCTGGCCAAAGTGGCGCTGGAGTTGCTGGAGGACCCGAAACGGGGGCGCAAGCCGTGGATGTTCCCGAACCTGGTACGGCTCGCCAAGGACTGGATCACGCACTGTGTCGGCACGGACAACCAGCGTGCCCTGGCGATCATCTCCCAGGTCTCCGAGGAGCGGCAGCGGGCGGCTGAGTTGTTCTTCGCCGCGCTGAACCGCCAGGAAGGCGACAACACGTCCAAGGTGCTGCCCATCTTCGCGCGCTACGCGCCGGAGGGCTCCACGGACAACGTGGACTTCTACACCACCAAGGCGGTCTACGAGGCCGACGAGGACAAGTCGCCGGTGAACTACGTCGTGCTCGACGGGATAGACGGCAACACGTGGGAGCAGATCCTGGCCATGCTGCTCGACGGCAACAAGAACGTGCAGTCTTATGTCAAGAACGACCACCTGGAGTTCGCGATCCCCTATCTCTTCGCGGGGCGTACGCATCGGTATCTGCCCGACTTCATCGTCCGGCTGAAGCCCCGGGACGAGGATGACGAGCAGCGCCACCTGATCGTGGAGGTCTCGGGTTCGCGCAAGTCGGCCGGCAAGCGGGCGGTGAAGGCGGAGACCGCGCGGATGTGGTGCGCGGCCGTGAACAACCACGGCGGCTTCGGCAAGTGGGGCTATGTCGAGCTGTCGCAGAACCCGACCACGTTCAAGTCCGGCCTGGCGGCCGCGATCGAGTCGCTCTACGGCGACGGGGCGTTGACGGGTCTGCGCGAAGAAGGGCTCAAGAGCGTGGACAGGCTCAAGAGCGACGATGACGAAGCGGACTGGGGCGACGACGACTACCCCTGGGACGACGACCTGTTCAGCGCGGCGCGCGAGGCCGAGGGCGAATCCCGGCAGCGGCGGCAGCACGACGGCAACGACGACGAGGAAGGGAAGTAAGCACGATGGCCGCTCCCCGGAAGCGCAGTGCGAAGACCGCCGCGAACAGCACCAAGGCCGTGCAGGCCATAAAGCATGAGGAAACACGAGTGAACAACCCGACGGCGGACGCGTTCGACCTGGTCACGGAAGCGGTCGAGGCTGCCATGACCTGGCGTGGCAAGCGCGATTTTGCCAAGGACCCCCAGCTTGTCTGGAAGGGCAAGGACGAGCAGGACCGCGAGGACCTGGAGGTCCCGGCCCCTCCGATCTTCCGCCAGGAGCGGATCGAGCCGCGCTACCTCGTCAAGCAGCTGATGGACGAGACGAAGAGGCGGCGGGAGAGCGAGGGAGGTGAGAGCGCCGGGGAGGAACTCTCGCTCTTCGGTACCGAGTTCTTCGACGACGGTATCCCGGACGAGTTGGACAAGGTCGACTGGTACAACCACCAGATGAACTGGACCAACCGCATGATCCTGGGGGACTCGCTCCAGGTGATGGCGAGCCTTGCGGAGCGGGAGAATCTGCGGGGCAAGGTTCAGATGGTGTACATCGATCCGCCGTATGGGATCAAGTTCAACTCGAATTGGCAGGTATCCACACGATCACGCGACGTTAAGGACGGCAATCTAGCATCCGTCACAAAAGAAGTAGAACAGCTTCGCGCCTTCCGCGACACCTGGGAGTTGGGAATCGACTCCTATCTCTCCTACCTACGTGACCGATTGACCGCATCCCGAGATCTCTTGACCGAGTCAGGGTGCATTTTCGTGCAGATAGGGGATGAAAATCTCCATCTCGTTCGATCAATCCTAGACGAAGCTTTTGGAGCGGAGAACTTCGTCAGCTGCATCACAGTAACCAAGACTTCAGGGGCGACTTCGCAATATTTGGCCGGAGTTGCCGATTTCATTCTGATGTACGCACGGAACTATGCAGCCCTCAAGTTCCGGCCCATCTGGATCGAAGCACGTGACTCGCGAACGGGGTACAAGTGGGTACAGGAGGAAAACGGGAGGCGCAGAAGTGCATCTCGTGAGGAACTTCGAGACGAGTTCAGTCTCCCTGAAGGGGCTCGGATCTACCAGCCAGACAACTTGACCAGCCAGCGCCCCCCTGGTGATTTCCCCGTAGAGTTCGAAGGAAAGATCTACAAGCCACGCGTCGGCTACTGGAAAACTGGCGAAGAGGGAATGAAGCGACTCATTCTCGCCGGCAGGATCCATTCCGCTCAAAATAGTCTGCGCTATATTCGCACAAAAGACGATTTCCCCTACAGAGGCGTCAATAACGTCTGGACCGATATGGGAACCGGGAACTTTACCGAGGACAAGGTCTACGTCGTTCAAAGCGCCACGAAGCTCGTCGAACGTTGCATGCTGATGGCAACAGACCCCGGCGACCTGGTTCTCGACCCTACCTGCGGTTCTGGTACCACCGCCTACGTTGCCGAGCAGTGGGGCCGCCGATGGATCACCATCGACACATCCCGTGTCGCGATCGCTCTCGCCCGGCATCGCCTCATGGGTGCCAAGTACCCCGCCTACCTCCTCTCCGACTCCCCTGAAGGAAAGGCCAAGGAAGCCGAACTCAGCCAACAGCCTCTCGACCGCTCGCCCTCAAAGCACGACATCCGCCGCGGCTTCGTCTACGAGCGCGTCCCCCACATCACGCTGAAGTCGATCGCGAACAACCCCGACATCAAGGAGGGGATGACCCGCGACCAGATCGACAAGGCGATCAAGAAGCATGCCGAGTTCGAGACGCTGTACGACCGCCCCTACGAGAACAAGAAGGCCGTCCGCGTCGCCGGCCCCTTCACCGTCGAGTCGCTCTCGCCGCACCGCTCCGTCTCCTTCGACCAGGACGTCCCCGCCTCCGAGAAGGCCGCCGAGATGATGCCGTCCGGCGCCTCGTACGAGGAGACGATCCTGGAGCACGTCAAGAAGGCAGGCGTGCAGAACGGCTACCGGAACGAGCGGCTGGAGTTCGAGTCGGTCGAGCCGGTGTCCGGGCGGATACTGACCGCCGTCGGCATCCGCAAGGACGCCGAGGAGGGGACACCGGCCCGCGTCGGTATCGCGCTCGGCCCCGAGTACGGAACCGTCGACTCCCTCTTCATCAAGAACGCGGCCCGTGAAGCCCTCCGGTTCGGCGAGATCGATCTTCTGCTCATCCTCGGTTTCGCCTTCGACGCGAACGCGACCGAGGCGACCAACGAGATCAATCAGGAGCGAGGCGAGTTCTCCGTCATCCAGCAGCGTCAGGTCGGCAAGATGGCCGTGCTCAACGTCCGTATGAACCCGGACCTCGCCATGGGCGACGAACTCGCCAACACAGGCGCCGGAAACCTGTTCACGGTCTTCGGTGAGCCCGACATCGAGCTGACGGAGACGAGCGACGGCCAGCTCGTCGCCGTGATCAAGGGACTCGACATCTACAACCCGACGACGGGTGACGTCCGCGCCGAGGGTCCTGACGACATCATGATGTGGTCGATCGACACGGACTACGACGCCGAGGCCTTCATCGTGCGCCACGTCTACTTCTCGGGCGAGAACGGGAAGTCCACGGGGCTCAACCCGTACGAGCGGCTCGGCAAGGCGCTCAAGGGGCAGATCGACGAGGAGGCTCTGGCCACCCTCTTCACCACGAAGTCCCGCCCCTTCCCCAAGCCCGAGTCCGGCCGCATCGCCGTCAAGGTCGTCAACTACTACGGCGACGAAGTCCTCAAGGCCATCGACATCTGACACCACCGGGTGGGGTGCGTACCGCCACGAGACGCACCCCACCCGCCACCGACCACGCCACACGAAAGCACCACGTCACCGCACCAGCACCAGCACAACAGCCAGTTTCGGGGGGAACAGTGCAGTTCACGGACGCCCAGCGCACCGCCATCGACACCCACGACGACAACCTCCTCATCGTCGCCTGCGCCGGTTCCGGCAAGACGGAGGTGATCTCGCAGCGGATCGCCCGCCTGCTCGGACGGCCCGGTGTCCAGCCCAGGAACATCGTCGCCTTTACCTTCACCGAGAAGGCCGCAGGCGAGTTGAAGGAGCGTGTGCACACGCGGATCCGTGAACTCCACGGCGAGGTGCACGGCCTCGCCGAGATGTACATCGGCACCATGCACGGCTACGCCCTCGACCTACTGCACAGCCACGTGCCCGAGGCGTTCAAGTACAACGTCCTCAACGACGTGCAGACCCGCCTGATCATCGACAAGTACAGCACTCAGTCAGGGCTGACCACGACGAACGCGATCGTCCAGGGAACCCCGAAGCCCCTGCGGCGCTGGGTCAACTCCAAGCTGTACCAGCAGGTCATGTCGATCCTCCGGGAGGACGACGTGGATCTGGACGGGCTCCGCTCCGACGTGGCGGACGGGCTCGACAAGTACATGCAACTGCTCAGCGACCGCGCGTACTTCGACTACACAGCCATCCTCCACAACACCGCGGTCCTGCTCAACGACGACAACGACGAGGGCGACGAGTCCGTCCTGAGCCTCCAACGGCATGTCAAGGAGACCGTCAGGTACGTCGTCGTCGACGAGTACCAGGACACCAACCCGGTCCAGGAGCAGCTGATCCGCGGGCTCACCCGCCACGGGGCGAACCTCTGCGTGGTCGGTGACGACGACCAGACGATCTACCAGTGGCGCGGCAGTGCCGTCGAAAACATCCTCACGATCGAGAACCGCTACCCGGGCGTCCGCCGAGCCACGCTGAACGAGAACTTCCGCTCCAGCCCCGCCATCGTCGACCTCGCACGCCGCGTTGTCGAGCAGATTCCGCCTGGCGAACGCCTTAACAAGGCGATGACGGCGGCGGGGCACCAGACCTTCGAGCGCGGCGACCTGCTGGCACTCGAATTCCCGGACACGGAGGCGGAGGCCGGCTGGCTCGTGGACCGCATGGAGCGGCTACGCGGCGTGCCGTTCCAGGACCGGGAAGGCAGCGAGCCCCGGGGACTCGACTGGTCCGACTTCGCCGTCCTGTTCCGCTCCGTGAAGGCCGACGCCGGCCCGCTCGTCGAAGAGCTCCGACGCCGCGACATCCCGTATGTCATCAAGGGCCTGACCAAGCTCTTCGAGACGCCGGAGGTGCAGGCGGCCGTCAGCTGCTTCCGGTTCGTCGCGGGGGAGGCCGACGAGCAGGACGTGATCGACGCATGGGTCGACGCCGGCGTCGGGCTCACGGAGGGCGATGTCCGCGCCGGACTCCCCGTGCTCACCGCGGCCATGCGGTGGGACGCGTCCAAGCCCTGGGACTCCACCACGCTCCAAGGCGTCTTCCTTGATTTCCTCGAAGCCGTGGAGCTGCGCGAAGAGCGTGTTCCGCGCGAGCGGGGCGAGCTCGTCTACTACAACCTCGGTCGCTTCTCCACCGCGATCGGGGACTTCGAGCGCATCCATCTCACCAGCGAGCCCCAGCAGCGATTCGACGCGTTCGCCAAGTGGGTCGAGTACCAGGCTCCCGACTACTACGAGGAGTCCGACGGGGACAACGGCTACGCCCAGCCCAACGCCGTCGTCATCGCCACCGTCCACCAGGCCAAGGGCATGCAGTGGCCGGCCGTCTTTCTGCCCGCCCTGCGCAAGAACACCTTTCCCGCCTCCGGCCGGGGCGGACTTGGCGTATTCCATGTGGTCGAAGAGAGCCTCGTCCCGGGCGCGGCCCGCTACCGGGGCACCGAGGCGGACGAGCGCCGCCTGTTCTACGTCGCTGTCACCCGCGCCCAGAAGTACCTGGCACTCTCCTTCGCCCCCACGGAGAAGCGCACGGGCAAGAAGCGTTCGGACTTCTTCAACGAGGCCACGCAGGTGCACACCGTCCTGACCCGCGAGGTCCGCCCTTCCTCCGACGGACGGCTCACGCCGACCCCCATGCGCGGTATCCCCGAGGTCGTCATGTCCTTCTCGGACCTGAAGTACCTCTTCGAGTGCCCGTACTCCTTCAAGCTCCGTCTTCTGTACGGCTTCGACTCGCCTCTGCAGAAGGAACTCGGCTTCGGCAAGTCGCTCCATGACGTCATGGCGGAGATCCACAAACGGGCCATCGAGGGCGACATCGCTGCCCCGGAGGAGGCGGAGGACCTGGTGGACCGCCACCTCAACCTCCCCTTCGCGAACAAGGCGGCGGCCGACCAGCTCCGCCCCGCCGCCGAGACGGCCGTGCGGCGCTACCTGGAACGTCACGGCGCGACCCTGCACCAGACGAGATACTCCGAGCAGCCCGTCGAGATCCACCCGGTTCCCGGCGTCACCGTGACCGGCCGTGTCGACCTGATCAAGCGACTGGACACGAACGAGACATCGGTCGTCGACTTCAAGTCGAGCGAGCGCGCCCAAGCCGAGAACCTCACCCGTGACCAACTGCACCTGTACGTGCTCGGGTATCGGGAGCTGACGGGCCAGAACGCGGATGTCGTAGAGGTCCTCAACCTCGACAAGGCGGGGCGTGACACGCGCGAAATGGTGGACCCCGAGGTCATGACCGACCTCAGCAAGCGGGTCACCGAGGCTGCCGATTCTTTGCGCACGAACCGGCTCCTCCGCCTGGACAGTTGGTGTTCGTCCTGCGCCGGCTGCGACTTCGCGGGTATCTGCCGAAGCCGCGAAAGCTGACGGGACTCTGCCATCCCATTTGAAAGTCCGGTCGTGGCCTGTGCGAGGGCATGGAAGGGGCCCGGCCCCAGTTGGGCGTACGTGGCTCGGTACGCGGCGTTTAGCGCCGGTGTGATGCGGGATCGGGCGGCACCGCTCCCGCATCACCTGTCATCGGCCATCGACGCCTACACCGCTCAAACCTCCGTCACGAACCCCACGAACCGCGACCACCCCTCACGCCCCACCGCGAAGTGAGGGCGCGTCACGTCCTTGGAGTCCCGTACGCAGATGGCCTGTTCGGTGACGGCGACCTCGACGCAGTCGTCGCCCTGGGTGCCGCTGTAGCTGGACTTGAACCAGGCGAGTTCCGTCGTGCTCATAGCTCTCCTCGCAGTCGCTCCAACAGACCCCGTGAGTCTTTGGGGTTCAGGGCCTGCGAGCGCAGTGTGTCATAGCGCTGGTAGAGGAGGCTCGCCTCTTTCGGGTCGGAGATCAGGCGGCCGTTCTACTGCCCCTCGGAGTACGCGAGCCGCTGCCGCTTCGGAGTCTCCAGAAGCGCACCGGGCCATCCAGACATGCATGGAACTCCGTGTCCACCGGCATGATCTGCAACGTCACGTTGCGCGGCGCGGTCAACTCCAGGACATGGTCGTACAAGCCCCGCATCACATCCGCCCCGCCGAGCCGACGCCTGAGCACATGCTCCTCGACGATGAAGCTGAAGGGGACGTTGTGCCGCGCACGCAGCAGCTTCTGTCGATCGAGCCGCGCGACGAGCTGGTCCTCCAACTCCTGGTCCGACAGCAGCGGGATGCTGTTGTCGAACACGGCCCTGGCATACCCCTCCGACTGCAACAACCCCGGCACCAACCTGCACTCATACGTACACAGGCTCACCGCCACCCGCTCCAGCCGAGCCCACTCCCGGAACCAGGCCGCGAGCCCCACATCCCCCCGCCCTCGCCTCACGTACTTCGACGACTTCCGCAACGCGCCTGTGTTCCCGAGGAGTTCCTCCGACCGCACCACGTACGACTCGTCGGGCATCCGCCGCCCCAGCTCCACCGACTCCACGGTGTGCTTGGAGAAGCGCACCAGGTCCGCGAACTCGGCCCTGCTGTAGCCCGCGTGCTCGCGCAGCGCCTGCTGGACGGCACCCCACGTCCGCAGGCTGTCCGAGGGGTCGGGCTCGCGATCCGGCTCACAGGCGGCCAGGTCGTCGCCGTCAGGACCACCGTCATGACTCCCGTCGCGGCCGTTGCCGCCGCCGTGGTCGCTGCCTACGATGTCGATGTCGATGCCGCCCGTCATCCGCGGCCACCTCCGATTCCGTACACGCACTGTCCGTCGTCTCTGCGCCCGACGGCACCCAGAGTGACGGACCGCGCTGCGTACCGTCCACGGAATGTGCCCGTACCCTGACGTACCGTACGGGCCGGGCGCCTGGAACACGCCCCCGCGCGCCCGTCACCGTGGCCTCATGAACGCAACCACACCCCAACTCTCCGCAACCGTACGCACGTTCTCACTGCTCTTGTCATCCACCCGCCGCGGAGCCCGCCTCGCCCGTCTGCTCGCCGTCGAACAGCTCCGCGCCTGGGAAGTGTCACCCGGGGTCACCGAGCGCGCCGAACAGATCGTGGCGGAACTCGCCGGCAACGCCGCCCTGCACGGCCGCGTCCAGGAACGCGACTTCCGCCTCGTCCTCACCCTCGACACCGGCACCCTCCGCATCGCCGTCACCGACACCCGTGGCGATCGACTCCCGCTCCTGTCGGCCTCGGCAGACGGAGGCCCTCTCCCCGACGCCGAGTCGGGTCGAGGCCTCCTCCTGGTCGCCGCCTTGGCCGACCGTTGGGGCACGGACCCGTATCCGCCCGGCAGCAAGACAGTCTGGGCCGAATGCGCCCGTGAGCCCCACGGCCCGGACACGCACAGCGGGCGTACCTGACCGCGACGGCCGGGCGCGGTTCACCCGCTACGCGGCACGCGGCTGAGCACAACCCTCGGCCACGACTCAGGAGTTCAAGCCAGACGTCTGGATGAACCGCCACCGCGACGGCTCCAATCTCGAAACCGGTAGGCGCTGTCGGGGAAAACGTCCCAGAACCGGCTGCCTGAGTGGGAGACTTGGGGCCTAACGACCCAAGGAGTTCAAAGCGTGGCAACAGATGCCCACGGCGGACCTGTGCCGGCAGAAGACGGACGTGGGCAGCGAGTCCTCGACCTCCTGGACAAGGCGATCGACAGCCAGAGCATACTGGTGCGCAAGAACATAGCCCGGGCCCGCCAACGGACCCCGGAGGCGACGCCGGCACAGGTGATCCGCAATCTGGAGCGGATGTACCTCAGCGCCTTGACCGGGACCGGTGCCGCAGTCGGAGGAACCGCAGCCGCGCCCGGCGTCGGCACGGGAGTCGCACTGGCACTCTCGGCAGGTGAGGCGCTCTCGTCCCTTGAACTGAGCGCCCTCTTCGCGCTCTCGCTCGCCGAGGTCCACGGAGTCCCCATCGACGAGATCGAGCGCCGCCGAACGATCGTGATGGGAATCATGCTCGGCGGGAGTGGCTCCGCCACCATCACCAAGGTCGCCGAGCGTACGGGGCAACACTGGGGACGTCAGGTTGTCGCCAAGGTACCGGCCGAGACGTTGCGTCAGATCAACAAGATCCTGGGAAAGAACTTCATCACGAAGTACGGGACCAAGCAGGGGATCATCGTTCTCGGTCGAGTGGCACCGTTCGGTATCGGCGCTGTGATCGGTGGTGGTGCCAACGCCGCCATGGCCACTCTGACTGTGAGGGCCGGTCGTCGCGCCTTTGGCCCGCCCCCGACGTCGTGGCCAGGGCTGACGTCCAGCACGCCGCCCACGTCCGAGAACCCGCCTGGCTGACCCTCGGTGCACTGAAATTACGTCGAGCACCCCGCCACCGCCATCGCAGTCGATTACGGCGCGTCCAGCGCCTACGTGGTTGCCGCGAGGCCGCTCGCTCCGGGCCATCGGGGCGAGTTCACGCGGAACGTCCCGTCCGCGATATCCCACGTGATGCGAGCCGAGACCGGCAGGACACGGCAGCAGGCACGGTAGACATCAGCTCAGCCAAGGGGGTGCTTGTGGGCGACGGAGGGTTCAACCGCACGTGTTTGAAGTGCCGCAACTCCATCGAGGTCGACCAGGACGGGCGCGTGGTCGCCCATGACAGGCCGATAAGTCGTCTCCCCTGCTATGCCTCCGGTCAGCTCGCCGCACTTGTGTCGGTCGAGTGGGGGCCCGGGCCTCGACGTAACCGGCGGACTACGGGCAGGGACAAAGGGCGCGGGCGTGCCTTGCGGGAGAAGACCGAGTACCTCAAGCCCCCTGAGTGGCTGCCGAATTATCGGGGTGAGCACCTGCCGACAATCGGCCTGCCCGCCAAAGGGTGGTTCGGTGTCTGGTTCCCGGCTCACACGATGTGGGAGCACGAACGGAAACTGTCCGGCTGGGTCGGAAGCGATAGATCGTTCCGGTGGGACAGCCGCGAGGGGTGCTGGACGGTGGCCAGCGCTCACTTCCCCCACATCAGCCGGGAGCTGCTCCGCAGGTATCCGAGCGTCCTCATCGGCCGTGAGTACAACCCGCGTGAAAGGTGCAACTCGTCCTGCCAGAACGCCCAGGGCTTCCTGTGCACCTGCTCCTGCCGTGCCAAGTACCACGGCCGTGGTAAATGGCGAAGCGGGTGGAGGACTCTGGGCGAGTTCAGCGGTCGGCGCGCGGGGAGGCCGTGGCACTGGATGGCCGTTGCCGTTGATGGCTGATCACCTCGGCACCCGCTCGCGGAGCGAGTCTGCGCAGGGCCGAACTCCGTGCCCCGCTCCTGCCGACGGCTCGTTCACCGCCTGCGCCACGCCTGGACGGGGCCGAGCGTGGCTCCCGGTCATCAGACAGCGACCACGTGCACGTCCGACGGCGCGAGAATCGTGAGGTAGGCGTGCATGTCTCCCGGGTCGGTGGTGAAGATCACCGAGCTGCCGTGCCGGGCCGCCGCCAAGGCCACCCAGGCGTCCACCGCGTCCGGCCGCTTCTTCGCCGGCAGGGCCGCCCGCCCCAGAGCGGTCCCGATGCGCCGCCAGTCCGCGAGGTCCGGGCCCGTCGCACAGGCCAGACACTCCGGACGGCCCGCCTTCGTCTCGCGCATGGGCGGCTCGGACGTACGGGCCTGAGGGACGGTGCAGTCCTTCAGGACGCCGGACAGGGCATGCACCAGCGCCGGCTGGGGGCGCCACACCTGTGCGAGGACCGGTCCGAGCACCAGCGCCCGGTGCGGGACCGTGCGCAGTCCCTCATGGAGGGCCACCGCCTTCGCCTTGCGGTCGGCCAGTGCGATGAGCATGCCGGTGTCGTAGACCGGCACCCGTGCGCTCACGCGGCGTGTCCCGGACGGCGGCCTTGCCGGTCGCGACCGTGGACGAGCCCCAGGGCCTCCTCCACATCGCGGCGTTCCTGCTCCGTCAGCTCCGCGGTCGGTTCCGGGGCGGGTTCTGCGGGCAGCCCGTCCGCCGCTCGCTCCGCCCGGGCGATGAGTGCGTCCACCTCGGCGAACTGTTCCTCTATGGCATCGCTCTCGGCCATCTGGCGCGTTGCGGCATGCACCAGATAGGCCGAGACGTCCATGCCCGCCCGTTCCGCGTGCTGCCTGATGCGTTCGGCCTGGTCCTGCTCCAAGCTGATGCTGATGCGTGTCTTCGCCACGAAGACATCGTAATACGCGTATGACGACGGTGCGAGTGCGGCTGGTCGAGGTGGGCAACCGGGCAGCCCCCTCCCCGGCACCCCGTTCCGTGCCGCCCCCGCCCACCGGCCGACGTCCGCCGCCTGCCCCGCGCGAGGGGCCTGCGGTCCGACGGCGATCCGTCACCGCGTCCGGAGCGTCAACGCCCCGATCACCCGATCTACGTCGTCCCGCCACGCCCACAGCTCCCCCTGCGTGGGAGCCAGCTCGTACCCGTGGTAGTGGCAGGCCCGGCTGAGGCCGGCCCAGGTCGCCGACCAGCGGCGGGCCGTGTCGGGGTCGGCGTAGGACTCCAGGCACAGGGCCTGGGCGTGCGGCGGGCAGCGGGCCAGCTGCGGTTTGCGGGTCTGCCAGTAGCGGCGCAGGGCCTCTTCGAGGGCGTGTCTCAGCAGCAGGGCCACGGCGCGCGGCCAGACGCCCGTGGTGGAGGCGGTGGCAGTGCCGAGCAACCGGTCCGCGCCCGCGAGCAGTTCCTCGGGGGTCGAGATGGACGGCGACGGAGGCGGGAGGGTCACGGGGAGCCGGGGCGGGCGCGCGGAGGGCACGGGTGTGGCCGGGCGGATCGTGGTCACAGGGATCGCACCGCCTTCGCGAGGTCCGCGGTGCGGCGGATGATCTCCTCCACGTCGTCGACGGGCACGGCTTCGTGGGAGCCCTTGTTGCACCACCGGATGTGGTCGGTGGCCTGCTGGCCGTAGGCCCGGGTGAGGTCGGTCATGGCCTCGCCCACCCGATCCATCTCCCCGTAGAGGGCGAGGGAGGCCAGTTCGGTGAGTTTGTGGGCCTTGGCGATGCGCTGCTCGACCTCGTCGTGAGGCAGGCCGGTGCCGAGGAGCCGGCGGCGGGCCGGTTCGAGGAGGGCGGCCTCCAGGGCGGTTCGGCACAGGCCGGGCAGGACCCGGGCGACCACGTCACCGGGCAGGTCGCGCGTCCTGGCGAGCGCCTTCGCGTCGTGCAGGGCCTGCTTGACGGGGTCGTCGCCGGAGCGTACGCGTACGGCGGAGCGCTCGCGGCGGTCGACGGTGAGGACGGTGGCGGGCAGCCGCAGGTACTTCAGGGCCTGCGGCAGGCGGGTGTCGTGGGTGAAGACGACGACCTGGCGGTGCTCGGCGAGGAGGGCGAGGACGCGGGCGAGGCCGTCCACCTTGGCGGGGTCCATGGACTGCACCGGGTCGTCGATGACGAGGAACCGGAAGGGGTTCCCCGGGAGGAAGGTGCGCGGGAGGAAGAGGGACAGGGCGAGGGAGTGCAGTTCCCCCTGGCTCATTACGCCGAGCGCGGGGGCGTCGATATCGTCGACGGTCACGTCGAGGGCGACCTTGCGCTGAGTTGCGGAGCCGCTCAGACGGACCGGGCCGAGGGCAACGTTGCTCTGCTGGCGCAGATTGGACCAGATGCGCTGGGCGTCCTCGGCGATGGGCCGCATCCGGTCGGCGCGGATCTCGTCGTGGGTGGCCCTGAGCCATTTCTGGGCGGCCTTGACGCGGGCCAGGTGCGGGGCCGCCCGCTCGGCCCGCGTGGGCCTTGTCGAGCCAGGCGGCGAGCGCCCGCGCGCCGTCGCGCCAGGTGTCGTCCTGGTCGGCGAGGCGCGCCGCGGCCTCCTGGCGGGTGACCCGTGCGGCGTCGGCGGCGATCCGCGCGGCGTGCTCGGCGGCGGACGCCAGCACGGCCGGGTCGGACACGGTGCGGCACCGCAGCCAGTCGTCCCAGGCGGCGGCGATCCCGGACGGCAGCCAGTCGGGGGGCGGGACGGCCAGGTCGCGGACGGCCTGCGCGGCCGCGTCGAGTTCCCTGCGGACGGTGAGCACCTGCTCGGCCTCGGCGCGCAGCCGGCGTTCCTGCTCGGCGGCGTCGCGTGCCCATTCCTCGTCGAGGCGGGCCGCGCCGCCGCACACCGGGCAGGTGTCGAGGTCGGGGTGGGCGCGGTGGTGGGCGAGCGCGCGGGCGAGGAGTTCGGCGCGGCGCAGCGCGTCCTCGGCGGACGTGCCCCGCAGGTCCTCGGCGGAGGCGATGGCTTCGCGCAGCCGGGTCACGGCCGTGGCGACCGCCTCGGTGTCGGGTCCGGTCAGGGTGGAGCGGCGGCGCAGGTCGAACAGGAGGGCCTCGTCCACCGGGCCGGTCCCGACGGCCAGTTCGGCCGCCCGCGCGAGGTCCGGGCGCCGCCCGCTCAGTGCGGTGTGGGCGCTCCGGGCGCGGGGGTCGTCGGTGCCGGCCAAGAAGGTGAGCAGAGCGGGGAGTTCGGCCTTCGCCTCCTTGGCGGGCGCGTCGTACTCGCGGCTCAGGTCGCGCAACCACTTGTCGGCGGCGGCGAGTTGCTCCAGCCCGAGGATGGAGGCGACGGCGTCGTACATCTCGCTGGGCTTGCCGCCGATCACCTGGCCGAGCTCGGAGTACGACAGGAAGGGGCGGTAGGTCGCCAGGTCCTCCTGCCAGCCGAGACCCGGGAGGGGGACGGGGTCGTGGCCGGGCCGGTCGAGTTCGGCGGTGGAGTCGGCGACGTCGTCCCCGTGCCAGGTGCGCAGCACGGTGGCCAGCTCGGGATCGCCGTCGAGACGCAACTCCACGGCGACCTGGGGTTCCTGGCCGTGGTGGAGGTTGCGCCAGCTCTTGCGCCAGATGTCGCTGCGGCCGCGCCAGCGGGCGTTGTCGCCGGTCAGCGCGATCTCGACGGCCTCCGCGAAGCTCGACTTGCCGGAGCCGTTGCGGCCGGTGACCAGGGTGAGTCCCGGGCCGGGGGTGAGGGGGAGACGTGCGGTACGGCCGATGCCGCGGAAGCCGCTGACCGTGACGGACTGCAGGTAGGCGCCCGGCATCCGGCCGCGCGCCCCGCCGTCGTCCTGGAAGGCGGTGAGCAGGAGGGCTCGGGTGTCCTCGTCGAGGTCCGAGCCAGCGAGCCGCCCGGCGAGGAGACTGGCAAGGGCGCCGGCGGTCGGATCCTGGGCGGGCTGCCCTGCTGGAGACGGGTCCGGGGCGGGATCGATGGGTACGGGCATGACGGGACTCCCGTGGAGGCGACGACTGCGGTGCGTACGGCCGGACAGGCCGACGGCAACTGAACGACAGGGGACACACGGGAGCAGCGTGGTAACGCGGGGCCGTGAGACCTGAGTTGTGGACGACCATAGCCCACACAGGCCCAACAATGGAACTCTTTGGAACTTCATGGAGATCATTGGACTCAGGGCCGGGGTATGCCGCCCCGGCCCCCGCGCTCACAAACGCCACTCCTCGAAGAGCACCCCCAGCAGCTCCTCCTGCCTGGCCTTCAGCACGTCGGGGGTCCACTCGACGTGCTGGAGCACCTGGCTGGTCAGCGCGAAGGGGACCACTCCCCCGCGGCCGGTGAAGTACTTGGCCTTCTTGGCGGCGAAGTCGTAGTTCTGGGCCGCCGAGTTCTTGGCGCGGTTCAGCAGCACCAGGTTTCCCAGGCGGTGTGTCCACTGGGCACGCAGCTCCTCGTCGAACAGCCCGACCCACTGCGAATCGGCCTTCGGGTTCTGCGGCAGCACGTGCTCCACGGTGATGAGCGGGTGGTCGTACGTCACCCCCTGCCCGCGGGCCAGCAGCTCGTCGAGCCGGAGCAGCACATACTTGCGGATCTTGCCGACCAGATAGAGATCGCCGTCGAGCCTGGCCCGGGTCTCGACCTTCTCATCGTCCCTCAGTTCGAGAGCCGGGGAGGCAAGGCCCTGTCCCTCGTCGAGCTGCCGAAGCAACTCGGCGTACCGCGTGACGCGGGGAGTCGTGTAGACACGGCGGACGAACATGCTGGCCGACAGCCGCTCCAAGGCCCGCATGAACGTGTCGAGCCATGCCGGGTCGTCCTCGTGGTGACGCAGCGCCCAGAGAGCGGCGGGCCGCCAGTCGTAGTTGTCGACCTGCTGGAGCCTCCTGAACCAGGCGTTGACCGCCTCCGCACCCGAAGCGGACTCATAACGTGCTTCACGGATCTGGGCATAAGCCTCGGCATACGGCCGGACAACGTCATGGACGAAGACCTCGCCCCTGCCGGGGAGGTAGCGTTTGAGTACCTGCTCAGGGAACTCCTTGAGCAGCTCCTGTTCCGCCCGCTTCTTGGCAAAGATCATCCGCAGGTGGAGGAAGAGTTCCGCGAAGTCGTCGCGCCCCAGCATCTCCTCGGCGTCCTCCCAGGTGGTGGCGCACGCCTCAGACGCCTCAGCCCCGAGATCCCCGATTATTTGCGACTTGAAGATGTCGGTGGGAGACAAGTCCAGGCCGCGGGAGTTCATGACGCTGAAGATCCGGTGTGCGCTGTCGAGGTCAGGAGTGCTGACGACGACAAGGAACGTCCGCTCGGCGAGCATCTGAGCCAGTTCCAGCCGGCGTTCCTCGGTCAACGCGGTGAGGCTGCGGTGGAGGACTGTCGCGTTGCGGAGGACGGCCTTCTGCGCGTCGGTCCGCAGGGCTTCCTCCTTGAGCGTCAGAAGAGTGGCCACTGCGCCCTTCGTCTGGACGTACTTCTCGAAGAAGTCCGCGTCACGGCTCCGCAGAGTGAGCCGCGGCCTCGGGGCGAGCCCACGGATCTTGGCACCCGGCTCCATGACCAGCCGGTCGAGGTCGCCACGCAGCTCCGGATCCTCGGTGAGGTCGCGCAGGACCGACAGGAGGATGGTCAGGGTCGTGAGGCGCTGCTGGCCGTCGATGACGTCCGCCTTCGGGACCGCGCTGTTCTTGACGAGCACAACGGATCCGAGGAAGTACGGCTCATCCGTCCCACGGACCAGGGCTTCCTGCAGGTCCATCAGCAGTTGAGCAGCCTGCTCCTCCTGCCAGGCATAGGGGCGCTGGTAGTCAGGTATCTGGAAGTCGTAGTCACTGCTGAACACCTTGTGCAAGGGCATCTCGTGCGCCTCGAGCTTCTGCATGCCCCGATGATGTCGGAAAAATGGATCTCCGCGGCACCAATCCGACGCAACTTCCGTCCACCCGGCAGCGATTTCATGGGACCGGGGCCGTCCCACGCCTGGACGAGGGTTTCACTGTCCACTGCTGTATCGACGAAAGCGTGAGCACCCGCCACGTCCGGCATGAGTTTCAACAGGGACCGGAAGGCCGTCATCCCGCTTAGCCGGCGCTCAGCCGCGCCCTCATCCCTTGTCCCACGCTTCTGCGTGACACGTCAACGCCCGCCGCGCATAGGTGACACCAAGCCGGAGGACCTGCTCGATCGTCAGGTTCGGAGCGGGGATGCTCCGGTAGACGAAGTCGGGCGCGAACCCGTTGAAGGGCAACCGAGCATGCGGGGCGGCTACAGTCACTCGGGACCGGTGTCACCCAGCGGGGTGCGCTCGGTCGAAGCAGAAGTAGTCGCGGGAAGCGCGGGCCTCCTGTTCACGGGCCGCCCGCCGTGTCGGGCCGGGGCCGTGGGCAGGGCCGGGGCCGGTCAGGTAGACCAGCCGGAACTGACCTTCCTGGATCTGCCAGCCGAAGCAGGGGGTCGTCTCCGCGGTGAACATCTCCATGGATGGTCCAGGCCGTGGAGGTTGCCCGATGCGTACACGTTCGACTGGCCGCTGTCCGGGAGCGAGACCCCCCAGCCTTCGGGCCATCGAAATCTCTTGCGGAACTCGAGACCATCCGGCCGCTCCTGCTCGGCGCCTACTCAATCCAGATTCGGCATACCGGAGCCCACAAGCCGACCAGGTTCGCCAGCTCATCTCCGCGATAAGACCCTCGTCGGCGCGGGGTAAAACTGGCCGGTTAAGCGGCCGCATGTCAGGATCGGACCGTGCCTGTTTTCCTGGACGCTGCCGAGAGTTCGGGGTGCCCTGCCGTGCCGCCTCCCAGGATGCGGCGGGTGGTGTTCGTCGCGTTGCTGAGCTCGGACGGGCGGCTTGCCCTGGGGACAGACGACCTGCCTGGAGCTGGTCCCCGATGGGTACTCCCTTCAGGATCCGTCCGAGCCTCAGAAACCTACCGTGAGGCGGCAGTGCGCGTACTCCGCGATGCGGTCGTTGCGATGCCGGTGCGCGGGGGCACTGTTGAAGGATGCCGCTGGGCTCAGGTGCCTGTGCCCGTAGGCCGGAGCCGTCGAGAGGCGCACGTGTTCATCTTTCGTCTCCCTGAAGCTGGTGATCCGCCGGAGCATCTGTCCTGGAGGGAAGCGACACACTGGGCGGGGCCTGAGCAGTGGCAGGAGTTGTGCACACGGTGCGATCTGCCAGATGTGGATGTGCTGTTGACGGGATATCTGGAGGGGTGGATCCCGGACGGGCGGATCACGTTGGGGCCTTGAGTCCCGGCACCTCGGCACCCGCTATCACTCTGCCCTGGCGATCGTGGTGGCGGTCTCCTGCAGGGCCGTCGCAACCGCTGGCATGTCCTGTTCGCGCAGACGTACGGCGGGTGCGCACACGGAGATCGCGGCGAGCGGTTCCCCGATGCGGTTGCGGATGGCCACGCCTACGCCGTGCAGGTCGTGTGCACTTTCCTCGAGGTCTGCCGCCCATCCCCGGGCTCTAACTTCCTCCAACTCCACCTCAAGCAGCGGCCACTCAGTGATGCTTCCTGCTGCCGTGGCAGGGAGCGCGGCCGGGAGCGTCGCGCGTACATCTGACGGGTCGCGCAGTGCGAGCAAAGCCTTGCCGGCCGCCGTGACGTGGGCGGGGAGCTCCTGTCCGAGCGGAACGCTGACGCGCAGGACATGCCGGCACTCGACTCCGTCGAGTAGTCGGACGACAGCCGCATCCAGGGAGTACAGGCACACCGTCTCCTGCAGCTTCTCGGAGAGCTCCTCCAGGGGTCTGCGCGCCTGTCGTCGGACGTCCAGCTGGGCGATCGCGGCCAGTCCCATGCGTACGAGCTGCGGACCCGCTGAGTATCCGTGCTGGCCAGGATCGTGACGCAGGAAACCCGTGCGCTGCAGGGTGACCAGGATGCGGTGTGCGGTGGAACGTGAGATACCGAGCTCCCGGGCGGTTTCGGTAACACCGACTTCCCCCCGGTCATACGCCAGGACTAGAACATCCAGGGCCTTCGTCACCGACGCCAAGGCCTCCGTCGCCGACAGATGCTTGCCATCCACCATGAAGGAACCGTAACGCTCAAACGTTCCCGGAGACCGGGAGCTTCGACAGAATCCACACGTCAGAATTCTGCGATGGCACGTCTCACAGTTCCGGTGCGGCATCGCTCGAACCCGGCGAGCCAACTCTGCGCCAAGACAGGTCGATTCCTGCTATAACCCGGACCGGACTTGCCGTGCCTGAGCGCACTGCTGACCGTTTGATAGCGCCTCACAGGAATGGGGTGCGTGCCACAGTGTGCCGTCCCTACACTGGCAGCGGCCTTCCTTAGGAGTTCGCTATGGCGGGATACCGGACCAGCACACCTGCGTCAGACAAGGGTGTCTACATCGGCCAGGCCCGGCATGCCGTGAAGGAGCTGATCACTTCACTGCGCGGCGAGTTGGCGACATTGGAAGCTGTGTACGCGATGATGTGCCAGGGCGTCGAATCCACCGATGTCCGCGAAGAGCCGTCGGACACTGGCGAGGACGCGGCAATCGCCCGGCCTTCCCGGGAGGGTCCGTCTGAAGTTTCTGTCGCCGATGAGGATCCTTCATCCGAAGATGCGCGCCCGGGCATTGGCACTCGGGCCCTGGGGCCACCGCGTAACGGAAGCATGCGCGATGCGATCCTCACACTCCTGTGCGCTGCTCAAGAGGCAATGTCCATCACCGATATCGCGGCGGCGGTGCGCCCGGGAGCGGACGCGACGGTCCGCTCATCCGTAGGAAAAACCCTCAACCGCATGAAGCAACTCGGCGAGGTGGAAAACGTAGCACCGGGAATGTTCCGGGCCGTGCTGTCATCCCGGGCTGCTTGATCCATCCGAGAACGACCCTCACCCAACAAGCAGGCCTCCCTCGATTAGTGGTCGAGGGAGGCCGCCAAACACGCGAACGGACGCTTCTCCTAGCAGGGTTCCGGTCCGTCGCGCACGTTCACTCTAGCTCTCCGACGGGTGGCGCTATAGGGCGTCTGCACCATTCCGCACTTGAGCGTGCACGACTGACCTCAAATAGGCAATTGGGGATCAGTCATGAGCACATTGCGTCGCATTCGATCCGGGCCAGAGCGCCAGGCCCAGGGCGCGCTCCAGTCGGCAGACCGTCAGCACATCCGGCCAGGTGGCGCCCGCCAGCAGATCGCCGATGGTCTGTCTGCCGACGTCGCTCTGTGCGGCCAATGCACGCAGCGAGAGCTCCGGCCTCTCACGCAGGGCGGCGGCGAGGCGGCGGGCAATCGTCTGGACCACCGCCGCGGCGGGCTCCCCGGCGATCCGGGCATCCGGCCACTCCTCCGGATCGACGGCGTAGCTCCATGGCGGCGCCGTGCGCGCTCGGCCTCCGGTCATAAAGATGCGTTCCTTCAGATCGTGATCGACACTGACACCAGCGGCCGGTTAACCGGCCACCTGTCATGGACCTTGCGCCTGGAGGTCGCTGTGTCGAATCGCCTGCTGGCCTACGCACCGAAGGCGGAGACGGTGCCGCCCGCCCAGTGGCGCCGCATCGCTCCGGTCGTCCGCTCGCTGGGATTCATGGCCGTCGCAGCGGGACCCTACGGCCCAGACGTGGTCATGACGCCGCTCGCACGGCTGGTCGCCTGGGTCGAGGCCCAGGGCCTCCCGCTCGAACCCTCGGTGATCCTTGACCAGAGCACCGTCGAACGATTCATCCTCGTCGGCTGCCGCGACATGGCCGCCAACAGCCGCCGAACCTGCAGCAGCCAGCTGCGCCGGGCCTCCGAAGCACTCCTGTTGGACCAGCTCGGACAGCGTCCGCCGATCCGGCTGAAGGCCACCGCCGCCCCAGTGGCCCCCTACCCGCCGGCGGAAATCGCCTACTGGCTGATCTGGGCGCAGAGCCTGCCCACCCCCGCCCAGCGGCGCAACGCCTGTCTTCTGTTCTGTCTCGGCGTCGGCTGCGGGCTCGCCGTTGAGGATCTTGTGTACGTTCAGGGGCGGGACATCCTCGCGGGCCCCACCGGCCGGGCCCTGGTCAAGGTGCACGGGCGCCGTCCGCGCACTGTCGTATGCCGGTACGCCTACGAGGAACTGCTGCTGGCGGAAGCCGCCCACATCCCGGCAGACGCGTACGCCTTCCGGCCAGACTGGCAGGACCGCACCAGCAAGCACATCGCATCGGACTGGCTGGCCAGGTACCCGCGGATCATCGGCCGTTGTGACGGTGCAGTGCTGCAGACCCAGCGGCTGCGTACGACCTGGCTCGTCGAACTGCTGAATGCAGGTATTCCGCTGAAGGTGATTCTCAAAGCGTCCGGACTCGGGACCCTGCACAGCCTCTCGCGCTACCTCGTCTTCCTCCACGGCGTGCCCGAAGCGGAGGCATCCGATCTGTTGCGGGGGGCGGCGGCATGAGCAGGAAGAACCCGGGGGACAAACCCTGCCGACGTACCGGCCTCGCGCTACGCCCTGCACCGCACGCCCCCGGCCGTACCCTCAGCGACCGCGTTGTGAGGCAGGTCTTCGACCTTGTGCGCCACAGCGGAGTACTGGAACGTCTTCCCTCCAACGAGCACCGGCCAGGCCCAAAGGGCTTCCCGTTCCGCACGGTGCTGATCGGCCTGATCCTGTCGCAGTACATGGGCAAGAGCGCGAACATCAACGACGCATGGGAGACGCTCTTCTTCGCCCTGTCTCCAGGGTCCAAAGCCCTCCTTGACGTCCCCGACGTCGACCTGCACATCCGTGAGGGCGCAACCCGAGAAGAGATCGACCGCGTCGCGCACCACCAGTACGCGACGTCGAAGCGCGTCTACCGGTCCTGGTCCTCGATGACCCGGCGCCTCGACCCTGCACCGCACGACCGCCGCAAGCGGCTGTCGCTCAGCGAGGCCAAGAAGATCCGACGGAAGTGGAGTGCCCGCGACAACCAGGACACCGTGCGCAACCTGGAGGCCATCGCCCAGGACCTGATTCTCGCTCCGGTGATGGCTTCCTACCGGAGCGGCGACTTCGCTCGGTGGCCCGGCCACATTGCGGTCGACGACACTCCGGTTCCAGTCTGGGGCAAAGAGCCGGACTACCACCAGGATCGGGCTTCGCTTGAGATCACCGCCGGGATGTACGTGAAGGGAGGAACGCAGAAGAAGTCGGGGCCCAGCGGCAAAGCTGCGGCCTCCATAAACACTGGCACCCGGCGCGGCACGGCAAACAAGCCAGTGCCTCGCAAGACCAAGTCGGCACGGGAGAAGAAGGCCAAGGCACCGGAGAAGAGAGAGTTCCGCTACGCCATGATGGCCGCGTTCCCAGGCCATGGCCATGGCGACCTCGCCGGCGCCTACCCCGCCGTCTGCCTCGGCATGATCCTTCACACCCCGGGCACCGAACCCGGCCCGGCTGCCCTGCGCGCCATCCAGCCGGCCTTCGAACGAGGCCTGGTCAAAGACCTGTTCTGCGCCGACCGGGGCATCACCCAGGCCAAGCCTCACAACCTGCATCTGCAGCTGCTCAAACTCGGCCTCAACGCGGTGAAGCACTACAACGACGACAAGGTCGACCGGCAGGGAGAGTTCCGCGGCATGCAGCTGGTCGGCGGCGAATTCTACTGCCCGCTGATGCCCACCCCGCTCATCACTGCTGGCGCCGCATACATCGACAGCCGCACGGACGAGGATCGCGCCCATGCACTCAACTTGATCCAGTCCCGGAAGGACTACCAGACCAAGGTCAAGGAGTACGGGCTCGTAGGGGACCAGCGTCGACAGTGCCCCGCCCTCGGGTCCCACGCCACGGTCACCTGCTACCGCCGGCCCCAGCCACGCCCGTCCACCGTCGTCGACCTCGACGCCCCCACTGTCCGTACCCCGGCAGCCCTGCCCACCATCCCCAGGCCCAAGCGGGACACCCCCGTCTACCCCGACATCTGCAGGGGGAAGAGCATCACCGTCCCGGGCATCGTGTTGGCCAAGTGGCGGCAGAAATACCCCCTGTTCACCCCTCTGTGGCAGGAAGCCTGGTCCGGACTGCGCAGTCAGAACGAGGGCGGCAACGGCAACCTCAAGAAGTCCGCCCTCGACAGCATCGACAATCCCCAGCTCCGCCTGCCGCACGGACGCGTCGCACAGACCCTGCTCAATGCCGTCATCATCTTTGTGGCGAACCTCAGAGCCATCCGACGGTTCCTCCGCGACCAGGGCATTCAGCCCCGCAAAGCCAGCACGCAGAGCGCCGCAACCCAACCCGGTGAGCCCTCCGACCCGCCCCTGGCGCGACCGCTTCCGACCGAGCAAGTCGAGCCTCCGCCACGCGAGTGACGCACCTCCGCCGCGCTCCGCCCCCTGAGAACCCCACATGCCTGCGCCACGGCTACCAGCCGTCGCGCAGGCATGTCCTGTTTCCACAGGTGAGAGGCGCAGTACCTGGACCGCCACCGCCCCACCCCCTCACCGAGCCGATCACGAGGCTCGAAGGCCCCAGGAACGACGAAAAACCGGTGAGTCACATGACTCAACCGGTAATTCGTGAACGCTTCGGGGACGATCTCGTGAACGTCCCGAAAGTGTCCGAGGGGGGACTTGAACCCCCACGCCCGATAAAGGGCACTAGCACCTCAAGCTAGCGCGTCTGCCATTCCGCCACCCGGACAAGGTGTCTGCCGCCTGACCGGGGGTGTTCCCCGCGGCGACATGGACAACAATACCAAGCTTTCGGAGTGCCTTTCACCTGCGTTTCCGTGCTGCCGGAGGCGATGCGAGGGTGCACGGAGGGGGCGTCCCGAGCCCCTCACGACGCGTGACCGGCCGGCTACGGGCGCGGGCGCGAGGTCACGGCCCTTCGGCTCCCGGCCACCGCTGGACGACGGGCCGCGGGGGCGCCATGTCCGGGGTGCTCCGGCGCCGGAGCGGACGGTGCCCGCGCTCCGGCGCCGGAGATCGTCGGGACCGCGGGTGAGCGGCGCCCCGGCACGGGCTCCGTTCACCTCCTCCCGCCACGTCGAGGCCCCTGAGGGGAGGCCTCGCACGAGCGGGCGGCACGGTCACAACGGGAGACGGCAGGCCGTCACGGCATGAGGTGGTAGTCCGGGAAGTTGCCGGGCAGCCGCTCGCCCGCCGGTCCCTGCGTCACCGCGCGCACCAGCAGCTCGCCGCCCACGAACGCGCCGCGCCATGACGCCCCGAATCCGCCGAACAGCTCGTCCCGGTCACCGCGCGAGCGCGGCTTGCTCCGCCCGACCTTGAAGGCGCGGATCTGCGGGGCGAGCCGCTCGTACGTCGCCTCGTCGTCCGTGGACAGGGTGGCGACGAGCGCGCCGTTGGAGGCGTTCATGGCGGCGAGGAGTTCGGCCTCGGTGTCCACGAGGACGATGGTGTCGACCGGGCCGAAGGGCTCCGCGTGGTGCAGCGGCGAGGACGGCGGCGGGTTGAGGAGCGTGACCGGCTGGACGTACGCCGAGGTGTCCTGGCCGGGCAGGAAGCGGGCGTCGGACAGGCTGCCGCGGTGCAGCGGGACGGCGCCCCGGTCGATGGCCTCGGCGACCTGGTCGTCGAGCTCCTTGGCCTTCGCCGCGTTGATGACGGGGCCGAAGTCGAGGCTGGGGTACGGGTCGTCGCGCTGCTCGACGGCGAGCGGGTGACCGACCCGCAGGGTGCGGACGGCCGGCAGGTAAGCGGCGAGGAACTCGTCGAACAGGGTGCGCTGGACGACGAAGCGCGGATAGGCGGTGCAGCGCTGTTTGCCGTAGTCGAAGAGTTTGGGGACCACGGCCGCCAGCGCGTCCCAGTCGGTGTAGTTCCAGATTCCCCAGGTGTTGAGTCCTTCCTGTTCGAGCACGTGCCGCTTGCCGAGGTCGGCGACGGCGGTGGCCACGGCGGCGCCGGTGTCCCGGCCGCCGACGAAGGAGACGCAGCCGATCTCGGGCGCCCGCACCAGCGCCTCGGACAGTTCGCCTCCGCTGCCGCTGACGAGGGTGACGGGGATCCCTTCCCGCGCGGCGAGCGCGCAGGCCAGGGTGAGGCAGGCGACACCGCCGTCGGTCGGGGTCTTGGCGATGACCGCGTTGCCCGCCAGTGCCTGCACCAGCATGGCGTGGACGAGCACGCTCATCGGGTAGTTCCAGCTGGCGATGTTGGAGACGGGGCCTTCGAGCGGGGCGCGGCCGGCCAGCATGGGCTCGATGCCGTCGACGTACCAGCGCACGCCGTCGATCGCCCGGTCCACGTCCGCCTGGGCGAGCCGCCAGGGCTTGCCGATCTCCCAGACGAGCAGGAGGGCGAGCAGTTCCCGGTGTTCGGTGAGTGCGTCGAGGGTCGCCGCCACGCGGGCGCTCCGCTCGGCGAGCGGCACGTGGCGCCAGGCGCGGTGCTGGTCGAGGGCGGCTCGCACCGCTTGCTTGGCGGTGGCGCCGTCCAGTCGCGGCGGGCCCGCGACGGGGCTCTGGTCCACGGGGCTGGTGGCGGGCAGCGCGCGGCCGTCCGCCTGCCATGCGGCTTTCCAGAGGTTGAGCGCCCGGTCGTCCCGGAAGGCCTCGGGGGCGACGGCGAGGCATCGCCGCCACGCGTCGGTCCAGGAGGTGCCGGACTTGAGGGTGAGGATCCGGGGCGGCGAGATGTCGTGGTGGATTGCCATGGGGTGTCTCCGCTCTCGGTGCACAGTCGGGGGCGGGGGGCGTGGCCGGCCCGGCGGGGCCGAGGAGGGTGACTCGGCCCGTGGGTCGTGCCGGGCCGGCGTACCGGACGGGCGCGGAAGTCGATTCCGGTCGGGACGGGTGTCGCGCAGGCCGGTGCCGTACGGGCGTGTGGTGAAGCTCGTCGGTGTCGTACGGACGTGTGGTCGTGGACGTCCATGTCGAGCGTGTGGTGAAGCTCGTCGATATCGCGTGCTCCTTCAGGACGGTAGTGAGACCGTCCCGTTTCCGGCAGTCACCTCGCGTCGACTATGAGTGACGTCACGCTCTCCTCCAGGCGGGCCAGCACCAGGCGGGCGGTCTCGGTGGGCGTGCCCCCCACGCGCACCCCGGCCGCCTCCAGCGCCTCCTTCTTCGCCTGCGCGGTGCCCGACGAGCCGGACACGATCGCTCCCGCGTGGCCCATCGTCTTGCCTTCGGGCGCGGTGAATCCGGCGATGTAGCCGATGACGGGCTTGGTCACGTGGTCGCGGATGTACGCGGCGGCCCGTTCCTCGGCGTCGCCGCCGATCTCGCCGATGAGGACGACGAGTTCGGTGTCGGGGTCGTCCTGGAAGGCGGCGAGGCAGTCGATGTGGGTGGTGCCGACGACGGGATCGCCGCCGATGCCGACGCAGGTCGAGAACCCGATGTCGCGGAGCTCGTACATGAGCTGGTAGGTGAGGGTGCCCGACTTGGAGACCAGGCCGATCCGGCCGGGCTTGGTGATGTCGGAGGGGATGATGCCCGCGTTCGCCTGCCCCGGGGTGATCAGGCCGGGGCAGTTGGGGCCGACGACGCGGGTGCCGCGTGCGGCGGCGTAGGCGTGGAAGGAGACCGAGTCGTGGACCGGGATGCCCTCGGTGATCACGACAACGAGTCCGATGCCCGCGTCGGCCGCCTCCATGACGGCGGCCTTGGCGAAGGCGGGCGGCACGAAGACGACACTGACGTCGGCGCCGGTCGCCTCGATGCCCTCGGCCACCGAGCCGAACACGGGGACGGCGACGGGGGCACTTCCCAGGCCCTCAAGGCCCTCAGGGCCCTGGGGGACGTCGAAGTCGACGGTCCGGCCGGCCTTGCGCGGGTTGACGCCGCCGACCACGTCCGTGCCGGCCGCGAGCATCCGCCGGGTGTGTTTCATGCCCTCGCCACCGGTCATGCCCTGGACGAGGACCTTGGACTCCTTGGTGAGAAAGATGGCCATGTCCGGCTCCTTCAGCGGGCGACGGCGAGTTGGGCGGCGCGGCGCGCGGCGCCGTCCATGGTGGTGGCCTGTTCGACCAGGGGGTGTGCGCGTTCGTCGAGTACGGCCCTGCCGCGTACGGCGTTGTTGCCGTCGAGCCGCACCACGAGCGGTTTGGTCAACCGCACGCTCTCCAGGGCCTGCACGATGCCGTCGGCGACGGCGTCGCAGGCGGTGATGCCGCCGAAGACGTTGACGAAGACGGATTTCACCGAGGGGTCACCGAGGACGACGGACAGGCCGTCCGCCATGACCCGGGCGGAGGCTCCGCCGCCGATGTCGAGGAAGTTGGCGGGACGGGCTCCGCAGCCGGCGACGACGTCCAGCGTCGACATGACCAGTCCCGCGCCGTTGCCGATGATGCCGACCTCGCCGTCCAGTTTCACGTAGTTGAGGCCCCTGGCGGCGGCTGCCGCCTCCAGCGGGTCGTCGTGCGCGGTGTCCTGCTCGCCCCAACGCGATTGCCGGAAGCGGGCGTTGTCGTCCAACGTGACCTTGCCGTCCAGGGCGAGGATCTGTCCCTGGGCGGTCCGCACGAGCGGGTTGACCTCCACCAGGACGGCGTCCTCACGGGTCAGTACCTCCCAGAGCCGCACGAGGACGTCCACCGTCTGCGGCGGCAGACCGGCCGCCTGTGCGATGTGGGCGGCCTTGGCCGAGGTGACGCCCTCGGCGGGATCGATCGCGACGCGGGCCACGGCCTCGGGCCTGGCCGCGGCGACCTCCTCGATCTCCATGCCGCCCTCGGCGGAGGCGATCGCGAGGAAGCGCCCGGCGGCGCGGTCGAGGACGTAACCCACGTAGAACTCGGTCTCGATGTCGACGGGTTGGGCCAGCATCACCTTGCCGACGGTGTGCCCCTTGATGTCCATGCCGAGGATCTGGCGTGCCGTCAGCTCGGCGGCCGCGGGGTCGGCGGCGAGTTTCACGCCGCCCGCCTTGCCGCGCCCCCCGGTCTTCACCTGAGCCTTGACGACCACACGGCCGCCGAGCCTGCGGGCGATCTCGCGCGCTTCCTTGGGCGAGTCCGTGACCTCGGCCCTCGGCACCAAGATGCCGTATTCCTCGAAGAGTTCCCTTGCCTGGTGCTCGTACAGGTCCATTCCCGGCTCCTGTCTGCTGAGTCATCTGGGGAGCGGCCCCCAGGCCTTCGAAAAGTTGCCGCACGCCCCCTGGACACCACCCACCGGATGCGGGATAACAAGCTTCATACAGTATTCGTCGACTGTATGCAATGTACCGCGAGAGTGTTCCAACCCCCTACGAAGGGACAGGACTTCGCCATGCCCGACGGCAGCAGCGACACCAACACGACCTTCATCTCCGGTGGGCACCTGGTCGCCAAGGCACTGAAAGCGGAGGGTGTGGAGGTCATCTACACCCTGTGCGGCGGCCACATCATCGACATCTACGACGGCTGCGTCGACGAGGGCATCGAGGTCGTCGACGTACGCCACGAGCAGGTCGCCGCCCACGCCGCCGACGGTTACGCACGCATCACCGGCAAGCCCGGATGCGCCGTGGTCACGGCGGGTCCCGGGACCACCGACGCGGTGACCGGCGTCGCCAACGCCTTCCGCGCGGAGTCCCCGATGCTCCTGATCGGCGGCCAGGGAGCGCACACCCAGCACAAGATGGGGTCCCTCCAGGACCTGCCGCACGTCGACATGATGACGCCGATCACCAAGTTCGCGGCGACGGTGCCGGACACCGCGCGCGCCGCCGACATGGTGTCGATGGCGTTCCGCGAGTGCTACCACGGGGCGCCCGGCCCCTCCTTCCTGGAGATCCCACGGGACGTCCTGGACGCGAAGGTGCCCCTGGAGAAGGCCCGCGTCCCCGCGGCCGGCCGCTACCGCGCCTCGACCCGCTCGGCCGGCGAGCCCGAGGCGATCGAGAAGCTCGCCGACCTGCTCGTGCACGCCGAGAAGCCGGCGATCCTGCTGGGCAGCCAGGTCTGGACGACCCGCGGCACCGAGTCCGCGATCGACCTCGTGCGCACCCTGAACATCCCCGCCTACATGAACGGCGCCGGCCGCGGCACGCTGCCGCCCGGCGACCCGCACCACTTCCAGCTCTCCCGCCGTTACGCGTTCTCCAACGCCGACGTCATCGTCATCGTCGGCACGCCCTTCGACTTCCGCATGGGCTACGGCAAGCGGCTGTCGCCGGACGCGACCGTCGTGCAGATCGACCTCGACTACCGGACCGTCGGCAAGAACCGCGACATCGACCTGGGCGTCGTCGGCGACGCCGGACTGATCCTGAAGTCGGTGGCCGAGGCGGCCTCCGGCCGCATCAACGGCGGGGCGTCCAAGCGCAAGGAGTGGCTGGACGAACTGCGCGCCGCCGAGCAGACCGCGATCGAGAAGCGGCTGCCCAGCCTGAAGTCCGACGCCTCACCCATCCACCCGTACCGGCTGGTGAGCGAGATCAACGACTTCCTCACCGAGGACTCGATCTACATCGGCGACGGCGGCGACATCGTCACCTTCTCCGGGCAGGTCGTACAGCCCAAGTCGCCGGGCCACTGGATGGACCCGGGACCGCTCGGCACGCTCGGCGTCGGCATCCCCTTCGTGCTCGCGGCCAAGAAGGCCCGGCCCGACAAGGAGGTCGTCGCCCTCTTCGGCGACGGCGCCTTCTCCCTGACCGGCTGGGACTTCGAGACCCTCGTCCGCTACGACCTCCCCTTCGTCGGCATCGTCGGCAACAACTCGTCGATGAACCAGATCCGCTACGGCCAGGCCCAGAAGTACGGCCCGGAGCGCGAACGGATCGGCAACACCCTCGGCGACGTCCACTACGACAAGTTCGCCCAGATGCTGGGCGGTCACGGCGAGGAGGTCCGCGACCCCGCCGAGATCGGCCCCGCCCTGCGGCGCGCCCGCGAGTCGGGCAAGCCGTCGCTGATCAACATCTGGGTCGACCCGGACGCGTACGCCCCCGGAACCATGAACCAGACGATGTACAAGTGAGGTGACCCGGCCATGACCAAGGCTCTCGAAGGCATCCGAGTCCTCGACATGACGCACGTCCAGTCCGGGCCCTCCGCGACCCAGCTGCTGGCCTGGCTGGGCGCGGACGTCGTCAAGCTGGAGGCGCCGAGCGGCGACATCACGCGCAAACAGCTGCGCGACCTCCCGGACGTCGACTCCCTCTACTTCACGATGCTCAACTGCAACAAGCGGAGCATCACCCTGAACACCAAGACCGAGCGCGGCAAGGAGATCCTCACCGAACTGATCCGGCGCTCCGACGTCATGGTCGAGAACTTCGGCCCCGGCGCGGTCGACCGCATGGGCTTCACCTGGGACCGCATCCAGGAGATCAATCCCCGTATCGTCTACGCCTCCATCAAGGGGTTCGGGGACGGTCCGTACACCAACTTCAAGGCGTACGAGGTCGTCGCACAGGCCATGGGCGGGTCGATGTCGACCACCGGTTTCGAGGACGGACCGCCGCTGGCGACGGGGGCCCAGATCGGTGACTCGGGCACGGGCGTCCACGCCGTGGCGGGGATTCTCGCGGCGCTGTTCCAGCGGGAGAACACCGGGCGTGGCCAGCGGGTCAACGTCGCCATGCAGCATGCCGTGCTCAACCTCTGCCGGGTGAAGCTGCGCGATCAGCAGCGCCTGACGCACGGCCCGCTCGCCGAATATCCCAACGAGGACTTCGGCGACGAGGTTCCCCGGTCCGGGAACGCGTCGGGTGGCGGGCAGCCGGGCTGGGCCGTCAAGTGCGCGCCGGGCGGGCCCAACGACTACGTGTACGTCATCGTGCAGCCCGTCGGCTGGAAGCCGATCAGCGAACTCATCGGACGCCCCGAGCTGGCGGACGACCCCGAGTGGGCCACTCCGGAGGCCCGGCTGCCCCAGCTCAACAAGATGTTCCAGCTCATCGAGGAGTGGTCGTCCACCCTCCCCAAGTGGGAGGTGCTGGAGAAACTGAACACCCACAACATCCCCTGCGGTCCGATCCTGTCGACCAGGGAGATCATCGAGGACGAGTCGCTGGTCGCCAACGAGATGGTCGTGACGGTGCCGCACCCGGAGCGCGGCGAGTTCACCACGGTGGGCAGCCCGCTGAAGCTCTCCGACTCCCCCGTGAACGTGACCAGTTCGCCGCTGCTCGGCGAGCACAACGAAGAGGTCTACATCGGCGAGCTCGGCCTCGGCGACGAGGAGCTGCGCCTGCTCAAGTCGAACGGAGTGATCTGATTGATGGCCGAAGACCGGGTGCTGAGGGTGCGCACGCTCCTCGACGCCGTGCGGGCCGAGGGCCGGACCGCGCTCACCGCGCCCGAGGGAAAGGTGATCGCCGACGCGTACGCGATCGCCGTCCCCGGCGAGGAGCTCGCGCCGGACGTCGACGAGGCGGTGGCCTGCGCGGCGCGCTTCGTCGGGCCCGTCGTGATGAAGATCGTCTCCCCCGACATCCTGCACAAGACCGACGCCGGCGGCGTGATCGTCGGCGTGCAGGGCGCGGCGGACGTACGGGCGGCCTTCCACACGATCGTCGAGAACGCGCGGGCCTACGACCCACAGGCCCGTATCGACGGCGTCCAGGTGCAGGAACTGCTCCCGAAGGGCCAGGAGGTCATCGTCGGCGCGGTCACCGACCCGACGTTCGGGAAGGTCGTAGCCTTCGGGCTGGGCGGAGTGCTGGTCGAGGTCCTCAAGGACGTCACCTTCCGACTCGCCCCCGTGGACGCCGACGAGGCGCTGTCGATGCTCGACTCCATCCGCTCGGCGGAGATCCTGCGCGGGGTGCGCGGCGCCCCCGCGGTGGACCGGTGGGCGATAGCGGAGCAGATCCGCCGGGTCTCCGAACTCGTGGCGGACTTCCCGGAGATAGCCGAGGTGGACCTCAACCCGGTGATCGCCACCCCGGAGGGTGCCGTCGCCGCGGACATCCGCGTGATCCTCGCGGACGGGGCCCCCAAGGAGCGCCGCAAGTACGGCCGCGAGGAGATCCTCACCTCGATGCGCCGGCTGATGCAGCCGTCGTCCGTCGCCGTGATCGGCGCCTCCAACGAACAAGGCAAGATCGGCAATTCGGTCATGCGCAACCTCGTCGACGGCGGCTTCTCCGGGGAGATCCATCCGGTGAACCCCAAGGCCGATGACATTCTGGGCCGCAAGGCGTACAAGAGTGTCACGGACGTTCCCGGTGAGGTGGATGTGGCGGTCTTCGCGATCCCCGCCAAGTTCGTGGCCTCGGCCCTGGAGGAGGTGGGACGCAAGGGGATCCCCAATGCCGTACTGATCCCCTCGGGCTTCGCGGAGACCGGCGAGCAGGAGCTCCAGGACGAGATCGTGGCCATCGCCGAACGGCACGGCATCCGGCTCCTCGGCCCCAACATCTACGGCTACTACTCGACGTGGCAGGACCTGTGCGCCACGTTCTGCACCCCGTACGACGTGAAGGGCGGCGTCGCGCTCACCTCGCAGTCCGGCGGCATCGGCATGGCGATCCTCGGCTTCGCCCGCACGACGAAGACCGGCGTCTCCGCGATCGTGGGGCTCGGCAACAAGTCGGACCTGGACGAGGACGACCTGCTCACCTGGTTCGGCGAGGATCCGCACACCGAGTGCATCGCGATGCATCTGGAGGACCTCAAGGACGGACGTGCCTTCGTGGAGGCAGCCCGCGCGACGGTCCCGAAGAAGCCGGTCGTGGTGCTCAAGGCGGGCCGTACCGCGGCCGGGGCGAGGGCGGCGGGCTCGCACACCGGGGCGCTCGCCGGCGACGACGCCGTGTACGACGACATCCTGCGGCAGGCCGGCGTCATCCGGGCGCCCGGCCTGAACGACATGCTGGAGTACGCGCGCGCGTTGCCGGTGCTGCCCGCCCCCAAGGGCGACAACGTCGTGATCATCACCGGCGCGGGCGGCAGCGGTGTGCTGCTCTCGGACGCCGTCACCGACAACGGCCTGTCCCTGATGGAGATCCCGCCGGACCTCGACGCGGCGTTCCGGAAGTTCATCCCGCCGTTCGGCGCCGCGGGCAACCCCGTCGACATCACGGGCGGCGAGCCGCCGTCGACGTACGAGGCGACGATCCGCCTGGGCCTGGAGGACCCGCGCATCCACGCGCTCGTCCTCGGCTACTGGCACACCATCGTGACCCCGCCCATGGTGTTCGCCGAGCTCACCGCGCGCGTGGTGGCCGAATTCCGCGCGCGGGGCATCGAGAAGCCCGTCGTCGCGTCGCTCGCGGGCGACGTCGAGGTGGAGGAGGCCTGCCAGTACCTGTACGAGCGCGGGGTGGTGGCCTACCCGTACACGACCGAGAGGCCGGTGGCCGTGCTCGGCGCGAAGTACCGCTGGGCGCGCTCGGCGGGGCTGTTGGGGGGCGGCTCATGAGGTGACCGAGCGCGGGGGCGGTCGACGGTGCGCGTCGGCCGCCCCCAGGACCCGTGCGCACACGAAAGGCATTTGGACAGGGGGCGCTGGCCAGATCTTTCGACGCAAGGGGTGCTGATCCGACATGACCACCACCGACCTTTCCACGTCCGTCCCCTACAGGGAGGTGACGGATCGCAACGGCCGCCTCTACCGCATCGGTGAGACCGACCGCGACATCATGGGGCGACCACGCTGGACCATGGTGCTCTTCCCCTGGATGGGGATGCTGGGCATCAGTTCCTCGGAGTACGCGTTCACATCCGCCGAGGACACCCTGCACGACGCCCATCTGTGGAGCAGTGGGCACATCTTCTGGCTGATGGGCGTCTGGGTCTTCTTCCAGGCCGCCGTCGCCTTCCCCGCCGGGCAACTGCGCGAGAGCGGGCGGCTGCCCGCGCGGTACGCCATGTTCCTCGGCGCGTTCGGCACGATCCTGGGATATCTCTCGCTCGCGTTCGCACCGCATGTCACCGTCGCCTACCTCGGCTTCGGCATGTTCAGCGGCATCGGCGCCGGCTTCGTCTACGCGACCTGCGTGAACATGGTCGGCAAGTGGTACCCGGAGCGCAAGGGCGGCAAGACCGGCCTGGTCAACGGGGGTTTCGCCTACGGCTCGGTGCCGTTCGTCTTCCTGTTCACCTCCTACATGGACCTCAGCAACTACCAGGGCGTCCTCGTCTCGGTCGGCCTGATCTGCTGCGCCGTGGTCGCCTTCGCGGGCTGGTTCTTCAAGGATCCGCCCAAGGGATGGTGGCCGCCGCACGTGGACCCGCTCAAGGCGTCCGACGACCCGAAGATCCGGCGGGCACTGGAGAAGAACCCGCCGGCCGTCAAGCAGTACACCCCGAGGGAGGCCGCCCGTACCCCCGTTCTGTGGATGATGTGGTTCTGTCTGCTGTGCACCGCGGGGATCAACATCTTCGGCATCGCCTTCCAGGTGCCGTTCGGGAAGGACATGGGTTTCGCCGGAGGGATCGTCGCCACGGCGATGTCCCTGAAGGCCATCGTCAACGGAACCGGCCGCGGCGTGATCGGCTGGATCTCCGACCGCTTCGGGCGCCGCAACACACTGATCATCGTGTGTCTGGTCCTCGGCTCCGCGCAGTTCGGTGTGCTCGTCTCCGGCCAGATGGGCAGCATGCCGTTCTTCCTGTTCTGCTCCATGGTCTCCGGCTTCGGCGGCGGGGCGATCTTCCCGCTGTTCGCGGCCATGACGGCGGACTACTTCGGCGAGAACAACAACGCCTCCAACTACGGCATGGTCTACAGCTCGAAGCTGATCTCGGGCCTCGTCGGCTCGGGCATGGGCGCGGTCGTCGTGGGCGCCTGGGACTACCACGGCGCGTTCGTGCTCGCGGGCTCCATCGGCCTGGCCTCCGCCGTGCTGGCGCTCTTCCTGAAGGCCCCAGGCCGGCCCAGGGCCCGCGGCATCGTCCCCAACCCGCAACCGCTCGGCGAGGAGATGGCGTGACATGACGACGGAACGCATCGCCGCACAGGGCTCACCGGCCGGCGCCGGCGCCTCGAACCGCTCCTACCGCGAGGTCACCGACGCCCGGGGCCGCGTCTACCGGATCGGCGAGACGGACCGGGACATCCTCGGACACTCTCGCAAGTTCATGGTGTATCTCCCGTGGGTCGCCATGATGGCCATCAGCGTCTTCGAGTACGCGTACGGCTCCGCCGAGGACACCCTGTCCCACGCGCACGGCTGGACGCAGAGCAACACCTTCTGGATCCTCAGCGTCTGGGTCTTCTTCCAGGCGGGCGTGGCCTTCCCGGCGGGCTGGATGCGGGAGAAGGGGATCCTCACCGCCCGCAAGGCGATGTACCTCGGCGCGGGCATGTGCGTGATCGGCTTCCTCGCCCTCTCGCACCTGAGCAACGTCCTCCTGGCGATCCTCGGCTTCGGTGTCATCGGTGGCATCGGCTCCGGCCTCGTCTACGCGACCTGCATCAACATGGTCGGCAAGTGGTTCCCGGAGCGCCGGGGCGCCAGGACAGGGTTCGTCAACGGCGGATTCGCCTACGGCTCCCTGCCCTTCATCTTCATCTTCAACTACGCGTTCGACACGGGGAACTACCACCGCGTCCTGGACCTCATCGGGTGCTACGTGATGATCGTCGTGCTGTCCTGCGCGTTCTTCTTCAAGGACCCGCCGAAGAACTGGTGGCCCGCCGACATCGACCCGCTGACCCACGGCGGCGACGCCAAATCGGCCGCCGGCCTGGCCAAGAACCCTCCCGCGGTGAAGCAGTACACACCCAAGGAGGCCATCAGGTCGGGAGTGCTCCCCTTGATGTGGATCACCCTCGTCATGACCGCCGGCGTGTCGATCTTCGGGATCTCCTTCCAGGTCGACTTCGCCAAGGAGGTCGGCTTCGGTCCGCTGGTGGCGGCGTCCTCCATGGGCATCATGGCCGTCATCAACGGCATCGGGCGGGCCGTCGTGGGCTGGTTGTCCGACACCTGGGGCCGCAAGATGACCCTGGTGTTCGTCATCGTGGTCCTGGGGCTCGCGCAGTTCGGAGTGATCTGGGCGGGCGACATCAAGAGCGAGTGGCTGTTCCTGTTCTTCGCCTTCCTCTCCGGTTTCGGCGGCGGCGCCTTCTACCCGATGTTCGCGGCGCTGACTCCGGACTACTTCGGCGAGAACTACAACGCCACCAACTACGGGCTGGTGTACAGCGGCAAGCTGATCAGCGGCCTGTTCGGCGGCGGGCTCGGCTCGATGGTGGTCGCCGCCTGGGGCTACAACGGCGCGTACGCGCTGGCCGGCGGCGTCTCCATGGTGGCGGCGGCGATCGCGCTGCTGCTGAGGCAGCCAGGACGCGACAGCGACGTCCTGACGCCGGCACCGCAGCCGGCGGGCTGACGGACCGTCTCCCGGCCGGCCTCGCCGGCGGGCGGGGGACGAGCACGGCGTTGAGTACCGATCAGGCGGCCCTCCCCACATGGTGCGTAGTGGGGAGGGCCGCCTGATGCACTGCTCCTGGCTCAGTGGCGCCCGTCGCCTGGACGCCGGTGCGTCAGCGGCACTTGCGCAGGGCCGCGATGTTGTCGTATCCGATCTTCGCGTGGTTCAGCGACTGGGCCGGGTCGGTGCCGCTCGGGGCGTTGTCCTGCTCGACCATCGGGTTGTGGTAGTTGCGGGCCCCGACGCGCGAGAAGAACGTGGTGTAGTCGATGACGCCGGTGCCGAAGGGCACCATGTCGTATCCCATGCCGTTCGTGGTGTTGACCGTGCCGTCCTTCGCGTGGAAGAGCGGGTAGCGCTTGTTGTTGCGCACGACGAGTCCCGCCGGGTCGAAGACCTGCTCCCGGGCGGAGCCGTCGTGGGCGGTGTACGTGTGGAACTTGTACTGGGCCACGTGCGCCCAGAAGATGTCCATCTCCAGCCAGACCACCTTCGGGTCGGTGACCTTCAGGAAGTACTCCAGCTTGCGGATGCCGGAACTGCGGGTCGGGCGGCCCTGGGCGTCCAGCGGGCCCCCGTCGAGCAGGAAGCCGTAGGCCGCGTCGTGGTTGTGGGTGTACAGCTTGATGCCGGCGCGACGGGCGATCTCGCCGAGCGCGTTCCACTTGTCCGCGGCCACGTCCCAGTCGGCGCGGTAGGCGCTGCCGGTGGGGTCGCCGCCGGTGCCCATGTGGTCCATGCCGAGGATGTTGGCGATTTCCAGATGCTTCTTGAAGGTGTCCAGGTCGGGCGTGGTGAAGGGCCAGGACGACGGTATGAAGCCGTGGTTGCCCTGGGCCCGCAGCCCGTACTCGTCGAGCCAGGAGCGCAGCAGCTTCGCGCCCTCCACGGATTCGAGGTTGGCTCCGCCGGGGGCGTTGGCGTGCTGGCCGTATCCGGCGAACTCCACCTGCCGGTAGCCGAAGCGTGAGAGCTGCGCGAAGACCTCGCGGAAGCCCGAGGGCAGGTCGGTGGAGAGCGGGTCACGGCCCGTCGCGTCACGGACGGTGTAGAGGATGATGCCCCGCTTGTTCGCGGGCACGAGGACGTCGCCGCCGTGGTCTCCGCCTCTGCTCCGCTCCTGGGCGAGGGCGGGCGAGGCGCCGAGGACGGGGGCGGCGATCGCCGCGGTCGCGGCGGCGGTGCAGGTGCTGAGGAAGCGGCGACGGCTGACGCCGAGGGTGCGGCGCAGGGCCTCGCCGGTTCCGGATTCGTCGTTGAACGCGGTCACGGTGTCTCTCTTTCGGGTCGGTGTTCAGCTGGGTCGGGTGCCGGAGCTCTGCTGCTCGTGCGCGTGAGCGCCGCGTTCCGCGGGCAGGACGTCCCTGACGCACGGCGGTCGTGCGTCAAGGGCTGTGCGGGACACGTTGTCAGTGGCGCGTGGTTCACTTTCCGTAGTTGCTCGTCACGGCTCGTGAGGCCTCGTCAGGTGAGGCCGGCCAGGTCGAGCAGCAGGGATTTCACTTCGGTGGCCGCGACGCGGCCGGTGACTGCGCGGGGGGTGGAGCAGAGGATGAGCGGACCTTCGTCGTCGCTCGGGGGAAGGCGGCCGTGGCTGCCGCGAATAGGTGAGGGGTCCAGCGGCACGACCGCCATGCGGTAGCGCATGCCGAGCTTCTTGCGTGCCAGCGCCGTGGCCGCCTTCACCTTGACGTAGGGGTCGAGTGGATCCATGAAGAGCTCGACCGGGTCGTAACCGGGTTTGCGGTGGATCTCGACGAGCTGCGCGAAGTCGGGCGCGCGGGCGTCGTCGAGCCAGTAGTAGTACGTGAACCAGGCGTCCGGCTCCGCGACGGCGACGAGTTCCCCGGAGCGCGGATGGTCGAGGTGGTGGGCCTTCTTGCCCTCGTCGTCGAGGAGTCGCTCGATGCCCGGCAGACCGTCCAGGGCCGCCTTCGTGGCCTCCAGGTCCTCGGGGCGCCGCACATAGACATGGGCGATCTGGTGGTCGGCGACCGCGAAGGCACGGGAGGCCATCGGGTCGAGGTACTCCATGCCGTCCTGGGTGTGCACTTCGAGGAGCCCTGCCCGGCGCAGGGCGCGGTTGATGTCGACGGGGCGGTCCGCGCGTGTGATCCCGTACTCGGAGAGCGCGACGACGGTGCGGCCCTCGGCCCTCGCGTCGTCGAGCAGGGGTGCCACGGCCGCGTCGAGGTCGGCGGCCGCCTTCAGGGAGCGCGGGTCGTCGGGTCCGAAGCGTTGCAGGTCGTAGTCGAGATGAGGGAGGTAGCACAAGGTCAGGTCCGGCCGCCGGGTGCGGTTGACGTGGCGGGTCGCGTCGATGATCCAGCGACTGGAGACGAGGTCGGCGCCGGGTCCCCAGAAGTGGAAGAGGGGGAACGTGCCCAGTCGTTCGGTGAGTTCGTCGTGCAGGGCGGGCGGCCGGGTGTAGCAGTCGGGTTCCTTGCGGCCGTCGGCGTAGTAGACGGGTCGGGGGGTGATGGTGATGTCGGTGTCGGCGCCCATGGCGTACCACCAGCAGATGTTGGCGACGGTGTAGCCGGGGTGTGCGCGCCGGGCGGCGTCCCACAGCTTGTCCCCGGAGACCAGGCCGTTGTGCTGGCGCCACAGGAGTACGTCGCCGAGTTCGCGGAAGTACCAGCCGTTGCCGACGATGCCGTGCTCGCTGGGATGGGCGCCGGTGAGGAAGGTGGACTGGGCCGCGCAGGTCACGGCGGGCAGCACGGTGCCCAGGTGGGCGCGGGAGCCGGACCGGCCGAGGGCCTTGAGGTGCGGCATGTGGTCGAGAAGTCGGGGGGTGAGGCCCACGACGTCGAGGACGAGCAGGGGGGTGGGACGGGGCTGCTCGGCCACGTGCTCGGGCTGCGGTGTCGGTACCGGCGGCTGGGTCACGGCAGCTCCTTGAGGCCGAGGTCCGTCAACAGGTCCCGGGCGAGGGTGAGTTCGGCGGCGATGCCGTCGGCGAGCTGGGCGCGGGCACGGGGCCGCAGCTCGGGCGGGAGAGCCTGCCAGGTGTAGGTCTCGACCTCCAGGTGGTGGGTGAGCGGGTGCGGGCCGCCGACGAGGCGGGTCAGCGCGGCCCGGAGCACGGGGAGGGTGGAGGTGAGGGGTGCGGCGGGGTCCGCGTGCAGCGGGACGTGGAAGTGGGCGCGCCAGGGGGCGGCGTCGGGCAGGGCCTCGCCCGTCAGGGCTTCTCCGAGGTCGTCGGTGCCGCGCAGGCCGGCCGCGGTCCGGGTGCGGGTCTGGTGCAGGAAGCGGGGTTCGTCGAAGGCGGCGAGGGCCTTGCGGACTTCGGGGAGGTGGGGATGTTCGGCGTGCAGGGCGGCCGAGAGCTGGGACTTGACGACGCGGACGCCGGCTCGGGCGAGCGTGTCCAGAGCGGTGTCCGGGTCTTCGAAGGAGGTGGCGAGGTGGCAGGTGTCGACGCAGATGCCGATGCGGTCGTGGCCGATCGCGCTGAGCGGAGCCACGGCGTCGGCGGTGGTCTCGACGGTGCAGCCCGGCTCGGGCTCCAGGCCGACGCGGATGGACCGGCCGGTGAGTTCGTGCAGCGCGTCGAGGCGTTCGGCGAGCGTGGTGAGCGCGGTGCGGGCGGCCTGCGCGCGGTCGTCGTCGTACACGGTGCGCCAGGCGAGCGGCAGGGTGGAGACGCTGCCCTCGGTGACGTCGTCGGGCAGCAGCTGGGCGAGGACGCGGGCCAGGTCGGTGGTGTGGACGAGGCGTTCGGGGTCGGCCCAGTCCGGCCGGTAGACGCGGTACTTGACCTCTTCGGCGCCGAAGCCCTCGTACGGGAAGCCGTTGAGGGTGACGACCTCGAGGCCTCGGCGGTCGAGTTCGGTGCGCAGGCCGCGCAGTGCGGACGGGTCGGTGACCAGGGTGCGGGCGGCGTCCCTGGCCAGCCACAGGCCGATGCCGAGTCGGTCCCGGCCCAGGCGGCGGCGCACCGGTTCGCAGTGGTCGCGCAGCTGCGTGAGGACGCCGTCGAGGGTTTCGGCGGGGTGGACGTTGGTGCAGTAGGCGAGGTGGACGGTGGAGCCGTCCGGGTGGCGGAAGCGCATCGGTCACTCCCCGCCGCGGAGGATGGAGTTGCCTTCGTGGGTGGCTTCCGCGGCGGTCACGTCGAGGGACAGCCGCCGGCTGAGCCCGTAGAAGGCGACCGGGTTGCGCCACAGCACGCGATCCACGTCGTCGTCGTCGAATCCGGCCCGCAGCAGGGCCTCGCCGACCCGGCGGGTCTTGAGGGGGTCGCTTCTCCCCCAGTCCGCGGCCGAGTTGACGAGCACCTTCTCCGGGCCGTAGGCGCGCAGGACGGCGACCATCCGTTCCTCGTCCATCTTGGTGTCGGGATAGACGGAGAAGCCCAGCCAGCAGCCGCTGTCCTTGGCCTCCTTGACGGTGGTCTCGTTGAGGTGGTCGACGAGGACCCGGTCCACCGGCAGGGCGGACTCGCGGACGGCGTCCAGGGTGCGGCGCAGGCCGGCCAGCTTGTCGCGGTGCGGGGTGTGGACGAGTGCGGGCAGCTCGTGGTCGGCGGCGAGCTGGAGCTGTGCCGCGAGCGCGGTGTCCTCCGCCGGGGTCATCGAGTCGTAGCCGATCTCGCCCACGGCCACGACCTGGTCCTTGACGAGATACCGGGGCAGTTCGTCGAGGACGGGGACGCAGCGGGGGTCGTTCGCCTCTTTGGGGTTGAGGGCGATGGTGCAGTGATGGGCGATGCCGTACTGCGCAGCGCGGAAGGGCTCCCAGCCGAGGAGCGAGTCGAAGTAGTCGAGGAAGGAGGCCGGTGAGGTGCGGGGCTGGCCGAGCCAGAAGGCGGGCTCGACCACGGCGCGGACACCCGCCGCGTGCATCGCCTCGTAGTCGTCGGTGGTCCGTGACGTCATGTGGATATGGGGGTCGAAGATGCGCATCAGGACTCCTTGCCGGACGTGTCGGCCGCACCGGAGGCGCCGGGGCCTCGGGACGTGCCGGTGGGGGTTGCCGTGGGCTCGGTCAGGGCCAGGACGCGGTACAGGTCTTCGGGCACGGGACGGCCCGCGGCGGTGCGTTCGTCGGCGTAGTCGCCGAGCATGCGGGCCAGTTCGGCGTCGGCGCGGGCACGCCGGGGCAGGTCCGCGACCTCGTCGACGGGTACGCCGGTGAACAGGCACTTGAGGACGGCGTGGCGCCAGTGGTGTGCGGGCAGGTGCCGGGCGGCGTACGGACCGACGGCCGCCGCGAGCAGCCGGGTGTCGTTGGTACGCAGGGCGTCCTCGACGAGCGGCAGCGCGTCGGGGCCGTCCACCAGATGGGGCAGCACGTGCAGGACGGCGAGGCGTTCGGCGGCGGTGCCCTGCCGGTAGACGCGCGTGAGGGCGTCCGGGTCGGCGCGGGCCGCGTACAGCAGGAGCACGCGGGCGTCGTCCGAGTGCTCGGGCCCGCACCGGCGTCCGGCCTCCGCTATCCGCAGCTCCCAGGTGGAGATGGGGCCGTGGGTGCCGGGGTGGTCCGCGGCTTCGGCGAGGGCGCGGTCGAACCAGGCGCGGGCGTCCGGGCGCAGGCGGCTGTCGAGGCGGGCGTGCAGGGCCGTCAGAGCGGCGGGGGCACCTCGCCCCGGGCGGGCGTCCTGGGCGTGCGGGCCGGGCCGGCCGTCCTGGTTGCGGTTCGGGTGGTTCACGGGGTTCTCCCTTCGGGGCTCTCGGGGATCGCCCGGGCCGCGCGGTGGAGGAACGGGAGGGACTGTGCGGCGAAGTGCGGGCCCGCGTGGGAGTGGCGGGGCAGTTCGACGACGGTCAGGGCCCGGTAGCCGGTGGCGGCCAGTGCTTCGAGCACGGGCGGGAAGTCGATCTCCCCGTCGCCGAAGGGGAGGTGTTCATGGATGCCGCGGCGCATGTCCTCGATCTGGACGTGGCGCAGCCACGGGGCGGCGGCGCGCACGCAGTCGGCGGGTGGGAGGGGTTCGAGGCACTGGCAGTGGCCGATGTCGAGGGTGAGTCCGAGGGCGGCCGGGTCGCCGAGCGCCTCACGCAGCCGGTGGAAGTCGGCGAGGGAGGAGAGCAGATGGCCGGGTTCGGGTTCGACGGCGAGCGGAACGCCCGCGCGGGTGGCCGTCTCGACGACGGGTGCGAGCGCCTCGGCGAGACGCTTCCAGGCGGTCTCCTCGTCCGTGCCGGACGGGGTGATGCCGCTGAAGCAGTGCACGGCGTGGGCGCCGAGGTCCGCGGCGACGCGCACCGCCCGGAGGAGCAGGTCGACCCGGCGCGCCCGGTCGCCCGGGTCCGGGTCGAGGAGCGAGGGTCCGTGTTTGCGCCGTGGGTCGAGGACGTAGCGCGCGCCGGTCTCCACGGTGACGGACAGACCGCGCGCCGCGAGGGTGCGGGCCACGCGCGCCGTGCGGGCGGCCAGGTCCGGGGCGAGCGGGTCGAGGTGCATGTGGTCGAGGGTCAGGCCCACGCCGTCGTAGCCCAGGTCGGCGAGGAGTGCGAGGGCGTCGTCGAGACGGAGGTCGGCGAGGCCGTTGGTGCCGTAGCCGAAGCGGAGGGCAGGGGCGGCGGGGGTGTCGGCCGGGCCGGGGCTCGATGTCATGTGACGCTCACCTTCCTCGCGAACCTGCGGGCCGCCGGTGCGAGGGCGGCGGTCAGCAGAGCGGTGACGGGCGCGCCCGCGCGGGCGGCGAGGGTGGCCTGAAGCGGGATCATGGCGCGGATGCCCCCGCCGACGGCTCGTTGGACGAGCGGGGGTGAAGGGTTCAGGGCGGCGTGGAAGAGGGGACGGGCCGACGTCGCCGCGTAGGCGAGGGCGAGGGCCGTGCGCAGGGTGTCCGTCGGGGCGGACACAGCTCCTGGGGGCGAAGGCGTCGACCCCGCCGGATCCTGGCCACTGCCTGCCCGTCCCGCACCGGGAGCCGGGCGGCTCGTCAGGCTCCAGGCCAGCGCGCCCGTCGTGGCCAGCGCGGCCAGCGGTGCCACCGGCGAGCCGCCTTGTGTCTCCCCGCGGGACACCGTCGTCACGGCGAGCGTGTGCGTGGCCAGGGCGAGGGCGGAGGGGACGGCGCGCCGGGCCGCGGTGGCGTGGCGGTCGCCGGCGCCGTGCGTGACGCGGGCCGTCCGGCCGGGCGGGGGGCCTCCACGGCCCCCGCGGTCGGCTGGGCCGACGGGACCGGACGGTCCGGTTCGTCCGGCTGGCCCGGCTGATCCGGCTGACCCGGCTGACCCGGCTGACCCGGCTAGCCCGGCTGATCCGGCCAGTTGCCTCAGTCCAGCCAGCACGGTCAGTCCGGTTCGTCCAGCGGGCCCGGTCAGTCCGGTTCGTCCAGCGGGCCCGGTCAGTCCGGTTCGTCCAGCGGGGCCGGTCAGTCCGGCGGGTCCGGTCGGTCCGGCGGTGGCCGACGCCCCGAGGAGGACGTCCAGTCCGCGGGCGGCGGCCATCGCGGCAGGCCCGGCGGGGGTGTGTTTGAGGAAGAGGTCGTAGGCCCAGACGGTGGCCGCGAGCGGAGCGGCGACCGCGAGGGAGGGACGGCCCGCGCGGGACGCCAGGGCGAGGCCCGCGGCCGTCAGGGCTCCCGCCGCCGCGAGTGCCGCGGCCGGGCGTACGCGGCCGGAGGGCAGCGGGCGGTGCGGGCGTTCCACGGCGTCCTCGGCACGGTCGGCCCAGTCGTTGAGGGCCATGCCCGCCTCGTACAGGCAGACCGAGGAGCCGATGGCGAGCAGGGTGCGGGAGTTCGGGCGGGCGCCGATGGCAGCGGCGCCCGCGAGGGCGTCACCGGGGACCGTGAACAGGGCGGGCAGGCGCAGCAGTTCGGCCCAGGCACGCACTCGCGCGCGCCTGCTCGGCCGCACCTTGGCGGGCCCTCTCGACCGGGTTCCGCCGGGCCACGTGCCCGCACCTGCCTCTCGGCCGACTCCTGCGCCTCGGCCGTCTCCTGCCCGTCGGCCGACTCCTGCCCCTCGGTCGTCCCCAGCCGAGCGGCTGCGCCCGGCCGACCGGGACCCGCCCGCCGACCGGGACGCCTCTCCCGACCGGGACCCGCCAGCCGACCGGGACGCCTCTCCCGTCCCGGACTCACCTGCCGACGGCGACTCGCCTGCCGACCGGGACCCCTGTTCCGGTGGGCCGTCGCCTGCCGCCCGGCTGTACTCGGCCGGCCGGGCTCCTTCGCCCCGCTGAGCCTCCTCGCCCGACCGAGGACCCTCGCTCCCGGCCGACGGATGGCGTCGGGGCGAGCGTCGTGTTCCGAGTGCGCGGAGGTTCACCGGGTCTCCTCGGAGAGCGGACGGAGGCGGGTTGCGAGGCCGGCAAGGGCCGCGTACTGCTCGCCCAGGGACGAAGGGCCGTCACCGACCGGGTCCTTGAAGTAGAAGCCGAGTTCGCTCAGCGGACCGGAGAGGCCGGCCTCGTGCGCGCGGGCCGTGATACGGGCCAGGTCGAGGACCAGGGGCGCCGCGAGCGCCGAGTCGCAGCCCTGCCAGGTGGTCTGGAGGACCATCCGGGTGCCGAGGAAGCCGTCGAAAGCGATGTGGTCCCAGGCTGTCTTCCAGTCACCGAGGACGGGGACGTCGTCGATGTGGGTCTCGCCGGCGGGGGCCGCGCCGAGGGTGTCCGCGAGCACCCGCTCCTTGCCGGCGTTCTTCGCGGCGGCGGCGGCCGGGTCGGCGAGGGCCGCTCCGTCGCCTCCGCCCAGGAGGTTCGTGCCGGACCAGGCGCGGACCGACAGCGCGCGCTGGGCGAACATCGGGCCGAGCACCGAGCGCAGCAGCGTCTGGCCGGTCTTGCCGTCACGGCCCGCGTACGGCAGTCCGCTGGACTCGGCCGGCGCCGTCAGCGCCGGGTGGTGCAGGCCGGTGGAGGGGGTGAAGTTCACATACGGGCAGCCGGCCCGCAGGGCTGCCGCCGCGTACAGCGAGCTCGGCGGCATGGCACCCGGCCGGGCGGGCTCCGTGGAGGCCACGTTCACCACGACCGCCCGGTCCAGGCCGCGGCGGCGGACGAAGTCCCGCATGTCCGTGGCGAAGGCGTCGATGAGCTCGTCCGGTGCGCGGGTGTCACCGGGGGTGGGGCCGCCCGGGCGGATCTCCCGGTCGGCGGCCTCCAGTTCGGCGGCGATCGCCGCGGGCAGGCCGTGCGGGAGCACACCTCCGGCGGCGAGGACCTCCGCCCGCTTCGGGAGCGGACAGTCCACCGTGTCGTGGCCGCCGAAGACCAGGGACGACAGGGCGGCCAGGCCGCTGCCGGTGAAGACGTCGGTCTCGGTGACCATGCCCGTGGGGGCGTGCAGGCCGGCGGTCACGGCGGCGCAGCCCGCGATGACGGTGGTGGCGACGGAGCCGCGAGCTCCGACCAGCCACACCCCCACCCGTGGGGCGGAAAGGGACACGGACATGGGCAGCCTCCTTGTCGTACGTCAGCCGGAAGAAGCCGGAGATCCCGGGGACGGACAGGGCCGGGAGGACCGGTAGGTGCGGATGGGGGACGGCGGGCGGGAGTACGGCGTCTCCCGCCCGCCGCCGCTCAGTCGCCCGGTGAAGCCCCTTGTGCGGGGGACTTCGTGGGCAGTTCCTTGATCCGTACGTCACGGAAGGACACCTGGTCGTCGGCTCCGTGGTTCTGGATGCCGACGTGTCCGTCTCGCAGGCTCCGTACGGGATCGGTGTTGGTGAAATCGTTGATCTTGACGCCGTTGAGCCAGACCCGGAGCCGTTCGCCCTCGACGCGGATCTCGTACGTGTTCCACTCCCCCGGCGGGTTCAGCGCACGGTCGCGCTTGCCGAGATCGGCGGACTGGAAGCTGTACACAGCCCCGGTGGTGCGGTCGGGAGCGTCGGTCGCGTCGATCTGGACCTCGTAGCCGTTGTCGACGGCAGACCACGGGTCGTCGGAGGCGGGGAAGCCCACGAAGACACCGGAGTTGTCGTCCCCGGCCACCTTCCAGTCCAGCTTCAGCGAGTAGGACCGGAACGCGGACCCGGCGTACCAGAGCATCCCCAGCCCACCGGACGACGTGAGCGTGCCGTCGTCCGAGAGGGAGAAGGAGCCCGGTCCCGCCTGTCTCCACGACGACAGGGAGTCGGCCGTGCCGTCGAAGAGCGGCCGGTAGCCGTTCTCCGGACGGCAGTCGGCCTGCGCGGCGCCGATGGCGTAGCGGATTCCGCCCAGCAGGTGGTGGCGGAAGGCGGGTTCGGCGTACGACTCCTTGGTGTGACCGCCGCCGGTGTAGAAGGCGCGGCCGCCCTGGTACTCCTGGCACCAGGCGATCGGATGGTCGCCGTTCATCGTGCCGCCGGTGTACGACGACTCGTCGAGCGAGGCCAGGACGTGCGCCCGATCGCGCGGATCCGAGCGGTAGTTGTACCACTCGTCGGTGCGGTCCCAGGCCCGCGGCAGCTCCGAGGTGGCCGGGTGTGCCCGGTCCTCGACGTTCACCGTCGCCGGCTGGATCGCCGGGTGCGACTGGAAGTAGGCGCCGGCGAGGCCGCCGTAGAAGGCCCAGTCGTACTCGGTGTCGGCGGCCGCGTGGATGCCCACGTAGCCGCCACCCTTCTTGATGTACTTCTCGAAGGCGCTCTGCTGGGGGCCGTCGAGGACGTCACCCGTGGTGGACAGGAACACCACGGCGTCGTACCGGGCGAGGTTGCGGGTAGTGAAGGCTCCCGCGTCCTCGGTGGCGTCGACGGCGAAGCCGCCCTCCGTGCCCAGTTCGCGTACGGCCGCGATCCCCTCGGGGATCGAGTCGTGCCGGAAGCCCGCCGTCTTGGAGAAGACGAGGACTCGTTTCCCGTCCGCGCCCTTGGACGCGGCGGGTCCCGACACACAGCCGATCAGCAGGGCTGCGGCGGCGCCCGCGGTCAGCATCCGTGCGGATGCGCGCATGAACGTCACCCCTTCCGTCAGCTCGTCGTGAAGGTGAAGTCGTCCACGTCGTAGAGCGCGCCGGTGCCGCTCCCCTTGAAGACGAGGTACAGCGTGGTCGTGCCGCGCGGTGCGCCCGCGAGGTTCGCGGTGACGTCCTGGAAGGTGTCCCAGCTGCCGGTCACGGGCACGGTCGCGCTGCCCAGGAGCCGGCCGGTCGGGGAGCCCGCGCGGACCTGCAGGGTGCCGCCGGATCCGGCGGACGAGACACGTGCCGTGATCTTGGCGGCGTTGTCGAGGACGTACGGGGTGAAGGAGATCCAGTCGCCGTTGTTTATGTCGCCGACCGTGCGGCCGCCGTGGGCGCTGGTCTTCGACTGGAGGGTGACACCGGAGAAGTCGTTGTAGTGCTCGGCCTGACGGTGCCTGGGCTGGAGCACGTTGCGGTCGTGGGTGGTCAGCGGGGCCTGGCCGCCGCCTCCGCCGTCGGTGTACTCGGCGTCGAGGACTCCGAAGATGTTGGCGTCGTCGTCATGGCCGCCGTCGGCGCTGGTCTGGAGGGTGCCGGAGCAGCCGTTCGCCGAGGTGAGCGGGTGGCCGTGGCTGTCGTGGCCGAGGATGAAGGTGACCTTCACCTTCGAGCAGTCGATCGTGGTGCCGTCCTCGGGGTCGGTGACCTTCACCTTGAACGGCACGGGGTCGCCGAAGCTGAACAGCTGGCCGTCGCGGGGCAGTTCCACCGTCACCTTGGGCGCGGTGTTGCCGACGACGATCTGCACGCTCGCGCTTCCGGTACGTCCGCCCGGGTCCTTGGCGGTCACGGTCGCCGTGTAGGTGCCGTTCTTCGTGTACTTGTGCGTCGGGTTCGCGGCGGTGGACTTGCCGCCGTCGCCGAAGTCCCAGCTGTAGGTCAGGGCGTCGCCGTCGGCGTCGGTCGAACCGGCCGAGGAGAAGCTCACCTTGAGCTTGGCCTGGCCGGAGGTGCGGTCGGCCGCGGCCTGCGCCACGGGTGAGTGTCCGTCGGTGGCGTTCTCTATTCGGTAGAGGCCCGAGTTCTCGTCGCCGCCGAACCAGGCGGTGCCGTAGTCCAGGACGTACAGGGCGCCGTCGGGTCCGAACGCCATGTCCATCACCTGGGTGCCGGTCCACGGGACGGAGTTGATGGACTGCACGGTGCCGCTGCCGTCCTCGACGATCCGCTTGATCCAGCGGCGGCCGAACTCTCCGGCGAAGAAGTTGCCGTCGTAGGCCTCGGGGAACTTCACGGGCGAGTCGAGCGAGGCGTCGTAGTGGTAGACCGGGCCGCCCATCGGGGACTCCGAGCCGCTGCCGAACTCCGGGACGGACGCGCCGTCGTACGGGATCCAGGCGGGCTGCGCCGGGGGCAGGTCGGTGAGGCCGGTGTTGTGGGGCGAGTTGTTCTTCGGTGCGGCGCAGTCGAACGTCGCGCCGGAGGCCTTGGTCCCGAAGTCGTAGTCGACGTAGGCGTCGTTCTTGCCGGTGCAGTAGGGCCAGCCGAAGTTGCCGGCCTCGGTGACCCTCGCGAACTCGACCTGTCCGCCGGGGCCGCGCGCCGGGTCGGCCGCGCCGGCGTCCGGGCCGTAGTCGCCGACGTAGACGATGCCCGTCTTCTTGTCGACGCTGAAGCGGAACGGGTTGCGGAAGCCCATCGCGTAGATCTCGGGGCGCGTCCTGTCCGTGCCCGGGGCGAAGAGATTGCCCTCGGGGATGGAGTAGGAGCCGTCGGCGTTCACCTTGATGCGCAGGATCTTGCCGCGCAGGTCATTGGTGTTGCCGGCCGAGCGCTGGGCGTCGAACGCCGGGTTGCGGTCGGCACGCTCGTCGATGGGCGTGAAGCCGTCCGACTGGAAGGGGTTGGAATCGTCGCCGGTCGACAGATAGAGGTTGCCGGCCGCGTCGAAGTCGATGTCGCCGCCGACGTGACAGCAGATGCCGCGGGAGGTCTGGACGTCGAGGATCTTCTTCTCGCTGGCCGCGTCGAGGGTTCCGTCGGTCTTGAGGACGAAGCGCGAGAGGCGGTTGACGCCGTCGAAGGGGGCGAAGTCCGCGGCCGTGCCGTTCTCCGGGGCGTCGCCCGCGGGAGTGTCCAGCGGCGGGGCGTAGTAGAGGTAGATGAAGCGGTTGTCGCTGAAGCCGGGGTCGATACCGACGCCCTGGAGGCCTTCCTCGTCGTGGGTGTACACGTCGAGCTTGCCCGCGATCTTCGTGTTGCCCGCCGCGTCGGTGAGGCGGAGTTCGCCGTCGCGCGAGGTGTGCAGGACGGAGCGGTCCGGGAGGACGGCGAGGGACATCGGTTCGCCGACCTCGGGCTCGCCCTTGGCGAGGGTGACTTGCTGGAAGTCCTCGGCGGCGGTCCCCGCGTCGGCGACGGCTGCGCCGGCCGGGGGTGTCGTGAGTGTGAGGGAGGCGGCGGCGAGGAGCGCGCCGCTCAGCAGGGCGAGCGTCCCGCGCAGTCTGGGACGCCTTGAGTGGCTCTCGTTCGCTCTGGTGCGTGTGTTCTTCCTGTTTCGGACGTTCGGGTGCACGAAATGCCTCCATGAAGGGGCCGGTCGTACGGGTGTGTGCGGGACGCCGGGGTGCGCCGTCACCCCGGAACTCTCTGGGCGGCCCCGTGCGGGGCCGGTCGGCCGGTCGCCGGTCCGTCGGGGTCCGGGTCGGGCCTGGCGTTCCGGTCCCTCGCGGGGCCAGAACGGTCTGCTCTTCTCCGGTCCGCGCGGGGCCGGTGCGGCCGTTCGCTCCGGCCCGTTCGGGCCGGAAGTCCTGGTCGTCCCCGGCCGGTCCGGCCCCGGGGACGAGCCTGCTCTTCCCGGTCCGCGCGGGCCGGTGCGATCGGCCGGGCCTGCCCGTGGTGGGCCGGTGCGGCCTGGTCACACCTCCCACCGTGGGCCGGTGCGGCCTGGTCACACCTTCCGTCGTGGGCCGGTGCGGCCTGGTCGCTCACAGCGGTCCGCCGCGGGCCGGTGCGAACCGGTCACGTCTGCCCGTGGCGGGCGGACGCGGCCTGGTCGTAGCGGCCCCGCGCGGGCCGGCGCGGCTAGTCGTTGCCGCCGAACGCCGCGTCGAACGAGGCCGACGGCGGCTCGAAGTCGTACGCCTTGAGGCGGGCCAGGGCTTCGGGTGCGCCCTGGAGCCGGTCCATTCCGGCGTCCTCCCACTCGACCGAGACGGGGCCGGTGTAGTCGATGGAGCGCAGCATCCGGAAGACGTCCTCCCAGGGGACGTCCCCGTGCCCGGCGGAGACGAAGTCCCAGCCGCGCCTCGGGTCTCCCCACGGCAGGTGCGAGCCGAGCCGGCCGTTGCGTCCGTCGAGCCGTTTGCGGGCCTCCTTGCAGTCGACGTGGTAGATCCGGTCGCGGAAGTCGTAGAGGAAGCCGACCGGGTCGAGGTCCTGCCACACGAAGTGGGACGGGTCGAAGTTCAGGCCGAAGGCCGGCCGGTTGCCGACGGCGGCCAGGGCCTTGTGGGTGGTCCAGTAGTCGTAGGCGATCTCGCTGGGGTGGACCTCGTGCGCGAAGCGCACGCCCTGTGCGTCGAACACGTCGAGGATGGGGTTCCAGCGGGCCGCGAAGTCCTCGTAGCCGCGCTCGATCATCGACTCGGGTGCGGGCGGGAACATGGCGACGAGGTGCCAGATCGCGGAGCCGGTGAAGCCGATCACGGTGTCGACGCCGAAGGCGGAGGCCGCCCGGGCGGTGTCGGCCATCTCGGCCGCGGCCCGCTGCCGCACGCCCTCGGGTTCACCGTCGCCCCAGATCCGGGCGGGCAGGATGGCCTGGTGGCGTTCGTCGATGATGGCGTCGCAGACGGCCTGGCCGACGAGGTGGTTGGAGACCGCCCAGCACTTCAGGCCGTACTTGTCGAGGAGCGCGTGCCGGGAGTCGATGTACGCCGGGTCCGTGAGGGCCTTGTCCACCTCGAAGTGATCTCCCCAGCAGGCGAGTTCGAGACCGTCGTAGCCGAAGTCGCGGGCGAGTCGGCAGACTTCTTCGAGCGGCAGGTCCGCCCACTGACCGGTGAAGAGCGTGAACGTGCGCGGCATGACCGGGGGCCTCCTCAGACCGCGATGGATGTGTAGACGGAGTTCTTCTCGGCGCTCTCCTCCACCGCCGCGAGCACGCGCTGCACCTGCAGCCCGTCGGCGAAGGACGGGACCGGGGGACGGCCCGCGGCGATGGCGTGCACGAGGTCGCGGGCCTGGTGCACGAACGTGTGCTCGTAGCCGAGACCGTGACCGGGCGGCCACCAGGCGTCCAGGTAGGGGTGTTCGGGTTCGGTGACGAGGATGCGGCGGAAGCCCGCGTGGGTGCCGGGTTCGGTGTGGTCGTGGTACGAGAGTTCGTTGAGCCGTTCCAGATCGAAGGCCAAGGAGCCGTGCTCCCCGTTGAGTTCGATGCGCAGGGAGTTCTTGCGCCCGGTGGCGAAGCGGGACGCCTCGAAGGAGGCGAGGGCGCCGGAGGCGAAGCGCGCGGTGAACAGGGCGGCGTCGTCGACGGTGACGGTGCCCACGCCGCCCGTCTCCGTCACGGCGGCCAGTCCGCTCGACGCCGCGACCGGCAGCGGCCGCTGCCGTACGAAGGTCTCGGTGAGCGCGGAGACCCCGACGAGCGGCTCCCCCGCGAGGTACTGGGCGAGGTCCACGATGTGCGCGCCCAGGTCGCCGAGCGCCCCCGAACCGGCGTACTCCTTGCGCAGTCGCCAGGTGAGCGGGAACTCCGGGTCCACGAGCCAGTCCTGAAGGTACGTCACCCGGACGTGCCGCAGGGCGCCGAGCCGTCCCTCGGCGACCATGGAGCGGGCCAGCGAAGTGGCTGGCACCCGGCGGTAGTTGAAGCCGACCATGGACATCTGGCCGCGCTCGCGGGCCTCGGCCGCGGCGGCGGCCATCGTCTCGGCCTCCTCGACGGTGTTGGCGAGGGGCTTCTCGCAGAGCACGTGCTTGCCGGCGGCGAGTGCGGCGACGGCGATCTCGGCGTGGCTGTCGCCGGGGGTGCAGATGTCGACGAGGTCTACGTCGTCACGGGCGATCAGGGCGCGCCAGTCGGTCTCGGCCGCCGCCCAGCCGTGCCGGTCCGCCATGGCCCGCACGGCCTGCCCGTCACGGCCGCACACGGCGGCGAGGACCGGGCGGCGCGGCAGGTCGAAGACACGGCCCACGGTGCGCCAGCCCTGTGAGTGGGCTGCGCCCATGAACGCGTATCCGACCATGCCGACGCCCAGGGCCGGTTTTCCGGACCCGGTGCCTGCCTCGTCGGGCTCGTGCGGCTGTCCCATGCGGATGTCCTCCTCGTCGTCGTGGCGCGGTGGGGGGTGGGGGCCCGGCCCGGGGGCCGGGCCCGTGGTGCGGGGCGCCTCACTTGAAGCCGGTGGCCATGTACTGCTCGACGTTGTCCTTGTCGACGACGGCCGAGTAGAGCGTGAGCGAGGCGGGGATCTCGAACTCGGCGAGGCCGCCGATGCCCTTGGCCTGGCCGAGCGCGCGGGCGAGGTCGATCGCGGAGGCGGCCATGGTCGGCGGGTACAGGACGGTGGCCTTCAGCACGCTGTTGTCCGCGTCGATGGCCTGGAAGGCGGAGAGCGCCCCGGCTCCGCCGACCATGAGGAAGTCGTCGCGTCCGGCCTGCTTGATGGCGCGCAGTGCGCCCACGCCCTGGTCGTCGTCGTGGTTCCACAGGGCGTCGAACTTGGACTGGGCCTGGAGGAGCTGGGCCATCTTGGCCTGCCCGGACTCGACGGTGAACTCGGCGGCCTGCCGGGCGACCTTCTTGATGTTCGGGTAGTTCTTGAGGGCGGCGTCGAAGCCCTGGGTGCGCTGCTTGGTCAGTTCCAGGTTGTCGAGCCCGGCGAGCTCGATGACGCGGGCGTCCTTCTTGTCCTTGAGCTTCTCGCCGATGTAGTGGCCGGCGTTGAGGCCCATGCCGTAGTTGTCGCCGCCGATCCAGCAGCGGTACGCCTGCGGGGAGTTGAAGATCCGGTCGAGGTTGATGACGGGGATGCCCGCCCGCATCGCCTTGAGGCCGACCTGGGTGAGGGCCTTGCCGTCGGCGGGCAGGACGACCAGGACGTCGACCTTTTTGTTGATCAGTGTCTCGATCTGCCCGATCTGCGCGGCGGTGTCGTTGGAGCCCTCGGTGATCTCCAGGGTGACGTCCGAGTACTTCTTCGCCCGGCTCTTGGCGTTGTCGTTGATGGCGTTGAGCCAGCCGTGGTCGGCCTGCGGGCCGGCGAAGCCGATGGTGACGTGCTTGCCGGGCTTGTCGTCGGCGGCCGGCTGGCTGTTCGCGGCGGGCTTCTCGTCCTTGGTGTCGTTGCTGGTGCAACCGACGAGGAGGGCACCGGCCGAGGCGGCGGCGGTCCCGAAGAGAAGTCCTCTGCGGCTGGTGTGCCGGGTGGGTTCTGGCATGGCGGTGGACCCTTCTCGTGTCAGGTCGTGCTGGCTGTGCGCCGCTGGACCAGGACCGCGGCGACGATGATCGCGCCCTTGGCGATCTGCTGGACGTCGCTCTGGAGGTTGTTCAGCGCGAAGATGTTGGTGATCGTCGTGAAGATCAGCACGCCGAGCACGGAGCCGGTGATGGTGCCTCGGCCTCCGCTCAGCAGCGTGCCGCCGATGATCGCGGCCGCGATGGCGTCGAGTTCGTAGAGGTTGCCGTTGGTGTTCTGGCCGGATCCGGACAGGATGATCAGCAGGAACGCGGCGATGCCGCAGCACAGTCCGGACAGCAGGTAGAGGTACAGGCGCTGGCGTCGTACGTCGATGCCGGCGAGCCGTGCCGCCTCCGCGTTGCCGCCGACGGCGACCGTGCGGCGCCCGAAGGTGGTGCGGTTGAGGATCAGCCAGCCGATGACGGTGACCACGGCGAAGACCAGCACCAGCGGAGGTATGCCGAGCACGTACGAGTCGCGCTCGCCGAGTTTCAGGATCCCGTCGATGGTGACGATCTGCGTCTTGCCGTCCGTGATCTGGAGGGCCAGACCGCGTGCCGAGGCGAGCATGGCGAGCGTCGCGATGAAGGGAACCATCGCGCCGTAGGCGATGAGCAGTCCGTTGACCAGACCGCAGCCGACGCCGACGAGCACCGCGGTGAACAGGACGCCGGCGAAACCGTACTCCTGGGTGGCGACGGTCGTCGCCCAGACCGAGGAGAGCGCGACGATCGCGCCGACCGACAGGTCGATGCCGCCGGAGGTGATCACGAAGGTCATGCCGACGGTGACGACGCCGATCACGGAGGCCTGGGTGAGGACGAGCTGGAGATTGCGGGTGTCGAGGAACTCGTCGGGCTTCGTGATGCCGCCGATGACGATCAGGGCGGCGAGCACGCCGAGGAGCGAGAGGGTGCGGACGTCGGCGCGGGCCGCGAGGGTCCGCCATGATGCGATGCCGTCCGGCGGCGATGTCTTCAGGGTTTCACCGGGCCGGGGCGGTGACGCGGGCTGCGTCATGATGTCCCTTCCATGACGAGGTCGAGTACGCGGTGTTCGTCGAGCTCCTGGGCGGGCGCCGTGTGCACGACGCGTCCCTCGCGGAGCACCAGCACACGGTCGGCGAGTCCCAGGACCTCGGGTACTTCGCTGGAGACCAGCAGGACGGCGAGGCCTTCGTCGGCGAGCCGGCGGATGACGGCGTACAGCTCGGCGCGGGCTCCGACGTCGACTCCCCGGGTGGGTTCGTCCAGCAGCAGCACTCGGCAGCCGCGCAGCAGCCAGCGCGCCAGGACCGCCTTCTGCTGGTTGCCGCCCGAGAGGGTCCGTACCGGCACCGAGGGGTTGTCGGGGCGCAGCGACAGTTCACGGGTCGCCGCCCGGGCCGCGCCGCGCTCGGCACGCCGGTCGATCCAGCCGCCGTGTGCGAAGCGGGACATCGAGGAGACCGAGACGTTGCGGGTGACGGACTCCAGCATCAGCAGGGCCTGTGCCTTGCGCTCCTCGGGGGCGAGACCGAGTCCGGCCCGGACGGCCGCGCGCACGCTGCCGGGGCGCAGGGGCCGTCCGTCGACGCTGATCCGGCCGGCCGTCGGCTTGCGGGCGCCGTAGATCGTCTCCAGGATCTCGGAGCGTCCGGAGCCGACGAGGCCGGCCAGGCCGACGATCTCGCCGGGGCGCAGATCGAGGTCGAGTGACTCGAACTCCCCTTCGCGGGCCAGCCCTTGGACCGCGAGGACGGGGTCGCCCGGGGGCCGCGTGGAGGGCCGGTCGGGGAAGACGTACTCGACGTTGCGGCCCGTCATCAGGGCCACGACCTCACTGGTCGGGGTCGACTTGGCGGGCAGTCCGCCGGCCACGGCACGCCCGTCCTTCAGGACGGTCACGCGGTCGCCGATGCGGCGGATCTCCTCCAGGCGGTGCGAGATGTAGACGACGGCGACGCCTTCCGCGGTCAGGTCGCCGACGATGCGGAAGAGGTTGTCGACCTCGTCGGGGTCGAGCGCGGCGGACGGTTCGTCCATGACGATGAGCCGTACGTCGTGGGACAGGGCCCGCGCCATGGAGACGATCTGCTGCTGTGCCGCCGACAACTCGCCGACCAGCCGCCCCGGATCGATCTCCGGGTGGCCGAGTCGCCTGAGCAGTGCGGCCGTCGACGTCCGCGCCGCCTTTCCCCGTACGACGAAGCCGGCGCTGGTGGGTTCGTGTCCGAGGTGGACGTTCTCGGCCACCGACAGGCCTTCCACCAGGTCGAGTTCCTGGTAGATGGTGGCGATGCCGAGGCGCATGGCCGCGATCGGGGACTTGAGGGTGACGGGTGCGCCGCGCCAGCCGATGGTGCCGTCGTCGGGCTGGTGGGCGCCTGCCAGCACCTTGATGAGCGTGGACTTCCCGGCACCGTTCTGGCCGAGCAGGCAGTGCACTTCGCCGGCCTGGACGTCGAGGTCGACTCCGTCGAGGGCCCGGACTCCGGGGAACGACTTGGTGATGCCGGACATGGTGAGCAGCGGTGGTTCTGGTGCCATGACGGTTCCCCTCGGCGGGCGTGCGGACCGGTTTCAGGGCGTGACGTGCGCGGGCAAGCGCTTTCAGGCAGGGCAGAGCGAAGCAGGGCGCTGTACTGGTGACACGTGCCGATGGTGCGGCGGGTGATGCGTGCTGGTGTGGTGGGCTACGCGGGTGAGAACAGGTGGTCGCTGATGAGCCGGGCCGCGCCGATGACTCCGGCGGTGGGCCCCAACTCCCCGAGAACGATGGGGAGGTTGCCGGTCGCGAGGGGCAGCGACTGGCGGTAGACCTGGGTGCGGATCGCGGCGAGCAGGGTGTGGCCGAGGCCCGTCACCCCGCCGCCGATCACCACCAGGCCCGGGTTGAAGAAGCTGACCAGGCCGGCGATGACCTGGCCGGTGCGGTTGCCGCCCTCGCGGATCAGGTCGAGCGCGGTGGCGTCGCCCGCGGCGGCCGCGGCGGCGACGTCGACGGCGCTCAGGGCGCCGTTCGCCTCCAGTCGTGCGGCGAGCTCCGCCGAGAGACCCTGTTGGGCCGCCTCGACGGCGTCGCGGGCGAGCGCGGCGCCGCTGAAGTGTGCCTCCAGACAACCGCGGTTGCCGCAGGCGCACGGACGGCCGTCGGGTACGGCCTGGATGTGGCCGATGTCGCCGGCGCTGCCCGTCGCACCGCGGTGGACCTCGCCGCCGACGACGATGCCGCAGCCGATGCCGGTACCGATCTTGACGCAGAGGAAGTCGCCCACGGAGCGTGCGACGCCCGCGTGCTGCTCTCCCATGGCCATCAGGTTCACGTCGTTGTCGACCATGACCGGGCAGCCGAGTTCCTGACTGAGCGCCTCGCGGACCGGGAAGCCGTCCCAGCCGGGCATGATCGGCGGGGCGACCGGGACACCCTCGGGGAAACGGACCGGTCCGGGGACGCCGATGCCGGCGCCGTCGAACCCTTCCGCGAGCCCCGACGCGCGCAACTTGGCCGCCATGGACAGGACCTGCTCGAAGACCGCGACCGGGCCCTCGCGGACGTCCATGGGCTGGTTGATGTGGCCCAGGACCTCCAGCTCGGCATTGGTGACGGCCACGTCGATCGAGGTGGCGCCGATGTCGACGCCGAGGAAGCGCAGTGCCGGTGCGAGCCGGATGTTGTGGGAGCGGCGGCCACCGCGGGATGCGGCGAGTCCGTCGGCCACCACGAGCCCGGTCTCCAGGAGCCGTTCCACCTCGACGGCCAGCTTCGACCGGGAGAGGTCGATCTGATCCCCCAGCTGGGCACGGGAGTTGGGCCCTCCGTCACGCAGCAGGCGCAACAGGCGGGCCTGGTGCGCATTGGCAGGTCGTGCCGTCATACGTCTCACGAGCCCCTCCCCGCCTCAATCGGCCTGCGTCCGTCGCGTTCCGGCCAACTTCGCCGGTCTCGCTTTCGAGGGGAACGTAGCAGTGGCTGCCGGGAGTGGGAAGAAGTCGCGCACGAATTGCTCTCAACTTTCTCCACTGACAGGACAAAGCGAGGGCTGCCGACGGCGCAAGCGCGCCCCCTGGCCGGCACCGGGGGGTGCCTGACAGGGGGTGTTCAAGATAAATCTGCCTGCTGGCTGGGGTGTTGAGGGCGACCTGGACGTCACGGCCGGGACGAGGGCGACGCAGCGCGGAACGTCTTCGAGGTGGCGGCACCGGACCGCACGGGCGGGAGCCGGGGCGCGCCGGCGGTCTTCAACGGGGCGGCCGCGTACAGATGTCGGGGCGGCCGGACGGATCGGAGCCGGATGCCGCGGGGACGGGAGCCCGGTGTCGCGCCGATGAGCGCTGGGCGCGGGAGCGAGCCGCCTTCCGGGCGGCGGGCCATCACCGCCCGCACCGTGCGGACCACGGCCGTCCGCCGCGCAAGCCATCACCTCGCCGGTGGCGTAGGGCCGTCGGAGCCGGACAGGCGGGAGCCGGCCGCCACACGAGCCCCACCTCGACAGCGACGTACGGCCGTCGCAGCCGGACGGACGGGAGCCGGCCGCCACACGAGCCCCACCTCGACAGCGACGTACGGCCGTCGGGGCCGCGTGGGCCGCAGGCGCGGCCGGGCGGCGCGGCCGTCCCGAGGGCGCGGACCTCGCCCCGGCGGCGCCGAGCGGCTGGCCAGGGGCTTCCGGGCGGGCGGAGCTACTTCTCCCGCTCGTGGTACGTCTTGCGCGTGTGCTCCGTGTGCGCGCGCATGACCTGAGTGGCGCGCGGCTCGTCGCGGTCCGCGATCGCCGCGATGAGGTCACGGTGCTCGATCCAGGACTGGCGGCCGCGCTGCCGGGCGACCGGCGTGTAGTACCAGCGGACGCGCCGGTCGACCTGCGCGGCCAGCTCGGCGAGGACGGTGTTGCCGGCGAGCTCCATCACCTTCGCGTGGAAACGGGCGTTCATCGCGACCGCGCCGTCCACGTCGTCCGCGGAGACCGCACGCTCGCCCTCGGCGCACAGCTCCTCCAGGGCGGCGATACCGGCGCTGCCGGCGTTGGCGGCGGCGAGGCGGGCCGCCTCGGCCTCCAGCAGCGTACGCACGGTGAGGAGTTGGTCGGCCTCCTCCTCCGTCGGCTCGTGCACGAACGCGCCCTGGGCGGGGCGCAGGTCGACCCACCCCTCGGTGTTCAGCCGCTGCAGCGCCTCGCGCACCGGCTGGCGGGAGACCCCGAGGTGCCCCGCGAGTTCGCTCTCGACCAGGTGCTGGCCCGGCTGGAGGGCACGGGTGGTGATGAGTTCGAGCAGCGCCTCGTAGACGCGGTCGCGCAACGGGCCGGGCCGTTCCAGCTTGGGCACGGACCCTTGCGGCAGTCCCGTCGACAACATCGCGGTCCCCCTCCTGAGGCAGCGGCGGGTGCGGCAGCCGAAAGCCGGTGTCACCGGTCGGCCGGAGCGGCTCGGGAGCCGACGCCACCGGAAAGCCAGTATGAATTGTCTTTCGTCTACAGTCTACGGCGCACAATGGCCAGGGAGAACGGGAGTCGGACTCGTCACACCGGGGTGTACATGCACGTCAGGGGCAGCGCACGACCTGCCCGGCGTACGAAAGGTTTCCGCCGAACCCGAAGAGCAGAACCGGATCCCCGCTGCGGATCTCGCCGCGTTCGACGAGCTTGGAGAAGGCGAGCGGGATGCTCGCGGCGGATGTGTTGCCGGATTCGGTGACGTCGCGTGCCACGACCGCGTTGACGGCGCCGATCTTCTCGGCGAGGGGCTCGATGATGCGCAGGTTCGCCTGGTGCAGGACGACTCCGGCGAGGTCCTGCGGGGCGAGACCGGCCCGCTCGCACGCCTTCCGGGCGATCGGCGGCAGCTGGGTGGTGGCCCAGCGGTAGACGCTCTGTCCCTCCTGGGCGAACCGGGCGGGCGTGCCCTCGATGCGTACCGCGTGCCCCATCTCGGGCACCGATCCCCACAGTACGGGCCCGATGCCGCCCTCGTCGGAGGCCTCGACGACCGCGGCACCGGCACCGTCCCCGACCAGCACGCACGTCGTACGGTCGGTCCAGTCCGTCACGTCGGTCATCTTGTCGGCGCCGATGACCAGCGCCCGGGTCGCGGCACCGGCGCGCACGGCGTGGTCGGCGGTGGCGAGGGCATGCGTGAAGCCGGCGCAGACGACGTTCACGTCCATGGCGGCCGGGGACGGCACGCCGAGGCGCGCGGCGACGCGGGCCGCCATGTTCGGGGAGCGGTCGACGGCCGTGGACGTGGCCACGAGGACCAGGTCGATGTCGCCGGGGGTCAGGCCGGCCGACGCGAGCGCCTTGGCCGCGGCGTGCGCCGCCAGCTCGTCGACCGGTTCGTCGGGGCCCGCGACATGGCGGGTGCGGATGCCCACCCGGCTCCTGATCCACTCGTCGCTGGTGTCGACCATGCCCGCCAGGTCCTCGTTGGTGAGCACCTTGGCGGGCTGGTAGTGGCCGACGGCGGCGATCCGTGAGCCGTTCATGAGTGGTCCCCCTCGTGCCTTGGGTAGCGGGATCCACCAGTCTGATCAGTGACTCACGGGTACGAGGGCAGGTGATGCCACAGGAATGCGGCGCCAGGCTTGTCGGCTTCTGTCAGCACTCCCCGCACGGCGTCGGTGCCGACAGCCCCGCCCCCGGTGCACCGGGCGGAGCCGACGGCACCGCACCGGGTCGCCGGGCAGAAGGGAGCCCGGCGGTCATCCCGTGAACAGCTGGGTCGCCTTCTGGGTCAGTTCGTACAGTCCGTAGCCGAACGGGATTCCCACCCACAGCCAGGCCAGGGCGATCAGCGCGCGGCGGCTAGGCGGACTGCTGGGGCTGGACGGAGTCGTCATCGGCGGCCTCCCTCGGTGCGGGGATGTGATGGCGGGCGTGTACGGGGCGGACCAGCTCGTTGGCGACGAAGCCGACGGCCAGCAGCCCGATCATGATCAGGAACGAGGTGCCGTAGAGCGAGGAGCCGTGCTTGCCGGCCTCCTCCTGGCGGTCCGCGATCCAGTTGACGATCAGCGGGCCGAGGACGCCCGCCGTGGACCACGCGGTGAGCAGCCGGCCGTGGATCGCGCCGACCTGGTAGGTGCCGAAGAGATCCTTCAGATAGGCCGGGACGGTCGCGAAGCCGCCGCCGTAGAAGGAGAGGATCACCAGGGCGCAGAGGATGAACAGCGGCTTAGACGAGTCCCCGAACCAGGCGATGAGCGCATACATCAACGCGCCCACGCCGAGGTAGACGCGGTAGATGTTCTTGCGCCCGATGAGGTCGGACGTCGAGGACCAGCCGATGCGGCCCGCCATGTTCGCCGCCGAGAGCAGCGCGACGAACCCCGCGGCCGCGGACGCGGACACCGGGGTGGACGTGTCCGCGAAGAAGTCCGTGATCATCGGGGCGGCCTTCTCCAGGATGCCGATGCCGGCGGTCACGTTCATGCACAGCACGAGCCACAGGCACCAGAACTGCGGGGTGCGCACCGCGTTGCGGGCCGAGACCTGCACGCCGTCGAGCGCGCTCGGACCGGACGCGGCGGGCTTCTCACCGGGCGGGACCCGCACCAGCAGCACGCCGAGCGACATGAAGACGGCGTACGTCAGCCCGTGCACGAGGAAGGCGAGCGCGATCCCGGAGGAGTCGGAGCCGAACGACTTGAGCATCTGCGTGGACCACGGCGAGGCGATCAGCGCGCCGCCGCCGAAGCCCATGATGGCGATGCCGGTGGCCATGCCGGGCCTGTCCGGGAACCACTTGATCAGGGTCGAGACGGGCGAGATGTAGCCGATGCCGAGGCCGATCCCGCCGACGAAGCCGTAGCCGAGCACGATCAGCCAGTACTGCTCGGTGGCGGCGCCCAGCGCCGAGATCAGGAACCCGGAGGAGAAGCAGACGAGGGCGACGGTCATGGCCCAGCGCGGCCCGTTGCGCTCGACGAGCGTGCCGCCGAACGCGGCCGACAGGCCGAGCATGACGATGCCGAGCTGGAAGGGCAGCGCGCTCTGGGTGCCGCTGAGGCCGAGCGCGGATTCGAGTGGCGGTTTGAAGACGCTCCAGGCGTACGCCTGGCCGATCGAGAGATGGACCGACAGTGCGGCCGGCGGGACGAGCCAGCGGCTCCAGCCGGGCGGTGCGACAGGGGGACTCATGATCCGGGACGATAGAAAGCGGTACCGGAGTTGGGAACCCGCGCGGCGTGAATCGGTCGACCGTATGCGGTGAGCGGTATGCCACGCGCGACGAGCGGTCGTCCGCGCCGGACGAACGGCTTCCGCCCGGCCGGATCCCGCCCCCTCGCTCCCCGCCAACGGGGGCCTTGTCACCGCCTGCGGAAGGTCACCGGCATGCCTCGCGGCGGACGCCGGCCCACGATGGACGCCGCCTCGCGGTGGACGTCGGTTCCCCGATTCCGGGACGAAGTGCCCTTGAGGGGCGGCCCCGAGCGGGGACGGCCCGCGTCCGGCGCTGCGGGGTGTCCGCTCCGCCCACCGGCGGGATGCCTCGTGACCCGGCGGCGCCGCCCGCGCCGTCGCAGGCGGATGCGCGCGGCAAGGCGGCGGCTCAGCTGGGACGGAAGACCTGGGCCGGCCCCTGAGCGGTGCCGATCACTTCCGGTTGGGTCCTGCTCGTCGGCTCGTAGCGCGTCCCGAGGACGGTGATCCCGTCGCGCACGACCGTGAGGGGCAGCGGTCGCGTACGGCCGTCGGCGGGACCGCCGACGAAGGTGACCAGCACGGTGATCGAAGCGGGGTCCATGGAGGGTTGCGCCTCGGGCGTCTTCACCGGCACGCGGGGGAAGGGGCTCGTGGCGTCGTGGGCCCCCGCGGTCGCGGCGTCGCGCGGCACCGGGCTCGCGACGTCACCATCGGTGGCGCCGACCCGGGCGCCCGCGGCACCGCATCCCGTCACGGCCAGGAGCACCGCGACGCTTCCAAGGGCCCTCAGTGATCGCACCCGCACAGTGTGCCGTCGGCGGCGCCCGGCACCAAGCAATGTGACGATCTTGAGATGTCGGGCGGGTTCCGCACCCCGCGCCGCCCCAGGGCGAAGGCGCCACCGTCCCGGTGAGGGCCCGGAAAGTCCCGATCGGCTCGCCACGGCACCGCGCGCCGCCCGAACCAGGCCCGGCCGCACCGCCCTTGGCCCCTCGGCCAAGTCCTGCCCAGGTGCTGCGCGAAGTCTTGCTGCCCCAACCTCCATACTGTAGACAATATTTCGTCGACAGAGTTCGGCAGTTCCTCGGTACCCTCGACCGAACGGAGCGAGCCACCGTGAAAGTCGCAGTTCTCGGCGCCGGTGCGATCGGCGCCTACGTCGGCGCCGCGCTGCACCGTGCGGGCGCCGACGTGCATCTCATCGCCCGTGGACCGCACCTTGCGGCCATGAGGCAGCGCGGAGTCCAAGTCCTCAGCGCGCGTGGCGACTTCACCGCGCGCGCCCACGCCACCGACGACCCGGCCCGGGTGGGTCCGGTCGACTACGTCCTGCTGGGTCTGAAGGCGAACTCGTACGCGGCGTGCGGGCCGCTGATCGAGCCGCTGCTGCACGACACCACGGCGGTCATCGCCGCCCAGAACGGCATCCCCTGGTGGTACTTCCACCGGCACGGCGGCCCGCACGACGGCCACCGCGTCGAGAGCGTGGACCCCGGCGGCGCGGTCAGTGCGGTGCTCGCGCCCGAACGGGCCGTCGGCTGCGTGGTGTACGCGGCGACCGAACTGGCGGGCCCGGGCGTCGTACGCCACCTCGAAGGAACCCGGTTCTCCATCGGCGAGCCCGACCGGTCGGTCTCCGACCGGTGCACGGCGTTCAGCGAGGCCATGCAGGCGGGCGGTCTCAAGTGCCCCGTCGAGCCGGATCTGCGCAACGACATCTGGCTCAAGCTGCTGGGCAACATCTCCTTCAATCCGATCAGCGCACTGGCCCGCGCCACGATGCGGCAGATGTGCCTGCACGGCGGCACCCGCAAGGTCATCGAGATCATGATGACCGAGACGCTCGCGGTCGCCGAGGCCCTCGGCTGCAAGGTCGGCGTCTCCATCGAACGGCGCCTCGCCGGCGCCGAGCGGGTGGGCGACCACCGCACGTCCACGCTCCAGGACCTGGAGCGCGGCAAGCCGCTCGAACTCGACGTACTCCTCGCGGCCGTCGTCGAGTTGGCGGAGATCACCGACGTCCCGGTACCCACCCTCCGCACCGTCCACGCCATTTCGGACCTGCTCGCATTGAGGACCGCCGCATGAGGAAACGACAGCCGAAGACGTATGCCCGGCTCACGCATCCGCTGGTGCGGGACTCACGCGACGAGCCCTTCCGGCGGGCCACCTGGGACGAGGCGCTGACCCGCGCGGCCGCAGGGCTGGAGGCCGCGCGCGGTGCCTTCGGCATGTTCTCCTGCGCCCGCGCGACCAACGAGATGAACTATGTGGCGCAGAAGTTCGCCCGGGTCGTCATGGGCACGAACAACGTGGACTCCTGCAACCGCACCTGTCACGCCCCGAGCGTCGCAGGACTCTCGGCGGCCTTCGGCTCGGGCGGCGGGACGTCGTCGTACGAGGAGGTCGAGCACACCGACCTCATCGTGATGTGGGGCTCCAACGCACGGTTCGCGCACCCGATCTTCTTCCAGCACGTCCTGAGGGGGATCAGGAACGGCGCCCGCATGTACGCGGTCGACCCGCGCCGCACCTCGACCGCCGAGTGGGCGGAGAGCTGGCTCGGGCTGAACGTGGGCACGGACATCCCGATGGCGCACGCGATCGGCCGGGAGATCATCCACGCTGGCCTCGCCAACCGGGCGTTCGTCGAGCGGGCGACGAGCGGCTTCGAGGAGTACCGGCAGCTCGTCGAGCCCTGGACGCTGTCGCTCGCCGAGAAGGTGACCGGTGTACCGGCGCCGGCCATAAGGGAGTTGGCACACGCCTACGCCCGCGCCGAGCGTGCCCAGCTGTGCTGGACGCTCGGCATCACCGAGCACCACAACGGCACGGACAACGTACGCGCGCTGATCAACCTGTCGCTGCTGACCGGGCACGTGGGCCGGTACGGCTCCGGGCTCCAGCCGCTGCGTGGCCAGAACAACGTGCAGGGCGGCGGCGACATGGGCGCCATCCCCAACCGGCTGCCCGGCTTCCAGGACATCCTCGATCCGCCGACGCGGCTGAAGTTCGAGACCGCCTGGGACACCGTCATCCAGCCGCACTACGGGCTGAACCTGACGGAGATGTTCGAGGCGATGGAGGAGCGCACGCTCAGGGCCGTCTACTGCATCGGCGAGAACCCCGCGCAGTCGGAGGCCGACAGCGAACAGGCGGTGCGCCGGCTGAGCGCCCTCGACTTCCTCGTCGTCCAGGACATCTTCCTCACGAAGACGGCCCAGTTGGCGGACGTGGTGCTGCCCGCGACCGCCGGATGGGCGGAGACGGACGGCACGACCACCAACAGCGAGCGGCGGGTCCAGCGGGTCCGCGCGGCGGTCACCCCGCCCGGCGAGGCCCACGAGGACATCGACATCATCTGCGACCTCGCCGCCCGCCTCGGGCACGACTGGAAGTACGCCGACGCGGAGGCCGTCTGGAACGAGCTGCGGTCGGTGTCGCCGGACCACTACGGGATGACGTACGAGCGGCTGGCGGAGCACCAGGGAATCCAGTGGCCCTGCCCTGACGTCGCGCGGCTCGAACCGACGTATCTGCACGGACGGTTGTGGGAGTCCGACCCGGCCGACCGCGGGCGCCCGGCGCCGTTCGGGCTGGTGCAGCACGACCCGCCGGTGGACCTGACGGACGAGGAGTACCCGATCCGGCTCACCACCGGGCGCCGGCTCGACTCGTACAACACCGGTGTGCAGAGCGGTGGTTTCGCCTCGCCGCTGCGGCGCGGCGAGTACGTGGAGCTGTGCCCGGAGGACGCCGAGCGCTACGGCGTCGTGGTGGGCGAGGAGGTCCGGGTCTCCTCGCGCCGCGGGGCGGTGCTGGCACCGGTGTGGATCGACACCGCGCTGCGGCCCGGCCTCGCCTTCATGACCATGCATTTCCCCGACGAGGTGGACACCAACCAGCTGACGATCGAGGCGAACTGCCCGATCGCCGGCACCGCGGAGTTCAAGGCCTCGGCGATCCGGATCGAGAAGCTGCCGGCCCCGATTCAAGTGAGGTGACGTGGTGGACCTGCACTTCGGCGACAGCAAGCCGACGGACGAGGAACGGGCGGCGGTCGACGCGCTGCTCGGCCCTCCGCAGTCCTCGTGGGAGGGCGCCGACCGCAGCGACGCCGATCTGAGGTGGGCGCGCGGCGGCCGGGAGGCCAGGGAGCGCCGCGACCTGCTGTTGCCGGGGCTGCACGCGCTGAACGACCGGATCGGCTGGATCAGCGAGGGCGCGCTCGACTACCTGTGCCGCCGGTTGACCGTGCCGCCCGCGGAGGCGTACGGGGTCGCGACGTTCTACGCGATGTTCTCGGTGCGTCCGCGGCCCGCGACCGTGCTGCACGTGTGCACGGACCTCGCGTGCGCGGCGGCCGGCGCCGCGGACCTGTGCGCCGGGGTCGAGGCGCGGCTCGGTGCCGGCAGCGGTGTCGCAGTGGAGCGCAGTCCCTGCCTCGGCCTGTGCGAGCGCGCTCCGGCCGCGCTGGCGATCAGGGCCGGGGACCCGGTCCGCACGGCGGTGTCGGCGCCGGCGACCGTCGACCGAGCGGTGGCCGCCGGCGGTGCGCCCGGCTCGGCGGACGACGAGCCGCCCGCGGTCATGGCCGTCCCGCAGGCGGGCGACCCGTCACTGGTGCTCCTGAGCCGGGTCGGTGTGGTGGATCCGGCCGACCTCGACGACTACCGGGCGCACGGCGGGTACACCGCGCTGCGCCGGGCGTTCGCGATCGGCCCCGCCGCGGTGATCCGCGAGGTGACCGACGCGGGCCTGGTCGGGCGCGGCGGCGCCGCCTTCCCCACCGGCCGAAAGTGGCAGGCCACGGCGTCCCAGCCCGACCGTCCGCACTACCTGGTGTGCAACGCGGACGAGTCCGAGCCCGGCACCTTCAAGGACCGGGTGCTCATGGAGGGCGACCCGTACGCGCTCGTGGAGGCGATGACCGTCGCGGCGTACGCGGTCGGCGCGCACCAGGGCTATCTCTACCTGCGTGGCGAGTACCCGCGCGCGCTGCGCCGGATGGAGCACGCCATCGGGCAGGCACGTGCCCGGGGTCTGCTCGGCAACGACGTCCTCGGGCAGGGCTACGCCTTCGACATCGAGATCCGGCGGGGCGCGGGCGCGTACATCTGCGGTGAGGAGACCGCCCTGTTCAACTCGATCGAGGGCTACCGGGGAGAGCCCCGGTCGAAGCCGCCGTTCCCGGTGGAGAAAGGGCTGTTCGGCAAGCCGACGGTGGAGAACAACGTCGAGACGCTGGTGAACGTGCTGCCCGTCCTCACGATGGGGGCTCCCGCGTACGCGGCGATCGGCACGGCCGGCTCCACCGGCCCGAAGCTGTACTGCGTGTCGGGCAGCGTGGACCGGCCCGGCGTCTACGAACTGCCGTTCGGTGCCACGCTGGGCGAGCTGCTCGAACGGGCGGGGGTGCGCGAGCGGCTGCGGGCGGTCCTGCTGGGCGGCGCGGCGGGCGGCTTCGTACGGCCGGACGAGCTGGACATCCCGCTCACCTTCGAAGGCACCCGGGAGGCGGGCACCACCCTCGGCTCGGGTGTGGTCATGGCGTTCGACGACACGGTCCCGCTGCCCCGGCTGCTGCTGCGGATCGCCGAGTTCTTCCGTGACGAGTCGTGCGGACAGTGCGTGCCCTGCCGGGTGGGAACCGTACGCCAGGAGGAGGCGCTGCACCGGATCGCGGAACGCACCGGAGCGGCCGCCGCCGACGACATCGCCCTGCTGCGCGAGGTGGGCCGCGCCATGCGGGACGCCTCGATCTGCGGTCTGGGACAGACCGCGTGGAACGCCGTGGAATCCGCCATCGACCGTCTGGGGGCGTACGAATGACCGCGATCGACCGGGCGGAGGTCCGCGCATGATGACCGCAGTCGACCGGACGGAGGCCGCCGCATGACCGTGGTACCGCTGGGAGTGCCCCGCCGGCTGATCGAGTTCACCCTGGACGGGCAAAAGGCCCGGGTGCCGGAGGGCTCGACGATCCTCGACGCCTGCCGGGCCGCGGGCAAGGACGTACCGACGCTGTGCCAGGGCGACACCCTGGCGCCCAAGAACGCGTGCCGGGTGTGCGTCGTCGAGGTGGAGGGCGCACGCACGCTCGTCCCGGCCTGCTCGCGCCGCGCGGAGGCGGGGATGGAGGTGCGCACGGACACCGAGCGCGCCCGGCAAAGCCGCAAGGTGGTCCTGGAGCTGCTCGCCTCCTCGGTCGACCTGTCGACGACTCCGCGGGCCGCCGAATGGATCAAGGAGTACGAGGCGAAGCCGGACCGCTTCGGCCCCGACGCCGCCCGGGTGAACGAGGAACCGAAGGTCGACAACGACCTGTACGTCCGGGACTACGGCAAGTGCATCCTCTGCTACAAGTGCGTGGACGCCTGCGGCGACCAGTGGCAGAACACCTTCGCCATCTCCGTCGCCGGTCGCGGCTTCGAGGCCCGGATCGCCGTGGAGCACGACGCGCCGCTCACGGATTCGGCCTGCGTGTACTGCGGCAACTGCATCGAGGTGTGTCCCACGGGGGCGCTGTCCTTCAAGTCGGAGTTCGACATGCGCGCGGCGGGTACGTGGGACGAGTCGGCGCAGACCGAGACGACCACGGTGTGCGCCTACTGCGGAGTGGGCTGCAACCTGACCCTGCACGTACAGGACAATGAGATCGTGAAGGTCACCTCCCCGCACGACAACCCGGTGACCCACGGCAACCTCTGCATCAAGGGCCGCTTCGGCTACCAGCACGTACAGAACCGGGACTGATCAGGACATGGGACGAGTCACGGAACGACGCAAGGTGATCCGCATCCGGGACGGGGCCGTGAGCACCCGCCCGGACACCCTCGTGGCGGAGGAACCCCTGGAGATCCGCCTCAACGGCAAACCGCTCGCCATCACCATGCGCACCCCGGGCGACGACTTCGCCCTGGCGGCGGGCTTCCTCGTCAGCGAGGGGGTGCTGGGCAGCGCGGACGAGCTCCAGAACATCGTGTACTGCGCGGGCGCGACGGTGGACGGCTCCAACAGCTACAACGTGGTCGACGTGCGGACGGCGCCCGGCGTCGTCCTCCCGGACATCACGCTCGAACGGAACGTGTACACGACGTCCTCCTGCGGCCTGTGCGGCAAGGCCAGCCTGGACGCGGTCCGCACGACGGCCCGCTGGACGATCGACGACACTCCCCCGGTGCGGCTGGAGCCCGAGCTGCTCGCGAGCCTCCCCGACCGGCTGCGGGCGGCGCAGCGGGTCTTCGACCGGACCGGGGGCCTGCACGCGGCGGCGCTGTTCTCGCCGGAGGGCGAGCTGCTCGACGTGCGGGAGGACGTCGGCCGGCACAACGCGGTCGACAAGCTGGTGGGGCGCGCCCTGCAGAGCGGCTCGCTGCCGCTGTCCCGGACGCTCCTGCTGGTGTCGGGACGGGCGTCGTTCGAGCTGGCGCAGAAGGCGGTGATGGCGGGCATTCCGGTGCTCGCGGCGGTGTCGGCGCCGTCGTCCCTGGCGGTCGACCTGGCCGCGGAGACGGGCCTGACCCTGGTCGGCTTCCTGCGCGGCCCCTCCATGAACGTGTACGCGGGCGAGCACCGCATCGCCCTGCGGGCCCCGGCCGCCCAGGGCTGACCGGCTCCCCGCGACACGGCGGCGGGGCCCCGAACGGCGGGGAGCGCCCCCTGCGCCGGAGGGGCCCCGTCTTTCCCGCGCCGCCGTGCCGAGGGGCCCGTCACCTTCGCGCCCTGCCCCGGAGGGTGGCCCGGGGCGCCCGCGCCGCAGGGTCCGTGCCGTCCATGCCGGGGTGGCCCCGGGGGGCCGGGCCGGTGCCGAAAGGCTCTTCCCGGCCCACCCCGCCGGGCCTCAGGCCTTCGCGAAGCGGACCTCAGCCGCCGTCACGACCGTACCGAGGCGCGGGAAGTCGAGACGGACGGAGGCGTCGTGCTCGGGGGCGGTGAACGCGGCCATCGCGTCCTCGACGAAGACGAGGTCGTAGCCGAGGTCTCCGGCGGCCCGGGCGGTCGACTCGACACCGAGGTTGGTGGCGATGCCCCCGAACACCAGCGTGGAGACGCCGTGGGCCCGCAGCCGCTCGTCGAGGCCGGTGCCCTGGAAGCCGCCGATGGTCCGCTTCACGATCTCGATGTCGCCCGGTGCCGCGAGGCCCGCCACGAGTCCGCTGCCCGGCGGCTGTTCGGGGACCCCGGGCCGCTCGACGCGGATCAGCACGACGGGTGCCCCCACCGCGCGGAAGGTGGCCGCCATTTCCACGGACGTCGTGAGCACGTCGGTGCCCTTGTGGGGTTCCAGGGGCAGCGCCACGATGCGGTCCATCAGGTCGACGAGGACGAGGGCGGTGCGCGCCGGGTCGAGGGCGAGACGGGGTTCGGCTTCGGGTGCGGTCATGACGGAACGTTAGCCCGCGTCACCCGTCCGTACCGGAAATCCGGATCAACAGGCCCATGAACTGCTCTCGTTCGGACGCGGACAAGGGGGCCATCAGGACGTCGTTCGCCTCCAGGGCCGCCGTCTCGCAGCTGCGGAGCACCCGCTCCCCCTCGGTGGTGAGGGAGACGGCGTTCTTGCGGCGGTCACCGGGGTCGGGTGCGCGGACGACCAGGCCGGCGGTCTGAAGGTCGTTCAGGACACCTACCAGGTCCTTGGGGTCGAGGCCGATCGAGCGGCCGAGCTCGGCCTGGGCGACGGGGCCGAGGTCGGCGACGGCGGACAGCACCACGTGGTGCCACATCTTCATGCCTTCGGCGGCCAGCGCCTCCGCGACGAGGGCGCGACCGCGGGCGGCGGCGCGGCCGAGGAGCCAGCTGGGGAGCGCGCGGATCGCGGGCAGGGGGGCGGACATGCGGCCAGGGTAGCGAAAAAGCCGTTGGACATCCCAACGAATATGGCTATACCGTTGGGACTCCCAACGATTTTCGTGGGTCCCCGCGATGCCCCACGACCACTCCCATCCCTGGAGGTGCGATGCGTCGCGTCCGCTACGAGCACACCGGTGGCCCGCTGTTCCTGGAGGAGGTCCCCGAGCCCGTCGCCGGACCGGGCGAACTGCTGGTGCGCACCGAGGCCATCGGGGTGACCCTGCCGGTGGTGCGCAAGGTGAGCGAGGCGGCCGAGCCGATCCGGCTCGGCGGCGAGGTCGCCGGCGAGGTGGCCGCCGTCGGCGAGGGCGTCACAAGCTTCCGGACGGGCGACCGCGTCACCGGTCTCGGCTTCGGGCACGCCTACGCCGATCTCACCCTTCTGCACGAGTCCATGGCCTCGCCGATACCCGACGGCGCGGACGCCGTCGACGCGGTGGCACTCGTCCGCAGCGGGCTGGTCGCGCTGGGCGCCCTGGAGGCCGCGCGCCCCGTCCCGGGCGAGTCGGCCCTCGTCACGGCGGCGGCCAGTGGGATCGGCCATTTGGCGGTACAGCTGGCCCGGCTGCGCGGGGCCTCGCGAGTTGTCGGAGCGGTTTCCGGGTCCGGCAAGACGGCGTTCGTGCGCGCACTCGGCGCCGACGAGGTCGTCACCTACGACGCCGACGACTGGGGCGCCCCCGTCGACTACGCGCTCGACGCCGTCGGCGGGGATCTGCTGACCCCGGCGATCGGGGCGCTCGCCCCGGGCGGTCGTCTCGTCGCGTACAGCTCGGGCGGCGGAACCGTGCGCGCCTACGACCTGCTGGTGGGCGCCAGGTCGGTGATGGGCTTTCAGATGGCGCGGATCGCCCGCGACTGTCCCGAGCGGTACGAGCGGTGGCGGCGGGAACTGTGGCAACTGTTCACGCAGGGTGCTCTCCGGCCCGCCGTGCACGAGGAGTTCGCGCTGCGGGACGCCGCGCAGGCGCACGCGGCGATCGAGTCCCGCGGCAATCTCGGCAAGGTGGTCCTGCGCCCCTGACCTGCAAAGGGCGGAGCCGTCCCGGTGACCCCGCGTCCGCACCGGCGTGCGCCCGGTGGACCCACCGGGCGCACGGTGGCACGGACGGGTTCGGTGGCGTTCCGTCACCACCCGTCCGTGGCATCGGACTCCGTACGCACATCCTCGTACGCCCGTGCTCGTTACTCCTGGCGAATTCCATCGGGCCCCGTCCGCGCGGCCCGTCGTCCAGGTAGGAGGCGTTTACTTGGATGCCGGCACCACTCTGTTCGGCTCGCTGCTCGCCTGCGCGGGCGCGCTGGGCGCGGCGCTCGTGGCATATCTGGGAAAGCGGGGCGAGAACGCCCTGAGCGGCTACTCCAGCCTGACCGAACGGCTGCAGTCCGAGCGCGACCGCCTGGAGCGCCAGGTCGCCGAGCGTGACTCGCGCATCGACGAACTGGCCACGCTCCGCGCTGCGGACCAGACGGAGATCGCGCGGCTGCGCCTCGACATCCATCGCCTGGGAGGGGCGCCGTGACCCGATTCCAGCAGGTGCTAGCCGTGCGGTGGCGCACCGTCTTCCTCGTCTGTGTCCTGGTCGCGCTGTCCGGCGTCGCGGTGGTCCTCTGGGCGCGCATCGACGCCGGGGACCGCAAGGCGGACGCGCTGCGCTCGGAGGCGGACCGGCGCGGCAAGGCGCTGTCGACCCTGGCGCAGGACGTGCGCGATCTGCGCGCCCAGGTCGAGGCGGGCGGCGGCACACCGGCGGCGCCGGACCCCGCCGAGGCGATCGACGGTCTGATGGACCGGGTACGCGTGCCCGCCGGAGCGCCCGGCGCGCCCGGCGCCAAGGGCGAGCGGGGCACGGGCGGGAAGCCGGGCGCCGACGGGCGGCGCGGCGAGCCCGGCATGCCCGGCGCCGCGGGCGAGGACGGCGGGCCCGGCCCCTCGGGCCCGCCCGGCGCGGAGGGTTCACCGGGCCCGGCGGGACCGCCAGGCCCGCAGGGCGATCAGGGTTACCAGGGACCGCCCGGGACCCCCGGGGACGCGGGCACGAAGGGCGACAAGGGCGACAAGGGCGACAAGGGCGACCGGGGCGAGCTGGGGCCGCCCGGCCCCAAGGGCGACCCCGGACCGGTGTGCCCGGACGGATACACGCTCCAGGCGCCGTCCGGCGACCCGGACGCACTCGTCTGCCGCAGGAGCGCTCCGGAGCCGACTCCGCAGTCGGCGGCCGTACTTCCGCTCGTCCCCCTGCCACGGCGGCGGCGCAATGGGACATGAACATGACCGGTGCACGCTTCTTGTGGGGTGCCTGAGGGCCCAAGTAGCGTCTGTGCCGCGAACGTTGGACGTGGGATGTCCAGAGAATCCTGATTGCCCGGACGGATGAAGGGCAGGTCGCACCATGCCGTCACATCTCCGCGCACGCCTCAGATCCACCGTCGGAGCCACCCTCACGGCCGCACTCACCGCAGCCGCGCTCCTCGCACTGCCGGCCCCCGCCGGCGCCGAACAGACCTCCACGAAAGGCGAGTTCGGACAGCAGGTGCTGTTCAAGGCCTCCCAGGACCCGGGTTACGCCTGCTTCCGCATCCCCGCCGTCGTACGGACGACCGAGGGGACCCTGCTGGCGTTCGCCGAGGGCCGCGTCCTCAACTGCGGTGACGCCGCCGACATAGACATCGTCGTCAAGCGCTCCACCGACGGCGGGCGCACCTGGGGTCCCCTCCAGGTGGTCAACGACGGCGGCGGCGACACCCACGGCAACCCGGCGCCCGTCGTGGACCGGGAGACGGGCCGCATCCTCCTCGCCGAGACGTACAACACGGGCCGCGCGGACAGCGCGGGCTGCTCCGTGCCCTGCGACCGCACACCGCACCTCCAGTACAGCGACGACGACGGCCGGACCTGGTCGCCGCCGCGCGACCTGAGCGACGAGATCCTCCCGCCGGAGTGGAACTCCTGGTACGCCACCGGCCCGGTGCACGGCATCCAGCTGACGCGCGGAAAGCACGCGGGACGGCTCGTCCTCGGCGTCAACACCGAGACGTGGAACGGCAGCCGGGTCACCGCCAACCACGCGGCCCTCATCACCAGCGACGACGGCGGTGACAGCTGGGACGTCGGGGCGACGGACTCGTGGCCGATCGCCGGCGACGGCACCTTCCGGCAGAAGCCGTCCGAGATGACCCTCGCCGAACGCGCCGACGGCTCGGTCCTGGTGAGCGGCCGGGAACAGGACGGCACCGACCTCGGGCACCGCACCCAGGCGGTCAGCCGCGACGGCGGCGACAGCTTCGTGGCCCCCTTCCGCGACCTCCCGGACCTCTACGCCCCGCAGGTGCAGTGCTCGTCCCTGCCCCTCGGCAAGCGGCTGCTGCTGGCCTGCCCCGGCGACCCGGACCGCCGTCGCACCATGATGATCCGCTCCTCGTACGACGGCGGACGCACCTGGGACAGCGTGGACCGCGGCACGGTCGTCACCACCGACTGGTCCGGCTACTCGGACCTGGTGCGCGCCGACACCGGGACCGTGGGACTGCTGTACGAGGGCGGCGCGGTCGACGCCCGCGACGAGATCCGCTTCGCCCGCTTCACCGAGGACTGGCTCACCCCGCGGCGCGGCCCGGACCCGACGACGGCCGACCTCGCCCCGCACGCCCGGCGCGCCGCGGTCCTCGGCGGAGCCCGGGAGACCGACGGCGTGCTCGGCGGAGCCCTCGCCTTCGACGGCAGGGACGACGCCGTCCGGCTGCCGTACCAGGACCGGCTGCCGCTCGGGACGAAGGACTTCACCGCCACGCTGTGGTTCCGCTACACCGCCACCACCGGCGAGCAACCGCTGCTGTGGATGGGCGGCATCGGCACGACGCAGCCGCAGGTGTGGCTGCGCGGCGAACCCGCCTCCGATCGGATCACCGGGCTGGTCACCACCCGCAACGGCGCGTCGGCCCCCACCACGGCGTCCGTCCGCACGACGGGCGCCTACAACGACGGCCAGTGGCACCTGCTGGCACTGCGCCGCGGGCAGGGACAGCTGACCCTGTTCGTCGACGGGACCGCCGTCAGCACGGCGGACGTTCCCGGATCGGTCAGCCGCAACTCGCCCTTCGGTGTGCACATCGGCCAACGGATGGACAGCCGTGCGTACTTCACCGGCGCCATCGACGACGTCCGCGTCCACGACCGGGCGTTGAGCGACGCCGAGCTGGCCGGGCTGCGCACGCGCCAGGACGCCGTGACCCGGGACACCGTCCTGTGGCTGCCCATGGACCATGTGAGCGGAGCCCACTAACGTCCCGTCCGTGCCCGACGACGCACGAGCACGACGGCGGAACGCGACCGGGGCCGGCCTCCTGCTGGCCCTCGTCTGCACCGCCGTGCTGCTCACCGCCCTCCCGGACCGCGACCGGGAGGGCGGCGGCACGTGCGCGCCCCGCACGCCGCGGTCCTGGAGCGCGGACGCCGCGCTCACGGGCGAGTTCGCCCGGTACGGGGACGACCCGACGCGCACCGACGACTGGACCGGCGGCGACGGCACCCATTCGGTGCGGCTGCCCGACGGGCGGGTGCTGTGGCTCTTCTCGGACACCTACCTCGGTCAGGTGCACGGCCCGCCGAACCCCGTCGGCGAGTCCTACGCGTGGCGCGACACGAACACTCCGCTCGTACGCAACTCCGCCGTCGTGATGTCCCGCGGGGGACGGCTGCGGACGACCCTGCCGGCCCCGGTCTTCCCCGACCCGGCGCCGCAGCAGTGGCGCTGGCCGGTCGCCGCCCGCGTCGAGCCCCGCTCCCACGGCTCCGCGGACCAGGTCGTCCGCGTCCTGCTGTGGACCCGCGCGGCCGGCCAGGCGCCCTGGATCTACGGCGTACCGACCGCCACCGAGGTCGCCACGCTCTCGCTGCCGGACCTGCGCCTCGAAGGCATCACCACCGTCCTGGACCAGCGTGCCGTCGCCGACGCCTCCCGGCGGGTGCTGTTCGGCACCTCGGCGGTCGACGCGGGCGAGTGGACGTACGTCTTCGGCGGCGACGACGGGCAGGCCGCCGCACGGCCGGTGTCGCGGGCCTACGTCGCGCGGGTGCCGCACGGCCGGCTCGCGGAGCCGGGCGCCTGGGAGTACTGGGACGGCTCGGCCTGGACGGTGCGGGGGCGCCCGGCGCCGGTCCTCGGGGACGGGCGGCGCACGGGGGTGGGCAGCGCGTTCACGGTGCTGCGCGACGGCGGCACGTACGTCCTGTTCACCATGGCGGCCGGCACCGCGGGGCTGACGACGATCACGTCGTACTGGGCGTGTTCACCGACCGGCCCCTGGCACGGGCCCGTCCGGGGTTTCAGCCCCGCGCTCCCCGGCGGCGACGTGGCCGCGTACAACCCGCAGGTCCATCCGGAACTGGGCGACGGCGACCGGATCGTGCTCAGCTACGACGTGAACTGGCTGACCTCGGCGGGCGCAACCGCGCAGGCGAACATCAGCCGGAACGTGTCCCTGTACCGACCGCGATTCGTGACGCTCCGGCTGATCGGCGCGGGGGCCCAGCGGCCTCGGGGTCGCGGGCCCGGCGTTTGGCGATCACCGCGCACACCATGAGCTGCATCTGGTGGAAGAGCATCAGCGGCAGCACGGCCAGCGAGGCGTGCGTGCCGAACAGCACGCCGGCCATGGGGAGTCCCGAGGCGAGCGACTTCTTCGACCCGGCGAACTGGATCGCGATCCGGTCCTCCCGGCCGAAGCGGAGCGCCTTCGTGCCGTACCAGGTGAGCGTGAGCATCACGGCGAGCAGCACGGCCTCGACGAGCAGCAGTCCCGCCAGCCGCACGGGGCTCACCTGGTGCCAGATGCCCTGCACCATGCCCTCGCTGAACGCGGTGTACACGACGAGCAGGATCGAGCCGCGGTCCACGTATCCGAGCACCTTCTTGTGCCGGGTGATGAACCCACCGATCCAGCGGCGCAGCACTTGACCCGCGAGGAACGGCACCAGCAGTTGCAGCACGATCTTGACGAGCGAGTCGGTGGAGAAACCGCCGCCGCTGTTGCCGAGCAGGGCCGCCGCGAGCAGCGGGGTGATGACGATGCCCGCCAGCGAGGAGAAGGATCCCGCGCAGATCGCGGCGGGCACGTTGCCTCGCGCGATGGAGGTGAAGGCGATCGACGACTGGATGGTCGACGGCACCAGGGTGAGGAAGAGCAGTCCGGTGTAGAGGTCGTGCGTCAGGAACACCGGTTCCAGCCCCCGGGCGGCCAGGCCGAGCAGCGGGAAGACGACGAAGGTGCAGGCCAGGACGGTGCCGTGGAGCCGCCAGTGCTTGAGCCCCTCCAGCGCCTCACGGGTCGACAGACGCGCCCCGTAGAGGAAGAAGAGGAAGGCGATGGCGGCCGTGGACGCGCCCGACGCGACGTCGGCGGCCGTACCCCGCGCGGGGAAGAGGGCCGCGAGGCCCACCGTCCCCAGCAACAGCAGGATGTACGGGTCGATCGGCAGCCGGCTCGGCCACTTCAGGCGTTTCACGGTGCTCCACTGCTCGGTTCTGTACGTAGGTCGTGTCGGTCGCACGAGGTCGGATCGTGCCCTCTCCATCGTCCTCTCCCGGACCGCGATCGGGAATCCGTCATACCGTTCTGACTGCCATCACGATTCGCGATAACGTGTCGCCGTGTACGACCCCTCCCAGCTGCGTACGTTCCTGGCGGTGGCCCAGACGCTCAGCTTCACGCAGGCCGCCCGCCGACTCGGGCTGCGGCAGTCCACGGTCAGCCAGCACGTGCGCCGCCTGGAGGACGCCGCCGGACGCCAGCTGTTCTCCCGCGACACGCACTCCGTGGAGCTCACGGAGGACGGCGAGGCGATGCTCGGCTTCGCCCGCCGGATCCTGGCCGTGCACGAGCAAGCCACGGCGTTCTTCACCGGGACTCGCCTGCGCGGCAGATTGCGGTTCGGCGCCTCCGAGGACTTCGTCCTCACCCGGCTCCCGGAGATCCTGGAGGGCTTCCGGTACGACCATCCCGAGGTGGACCTGGAGCTGACGGTCGAACTGTCGGGCACACTCCACGAGCAGCTCGCCGCGGGCAAGCTCGACCTGGTGCTGGCGAAGCGGCGGCCCGAGGACCCGCGCGGCGAACTCGTCTGGCACGACGGACTGGTGTGGATCGGTGCCGAGCGGCTGCGCCTCGACCCCGACCGGCCCGTCCCTCTGATCGTCTACCCGCCGCCGGGCATCACCCGCGCGCTCGCTCTGGAGGCCCTGGAGCGCCAGGGCCGCCCCTGGCGCATCGCCTGCACCAGCGGCAGCCTCAACGGCCTGATCGCGGCGGCCCGCGCGGGCCTCGGCGTGATGGCGCACTCCCGGGGGCTGATCCCGCCCGGCCTGGTCCGCGTACCGGAACGGGCGGGGCTGCCGGAGCTCGGCGAGGTCGACTTCGTGCTGGTCCACGGGCGGCGGCGCACGTCCGCGCAGGGCGCCGCGGACGCGCTGGCCGCGGCGATCCTGGCCGGCGGCGACCGGCTGCACCGCGGGCGGCGCGTGTGACACGGCCGCCCGGCCGCTGCCAGGGCGCCATCGCACGGTGTCGCCCGGCCGGGACCGGCGGTCGACGGCCGCCCCTCCCCCACACGCGCACAGCTTCCGCCGACCACCGGCCCGCTGCCCGCTGCCCGCTGCCCGCTGCCCGCTGCCCGCTGCCCGCTGCCCGCTGCCCGCTGCCCGCTGCCCGCTGCCCGCTGCCCGCACGGCAACGACCGGGCCCGCCCGGACGCACGCCTCACGAACCGGCGGGGCCGCCCCGGACGCACGGCCGCACGACCCGGCCGGCTCCGCACGAACGCGCGCCGGCCCGAACAGCCGGTCCCCGGCCACGCTGAAGCAGAGGGGCAGGTCGCACGGGGTGGAGGCGCGGGTTACGGCTCTTTGGGCAGAGGATCCGTCAGGACCTCACTCTGCGGAATCGGATGCTCCACATCCGGTTTACAAGATGCCGTCCACCGTAATCGGGTCGTACAGATTCCGTGGAGATTGCGGGCCGGAAACTTACGGAACAGTAAGAAATTCTGTCCGGCCCTTCCCCTTGTGAGGGCATTTCCACGGCTGACCTGTGCATTCGCCAGGACGCCCGGTGGTTCGAGCCCCCTCCCGCCCGGCGGCCGGGTGGGGTAGCTTTCACGGCGCTGTGCGGAGCGCCACAAGGAGCGGGATTGCGCGAGTTCACCAACCCCCCATTGGCGTCGGCGCCGCCGGTGGGCGGCCTGGCTGACGTTGTCTTCGACCATGCCCAGGAAGACCCTCTCCACGTCGCACTCGGACGCAAGGACGACCAGGGCCAGTGGCGCGACGTCACGTCCGCCGAGTTCCGTGACGAGGTGCTCGCGCTCGCCAAGGGTCTGCTGGCCCAGGGCATCCGCTTCGGCGACCGGGTCGCGATCATGTGCCGCACCCGGTACGAGTGGACGCTCTTCGACTTCGCGCTGTGGACGATCGGCGCCCAGGTCGTGCCCGTCTACCCCACCTCCTCCGCCGAGCAGGTCTTCTGGATGCTGCACGACGCCCAGGTGTCGGCGATCATGGTGGAGCACGAGGACCACGCGATGACCATCGCCACGGTCGTGGACCGGCTCCCGCAGCTGCACCAGCTCTGGCAGCTCGACGTGGGTGCGGTCCAGGAGCTGTACGAGGCGGGCGCGCACATCGACGACGAGGTGGTCCACCGGCACCGCCGGGCGGTCACGCCGGAGTCGATCGCGACGATCATCTACACCTCGGGCACCACCGGGCGCCCCAAGGGCTGCGTCCTGTCCCACTCGAACTTCATGTTCGAGGCGGACACGGTCATCGAACGCTGGGAGCCCGTCTTCCACTCCAAGCGCGGCGACCAGGCGGCCACCCTGCTGTTCCTGCCGCTCGCGCACGTCTTCGGGCGCATGGTGCAGGTCGCCGCGTTCCGCGGGAAGGTCAAGTTCGGCCACCAGCCGCAGCTGAACGCGGCCGCTCTGCTGCCCGACCTGGCCGCCTTCCGGCCGACGTTCTTCCTCGCCGTCCCGTACATCTTCGAGAAGGTCTTCAACGCCGCCCGCCGCAAGGCCGAGAAGGAAGGCAAGTCGGGGCCGTTCGAGAAGGCCGTCGAGGTCGCCGTGCGCTACGCCGACGCGATGGAGGCGAAGGCGTGGGGCATCGGCCCCGGGCCGTCCGCGAGCCTGCGGATGCAGCACCAGCTCTTCGACAAGCTCGTCTACTCCAAGGTGCGGGCCGCGATGGGCGGGCGGGTCAAGCACGCCATGTCGGGCGGCTCGGCGATGGACCGGCGGCTCGGACTGTTCTTCGCGGGCGCCGGCGTGTTCATCTACGAGGGGTACGGGCTCACCGAGTCCACGGCCGCCGCGACGGCCAACCCCCCCGAACGCACCAGGTTCGGCACCGTCGGGCAGGCGATCCCCGGCACGACGGTGCACATCGCCGACGACGGCGAGATCTGGCTGCGCGGCGGCAACGTCTTCCAGGGATACCTGAACGACCCCAAGGCCACCGACGCCACCCTGCACGACGGCTGGCTCGCCACCGGCGACCTGGGCTCGCTCGACGAGGACGGCTACCTCACCATCACCGGGCGCAAGAAGGAGATCCTGGTGACCTCCGGCGGCAAGAGCGTCTCGCCGGGGATCCTGGAGGAGCGGGTGCGCGACCACCCGCTGGTCGCGCAGTGCATCGTCGTCGGCAACGACAAGCCCTACATCGCCGCGCTGGTCACCCTCGACTCGGAGGCCGTCGAGCACTGGCTCGGGATGCGCGGAAAGCCGCAGTTGTCGCCCGCCGAGCTGGTCCGCGATCCCGACCTGGAGACCGAAGTGCGGCGCGCGGTGGTCGCCGCGAACACGCTGGTCTCCCAGGCGGAGTCGATCCGGACGTTCCGGATACTGGCCCACCAGTTCACCGAGGAGCACGGGCTGCTGACGCCGTCGCTGAAGCTGAAGCGGAAGGCGATCGAGAAGGCGTACTCGACCGAGGTCGAGGCCCTGTACCAGGCGTAGACCGTGCACCCCGGATGTGCGGCCGGCCTCCCGGGGGTGAGTCGGCGCGGTCGCGGTGTCGAAGGCGCCCAGGCCGTCCGCGCTCGCCGACGCGGACCATTTCAGCTGCCCGGAGGCGGTGTGGGCCGTGTCGGCGGACAGGCCCGCCGGCACCGCCGCCGTGGTGTCCCAGCGCCGCGCCCGGCAGCGCTCTTCCGGATGTGCCCAATGACCGACTCCCCTCGCCCCGGTGGAGGGGCGTATCCCCTTCCGGCCGACTTCCGCCGACGCGCGGCACCGGTGCCCGGCCCCCACCATGAATCCATAGGGAATCCACCGGTCAGGAATGCATCACGGCGCGTGATCGTTGACCATGGGAGTACCACCCGACGACTGAAGGATCGAGAGCTCGTGAGCAAGGTCCCCCCGATCATCCTGAACAACGGCGTCGAGATACCGCAGCTGGGCTTCGGTGTCTGGCAGGTGCCGGACGACGAGGCGGAGCGGGCTGTCGCCACCGCGCTGGAGGCCGGGTACCGCAGCGTCGACACCGCCGCGATCTACGGCAACGAAGAGGGCACCGGCAAGGCCATCGCCGCCTCCGGCATCCCCCGCAAGGACCTCTTCGTCACCACCAAGCTCTGGAACGCTGATCAGGGGTACGACTCGACGCTGCGCGCCTTCGACACGTCGCTGGAGAAGCTCGGCCTGGAGTACGTGGACCTGTATCTGATCCACTGGCCGCTGCCGTCCCGAGGCACGTACGTCGACACGTACCGGGCCTTCGAGAAGATTCACGCGGACGGCCGCGCGAAGGCCATCGGTGTCTCCAACTTCCTTCCGGAGCACCTGGACAAGCTGATCGAGGCGACGTCCGTCATCCCGGCGGTCAACCAGATCGAGCTGCACCCGCACCTCCAGCAGCACGCGGCCCGCGAGTACCACGCCGAGCAGGGCATCGCCACCGAGGCCTGGTCCCCGCTCGGCCAGGGCAAGGGCCTCCTGGAGGTCCCGGCGATCGTCGCCATCTCCCAGAAGCACGGCCGCACTCCCGCTCAGATCGTCCTGCGGTGGCACCTCCAGCTGGGCAACATCGTGATCCCGAAGTCCGTGACCCCGGCCCGGATCGAGGAGAACATCGACGTGTTCGACTTCTCCCTGGACGCCGAGGACATCGCCGCGATCAGCGCGCTCAACGAAGACCGCCGCCTGGGTCCCAACCCGGCGACGTTCGACATGGGCTGAGCCGTCCCGGAACACCTGCCGGCCCGGACGCGCACCGTGCGTCCGGGCCGACGCTCTTTCCAACTCCCCCGTTCCCCGGGCTTCTTGAGCCTCGACGGCTTGGACCGGACCAAGTCCCCCGCAGGGGTTGACGCGGTCATGCAAGCGGGTCCACCTTGTACGGCAACCCGGTAAGGAAAGTTTCCTAACAGAAGGGTCCCCCACAGTGCGTTCTCGAACACTGACCCTCGCCGCGGCCGCGGGCGCCGCGCTCCTGGCCGCCGCGGCACTCCCGGCCAGCGCCTCCGGCACCACCACCCCCCGATCGGCGCAGGAGGGTTCGGTCAGCGCGGCCGACCTGCTCGCCAAGGTGACGTCCTGCTCGCAGATCTCGAACGGCAAGTACCGGACCGACGAGGAGACCTCGGCCACCGTGCCCGTCTGCGGCAAGAACGGCGCGGTGTTCTGGAAGGCCGACATGGACATCGACTGCGACGGCCAGGTCACCACCAAGTGCAACGGCGACACCGATCCCTGGTTCCAGGACGACACCGCCTTCCACCAGTCCGACGGAAAGCCGCTGCGCGCGGACTCGCTGCCCTACGTGGTGGTGCCCAGCTCCAGCAGCATCTGGAAGTACACGAGCGCGGGCATCAAGGGCGGCGGCGTGGTCGCAGTCATCTACAACAACAAGGTCGAGTACGCGGTCGTCGGTGACACCGGCCCCACGCAGATCATCGGTGAGGCCTCGTACGCCACCGCGAACGCGCTCGGCATCGACCCGGACCCGGAGACCGGGGGCACCGACTCCGGCGTGACCTACATCCTCTTCAAGAACTCCCAGGTGTCGCCCATAGAGAGTCACAGTGCGGCCGTGTCGCTGGGTGACTCGCTGGCGAAGAAGTTCCTGCAGGACAACTGATCTGCCCTGCCGGTGCGGTGGGGGAATCGCGTGCCGCGCGCGGCCGGTCACGCGGTTCCCCCTCGCGCTCGCGCAACGGGTCAGACGGGCTGGCCGACCGGTCGTACGACCACGGTGTTCACGTCGACACCGCTCGGCTGCCCCATCGCCCAGACGATCGACTCGGCGAGCTGGTCCGCGGTGAGCAGGTGGCCCGGCGGCAGGCTGCCGTAGGCGTCCCAGAACGGGGTCTCCACGCGGCCGGGCGAGATCAGGGTCACGCCGACGCCGTGTTCGGTGACCTGCCGCCTGGTGTTCTCGGCGAGTCCGGTCACCGCCCACTTGGTCGCGCCGTAGATGTTGCCGGGCGTGAAGACGTGTCCGGCGACGCTGCCGATCAGCACGATCCGGCCCTTGCTCTCCTTCAGCGCCTCGATGGAGGCCCGGATGAGGAGCGCCGGACCCAGCACATTGGTCAGCACCATCTCGGGCCACCCCGCCGGGTCGCCCTCCGCGACGGTGTCGTGCGTGGCGAAGCCGGCGTTGGCGACGACGGTGTCGAGCCGCCCGAATCGCTTCAGCGTCGCCTCGACCGCCGCCGCCACGTGCTCGTAGTCGGCCGCGTCACCGGGAATCGTCAACAGGGCTTCGGGGCGACCGAGTTCCTCGGCGAAGGCGTGCAGCCGCTCCTCGCCGCGGCCGGTGACGGTCACCCGCTGACCGGCGTCGAGCAGCCGCCGCGCGACCGCGGCGCCGATACCGCTCCCGCCCCCGGTGATGAGCGTGACAGGAGAGTCGGTCATGGTTACCCCCATATGAGTTCGGTGAACGCCGCGAGTTCATCATTTGGAGCACTCTCGAAGTCAAGGCCCCGGAGCCCCGGCCCGGCACCGGCGCAGGACGACGGGCCCGGCGTCCACGCTCTGCGGCGGCCCTGACGCAGGGCGTCCCGCCGTAACACCGCGCACCTCAACACGTCCGCCGGAACGGCACGTCGGGCAGATGGGCGCGCCACTGGTCCCGGGTCGGTCCGCCGCCCGCCCGCGCGCACACCGCCGACGCGGCCCGCCGCGCGCCGGGTGTGGTCCCTGCCCGATCCCGGTTCGGTGCACGGACTGCGCGACCTGGCCCTGGACCGGGGTCCGGCCGCCTCGCACACCTTGTACGGCACGGAGGTGCCCGCGGCGGTGATCCGGGCGCGCATACTGGCGACGCCCCGCATCGTGGCCGTCCGCGACCCCGCGGGTCAGCCGCTCGACGCGACGCCGGGCGAGGCCGTCAAGCGGCGGATCCTCGCGGCGCACTTCGTGGAGTGCGGCACACGGCGGGTACGGGGCGCGCGGATCACGGTGTTCGCCCGGCCCGGCCGGTGCCGAGTCCCACGCTCACGCGGGCTTCACGCCGACGTGGACGGTCATCGCCGTCAGCAGGAACGCGTCGGGGCGGTGGTGCACGCCCGCCTTGTCGTCCGGGTCGATCAGCCGGTCGAGGGTGGCGACGTCGTCGGCGTCCAGGGCATCGGCGAGGCCGTCGCGGCGCCGGGTGAGGGAGCTGACGACGAAGGCGCGGGCCTCGTCGGAGAGCGGGGCGGGCAGGTCGAGGAGGAACGTGCGGGTCGCCGTGTGGCGCAGCCCGGCGGCGGTCAGCAGCGCGGGCCAGTCCTCCGGCTCGGCCACCGCGCCGGGAAGGTCGGCCCGCATCCTCGCGAACCACTCCTCCTGCGCCGCGTCGACCCGGGCCTGGAGACCGGGTCGGCCGATGCCGAAGTCGCGCGGCAGGAACCGGCTGGGCAGGCCGCCTTCGAGGAGGGCGAGCACGCCGCCGGGCGCGAGACCTTCCGCGAACCCGGCTAGAGCGGCGCGCTGGTCGCCCACGTGGTGCAGCGACCTGCTGGCCCACACCAGGTCGGCCGGGTAGTCCAGGAAGCCGAGCCCGTCGGCGAGTTCGGCCTCGACCGTGCTGAACCGGTCGGCGACACCGAGCCGGCCGGCGCGGGCGCGGGCCTCCGCCAGCAGGGGTTCGGCGACGTCCACGGCGACGACGCGCGCCGCCGGGAAGACGTCGGCGAGGAGGCAGGAGATGACGCCGGGGCCGCTGCCCGCGTCCACGACCAGTTCCGCTCCGGGGTGCACCTCCCGCAGCCAGGCCGCGGCCTCGACGTAGGCCGGGGTGTACAGCTCGGCCTCCTGCACCAGCAGCGGCAGCATGTCGGCGAAGTCCACATGGGTGTGGTCGTGCGGGGCGCGCCCGTGCTCGGCGTGCCCGTGCGAGGTGTGGTCGTGCGAGGTGTGGTCGTGGTGCTGTGGCATGGTCGCAGGCCTCTCGTTCGGCATGCCGACAGCGTGCGCCACCGCTCCCGGAAACGGCCAGCCGTGTTGCTCGAACGGCAAAATCCCGGTCCGCCCGTCCGCCGGGGCGGCCCCGTGGGTGGCAGCGCGGTGCGGCGCCACGTCACGGAGGACCACCGCGGTGGGTGCGCGATCCACCGGGGCCCGGCCGTTGCGGCCCGGCCCCGGCGGATCATCCGTTCGCCCGGGACTACAGCGCCGGGTAGGCGTTCGCCATCAGTTGCTGGAACTGCGCGGAGAACCAGTGCCCGGACAGCGGGGCGTTCGGCAGGGCGCCGGACAGGTTGTTCCCGTTCCGGGCGTTGCCCGTGTACGTCGGGTCGCACATGCGGTCGAAGCCCTTGCCCTCGTCGTTCGAGATCGCCGAGCTGGAGCCGTCGGACTCACCCGGGGGCTTCATCCACACGTAGGCGTCGATGCCCGTCGCCGGGGCGGCCTGCGGACGCTCGCCGAGGCCGGCACCGGACTGGTTGCACCAGTTGCCGATGTGGATGCGGCGGTCGTAGCGTCCGCCGTCGACATAGGTGTCCACGCTGGTCGTCGCGCCGGGACCGGTGGGCCGTGCGCTGCCGCCCCAGCCGTTCCTGGAGGTGTCGATCAGCATGCCGATGCCGGAGTTGAAGCCGACCGAGACGAGCTGGTCGCGGAAGGCCTGCGCGTAGGACAGCTCGTCGACGTACCGGTTCCAGTCGACCCACTTGGACTGGCGCACCGTGGTGCCGTTCACCGAGTCGCCGACGGTGAAGTTGTTCTCCTTGAGCGCGCTGTAGTTGGCGGTGTTGGTGATGAAGCCGTGCACGTCGTCGACGGTCGCGCCCTCACTGGTCGCCGCCTGCTTGAACAGGGTCGCGGACGGGCCGAAGTTGTCGTCCCAGCCGAGCCAGCCGTGGTGTCCGGCGTCGATGTAGTTGTAGACGTTGGGGATCGCGCCGAGCTTGGCCAGGGCGTAGCCGACGCCCTTCACGTAGTTGCCGTTGGCCTGCATGGTGTCGCACTGCGGGGTGGCGGTGGCGCGGCTGCCGGTGTTGGTGACGAGGTTGGGCAGCGAGTCGATCTCGATGGTGGTGACGATGCGCAGCGAGGCGTACTTGCTGTCGGAGAGGATCGCCGCGATCGGGTCGATGAACTGCGTCTTGTACTTGTCGATCTCCGTCGGGCCGAGTTCGCCGTTGGACGCGAGGGCCGCGCAGTCACGTCCGGGCAGGTCGTAGACGACGAGCTGGACGACCTCTTCGTTGCTGCCCTTCTGGGCGAGTGCCGCGTCGAGGTGGGCACGCAGGCCCATGCTGCCGCCCGCGCCGTTGATGGCGGCGATCCGGTCGAGCCAGACACCCGTGGGCTGGTTGGAGATCCGGCTGCCGCCGGGTTCGGCCGCGGCCTTCGCGGACCACTCGGGGTTCACGTACACCTTGGCGCCGGCGTACGGGTTGTCGACCCTGCCGGAGGGGTCCGGACCGGGGTCGGGGTCGCCGCCGCCTCCGTCGTCGACGTTGCAGGTCACGCCGTCGAGCGTGAAGCTGGTCGGCAGGGCGTTGGTGCCGCTGTAGGAGGCGTTGAATCCGAAGCTGACCGAACCGCCGCTCGCCAGGGTGCCGTTGTAGCTCTCGTTGGCGGCGGTCACGGCCGTGCCGCTCTGGGTGATCCTGGCGTTCCAGCCGGAGGTCACCTTCTGGTTACCGGCGTACGACCATTTCACCGACCAGGACGACTTGGCGGAGGAGTTGTTGGTGACGGTGACGGCGGTGGTGAAGCCGGTGTCCCACTGGTTCTGCACCTTGTAGTCCACGGTGCAGGGGACGGCGGCGATGCCGGGTTCGGGGGCGACGGCGGCGGCAGCGGTGCCGGTCGTGGTCGCGCCGCCGAGGAGGACCAGGCTCGCCAGTAACGCTGTTCTGGTGCGACTCATGAGTGCGGGTGTCCTATCCGTTGACGTGTGTGTCTCATCCGTCGAGGGCGCGCAGGTGGTCGCGCAGCCCGATGCCGTACGAGGTGGGGGTTCCGTCGTAGTCGGAGATCAGGGAGGGGCCCGAGGAGCAGTCCCAGGTGTTCCAGGTCCAGCCGAGGTAGGAGAGGTTCCGGTCGTCGAACCACTTCATGACGGTGTCGACGAAGCCGTGGGAGCAGGTGTTCTCGCCGATCTCCCCGGCCACGAGCGGGACCTGGGCCGCCACCGGGGCGAGTGTCGAGTTCCAGCAGCTCTCGCTCGCGCAGGTGTTGAAGTTGTAGACGTGGTAGGCGGCGACCAGATTGCCGGTGGGATCGGCCGGCTTGTACGTGAGCCACTGGCTGAGGTCGTTGGAGTACGCGAGACCGCCGGCCAGGACGACGTTCCTGGCGCCGGTGCCGCGGACGGCGTCGACCAGGTCCTGCATCCCGGCGACCTCGTAGGAGATGCCGGGGCAGGTGCCGCCGTCCCGCCAGCAGGTCCACGCCTGGGTGGTCGCGGACGTCGCACGGTCCGGGTACGGCTCGTTGAACAGGTCGAACGCGACGGCCGGGTCGTCCTTGAAGGTGCCGGCGACCGAGGCCCAGAACGACGGGGCGTACTGCGCGTCCGGCATCGGCTTCTGGCAGGTGGCGTGCACGTCGGAACAGCCCGCGGAGTTGCCGGTGTACTGGCCGTGGCTCCAGTGCAGTTCGACGATCGGGGTCATGCCGTGCGCCTCGACCTTGGCCACCAGGTCCTTGACGGCGGCGATGTAGTCGGCTCCGCCGTACTCGGGTTTGATGTTGGACAGGCCGAGCCAGCACTCCTCGTTCAGCGGGATGCGGACCGTGTTGGCCTTCCAGTCGGCGATCGCCTTGACGGCGGCGTCGTCGACCGGTCCGTCGAAGATGCCGTATCCCTGGACGCACATGAACTCGCCGCCGGAGCGGTTGACTCCGAGCATCCGGCGGGTGGCGCCGCCTGCGTCCACGAGCTTGTTCCCGGACACGTGGAGCTTCGGCGCCTCACCGGTGGGGGGCGGATCGGTGGGCGGTGGGTCGGTGGGGGTCGGCTCGCCGTCCACGTTGCACGCCGTGCCGTTGAGCTTGAATCCGGTCGGTGCCGTGTTGCTCCCGGACCACGAGGCCAGGAAGCCGGCGCTGACGCTCGCGCCGGTGGCCAGCGAGCCGTTCCAGCTCTCGTTGGCCGCCGTCACCGAGGTGCCGGACTGGGACCACTCGGCGTTCCAGCCCTGGGTGACCTTCTGACCCTGGGCGAAGTCGAAGGTGAGGCTCCAACTGCTCACCGGGGCCATATTGTTGGTGATCTTCACGGCGCCCTGGAAACCGGAGTCCCACTGGTTGGTGACGGAGTACTCCACCGTGCACGCGGGAGTGGCTCCCGAGGCCGTGACCGTCGGCGCGATCGCCGTGCCCACGAGGGCGACGGCGGCGCCGACGAGTAAAAGTCCTGAACGCGGGGGGTGTCGCATGAGCGACTCCTTGCAGCTCGGGCGCGTCGTTACGGACGCGTCGACTGATGGAACCGCTCCCACTGGTGCGGTTGAAGTTAGCGCCAAGCGTCCGCAAAGGACAGAGGTGTTGCGTTGTCGATCAATCGAATCATTTCGACTCACCGAGCACCTTGACCGCTCACAGCCCGCTCTCCACTATGGGAGCGCTCCCACTGGTTCAAGGCTTGTTGCTCCTCCCCCATTCTCCGAGCCGCAAGGAGGAACCAGCACATGCTCCCCAGACCGGGACGCCGCACGTCGCGACGTCTGTGGACCGCTGTCGTGGCGGCCCTGGCACTCCCCCTGACCACCCTGGCGACGGGTACAACTCCCGCACACGCGGCCGGAGTTCAGTGCAGCGTCGACTACAGGACCAATGACTGGGGCTCCGGATTCACCGCGGATCTGACGATCACCAACCGCAGCACGGACGCGATCGCCGGCTGGACCCTCAGCTACGCCTACGCGGGCAACCAGACCCTCACCAGCGGCTGGAACGGCACCTGGTCCCAGTCCGGCAGGACGGTCACGGTGAAGAACGCGGACTGGAACGGGACGATCGCCGCCGGGGCCGCCGTCACCACCGGCGGCCAGTTCACGTACAGCGGCACCAACACCGCCCCCACGTCCTTCGCGGTCAACGGCACCAGCTGCGCGGGCGCGCACCAGCCGCCGGTGACCGTACTGACCAGCCCCACCGCGGGAGCCGTCTACTCCCAGGGCGACGCTGTACCGCTGGCGGCGACCGCGGCCGCCGCCGACGGGGCGACCGTCAGCAAGGTCGAGTTCTACGACGACACCACGCTGCTCGGAACCGACACGAGCTCGCCGTACACACTGTCGGCCAATGGCTTGACCGTGGGCAGTCATTCGCTGGTCGCGAAGGCGTACGACAGCCTCGGCGCGTCCGCCGACTCCACGCCGGTCGGCATCACCGTCGCCTCGGGTCCCGCCGTGGTGGCCTCGCCCTCTCAGCTCGGCGTCCAGCAGGGCAAGGCGGGCACCTTCGACGTGAAGCTGTCCACCCAGCCGTCGGCGAACGTGACGGTCGCGGTGGCCCGGACGGACGGCAACACCGGCCTGTCGGTCACCGGCGGCTCCTCGCTCACCTTCACACCGTCGAACTGGAACACCGCGCAGAAGGTGACGATCACCGCCGACGCCTCGGGCACCGGCGCCGCCACCTTCACCGCCTCGGCGACCGGCCACACCAAGGCCACGGTCACCGTGACGGAACTGGCCGCCTCGAAGGCGTACGACGCACGGTTCCTGGACCTCTACGGCAAGATCACCGACCCGGCGAACGGCTACTTCTCCCCCGAGGGCATCCCCTACCACTCGGTGGAGACGCTGATCGTCGAGGCGCCGGACCAGGGACACGAGACGACGTCGGAGGCGTACAGCTATCTGATCTGGCTGCAGGCCATGTACGGGAAGGTCACCGGCGACTGGTCCAAGTTCAACGCCGCGTGGCAGACCATGGAGACGTACATGATCCCCACGCACGCCGACCAGCCGACGAACTCCTTCTACAACGCCTCGAAACCGGCGACGTACGCCCCTGAGCTGGACACCCCGGACGAGTACCCGGCCAAGCTCGACACCGGCGTCTCCGTGGGACCGGACCCGATCGCCTCCGAGCTGAAGAGCGCGTACGGCACGGACGACGTGTACGGCATGCACTGGCTCCAGGACGTCGACAACGTCTACGGCTACGGCGACGAGCCCGGCAAGTGCGAGGCGGGCCCGACCGCGACCGGCCCCTCCTACATCAACACCTTCCAGCGCGGCGCGCAGGAGTCGGTGTGGGAGACGGTGCCGCAGCCGACCTGCGACGCCTTCAGGTACGGCGGCGCCAACGGGTACCTGGACCTGTTCACCGGTGACTCCTCGTACGCGAAGCAGTGGAAGTACACCGACGCGCCGGACGCCGACGCGCGCGCGGTGCAGGCCGCGTACTGGGCCGACGTGTGGGCCAAGGCCCAGGGCAAGGGCGGCGACGTGTCCACCACCGTCGGCAAGGCCGCGAAGATGGGCGACTATCTGCGCTACGCCATGTACGACAAGTACTTCAAGAAGATCGGCAACTGCGTCGGCCCGTCGACGTGCGCGGCCGGCACCGGCAAGGACGCCTCGCACTACCTGCTGTCCTGGTACTACGCGTGGGGCGGCGCCACCGACACCTCCGCGGGATGGGCCTGGCGGATCGGCTCCAGCCACACGCACGGCGGCTACCAGAACCCGCTGGCGGCCTACGCGCTGAGCTCGAACGCCGACCTGAAGCCCAAGTCGGCCACCGGACAGGCGGACTGGGCCAAGTCGCTCGGCCGGCAGCTGGAGTTCTACCGCTGGCTCCAGTCGGACGAGGGCGCCATCGCGGGCGGCGCGACCAACAGCTGGGCGGGCCGCTACGCGACCCCGCCGGCCGGCACGCCGACCTTCTACGGCATGTACTACGACCAGCAGCCGGTGTACCACGACCCGCCGTCCAACCAGTGGTTCGGCTTCCAGGCGTGGTCGATGGAGCGGGTCGCCGAGTACTACCAGCAGACGGGGAACGCGAGCGCCAAGGCGATCCTCGACAAGTGGGTCTCCTGGGCGCTGTCCAAGACGACCGTCAACCCGGACGGCACCTACCAGATCCCGTCCACCCTCCAGTGGTCCGGCACCCCTGACACCTGGAACGCGTCGAGTCCCGGCGCCAACAGCGGGCTTCACGTCGCCGTCGCCGACTACACGAACGACGTCGGGGTGGCCGCCGCGTACGCCAAGACCCTGTCGTACTACGCCGCCAGGTCCGGCAACACCCAGGCGAAGACGACGGCGAAGGCGCTCCTCGACGGCATGTGGAGCAACTACCAGGACAGTCTGGGCATAGCGGTCCCGGAGACACGCGCCGACTACAACCGCTTCGACGACGGCGTGTACGTCCCGAGCGGCTTCAGCGGCACGATGCCGAACGGCGACAAGATCAACTCTTCCTCGACCTTCGCCTCGCTCCGGTCCTTCTACAGGAACGACCCGGCCTGGTCGAAGATCGAGAGCTATCTGGCGGGCGGCGCCGCGCCGTCCTTCACGTACCACCGTTTCTGGGCCCAGGCGGACATCGCACTCGCCATGGGCTCGTACGCGGAGCTGCTCGAATAGTCCCCGCTGAGGCTCCGTGTACACGGCCCTGTCCCTGACGGCAGGGCCCCGGCCGGGCGGCCCTCACCCGCACCGAGGACCGCCCGGCCTTCGCGTGACCGCGAGGAACGTGAACCGGAACGCCACCCTGGCGCCGGGTTCGTCGGAGGGCTTCGGCTTCACGGGCAGCTGGACGGGCTCGAACACGAGACCCACGTCGTTCCGGCTCGACGACCGGACCCGCACGGCGACCTGACCGGCCCGGGATCCGGACACACCGGGGCAGCCGCGCGACGGGACCGTGCGGCTGCCCCGGCCCGTTCACCGGGCGCCGTGTTGCCGGCCGTCGGCCGTACGACCTCCTCGCGCCAGTCGCCGGACAGCGACGGGGTCGCCTCGGTGCCGTCGTCGGAGTGGACGTTCTATCCGTATCGGCGCGCCAGCTCCCGCACCGTCGCGGCGATCCGCTCGCGCAACTCCGGCGGCTCCAGGACCTCGACCGCCGCACCGAGCCGCAGGAAGTCGTCGTGCGCCTGGTCCACGGACTCGATGGGCACGGTCACCCGCGTCCAGCCGTCCTCGTCCGTACGGCCGTCGGCGGCCACCGCGTCGGCCGGCAGTCCGCTCGGACGGCTTCCGGGAGCCAGCCGGACGACGGCCCGGCCGCGGCGCAGCCGCCGGTGGAAGTCCTGCTGGTAGGCGGTCCAGTACGCGGCCAGGTCGAAGTCCTCGGGACGGGTGAACTCCACCTCCGTCGAGGCCAGTTCGAGAATCTGGTCGACGCGGTAGGTGCGCGGGCCCGGTCCCGCAACGACGTACCAGCGGCCCGCCTTGAGGACGAGACCGTACGGCTCCAGGCGGCGCTCCACGTCGGTCGGCTCGCGCCAGCGGCGGTACAGGATCCGCAGGACGCGCCCGTTCCACACGGCGTCGGCCACCGCCGGCAGGTACGGGGTGTCGTCGGCGTCCGCGTACCAGCCGGGCGCGTCCAGATGGAAACGGCTGCTGATCCGGTCCGCGTGTCCCCGCAGCTCGTGCGGGAGGGCGGCGCGCACCTTCAGGCGGGCGGCGGCGAGGACCGGGCCGAGGCCGAGTTCGGCGGCCGGTCCGGGGACGCCCGCGAGGAAGAGCGCCTCGGCCTCCCCGGCGGTGAGGCCGGTGAGACGCGTCCGGTAGCCGTCGAGGAGCCGGTAGCCGCCGGCGTGGCCCGCGTCTCCGTACAACGGCACCCCGGCCGCGCCCAGCGCCTCGACGTCGCGGTACACGGTCCGCACCGAGACCTCGAGCTCCTCGGCGAGCTGGGCGGCGGTCATCCGGCCGCGGGTCTGCAGCAGGAGGAGGATCGAGACGAGTCGGCCGGCTTTCACTGACACAGGATGTCAGTGGAGCGGGCCTAGCGTCCTGTCATGGCTTCGACGACCTTCTCGGCCTCCCCTGGCTTCCGGGAGAAATTCCTGACCGTGCCGCCGCCCGTCGAGGTGGCGGGGCGGCACATCAAGCGCTACCACGTCACCGCGGACCCCGCCGGCATCGCGCCCGAGGTCGAGCGGGCGGCGTACGCGATACTGCCGCGGCTGCTCCCCGAACCGGACGGCACCCCGCCGGCCACCTTCGTCGTGCTGCACCGCGGCGGCGACGACGGCGCGTACCTCAACGTCTACAGCTGGGTGTGGGACAACGTCCTGCACTTCGGCGGCGCGGCGGCGGGCCAGCCGGTACTGGGCTGCCCCGACCGTGACCCCACGCACTTCGTCGTGCTCGGCCGGCCCTGGATCGGCTGCGTCTGGGAGCTGCCGCCGATCCTGCACGAACGCGACGCCTGGGTGCGGCATCTGCTCGCCCCCGACACCCCCGACCTGGAGGCCTACCTGGCCGACTCGCTGCCCGAGGGAACCACGGGAGACCGCTCATGAGCACCCCGCACGACTTCGACTTCCTGCTCGGCGACTGGGACGTCCACAACCGCCGGCTGACCGACTTCCTCGACCCGGACGGCGGCTGGGAGGAGTTCCCCGCCACGAGCCACTGCCGGAGCCTTTTCGACGGGGCCGCCGACATCGACGAGATGGACGTGCCGGACCTCGGCTGGAAGGGGCTCACCCTGCGGCTCTTCGACCCGGAGGCGCGCCGGTGGTCACTGCACTGGTCCAGCAGCCGCAGCGGCAGGCTCTTCCCTCCGGTGTACGGGCGGTTCGGGCCCGACGGGCGCGGCGAGTTCCTCGGGGACGACACGCACGACCGGAAGGACGTACGGGTGCGCTTCGTGTGGTCGGGGATCTCTGCGACCACCGCCCGCTGGGAGCAGGCCTTCTCGGTGGACGGGGAGCGGACGTGGGTGACGAACTGGGTCATGGAGTTCACCCGCCGCGAGCCGGTGTGACGGCGGGCCGGCTCAGCTCCGGCGGTACGCCCGCAGGGTGAACTCCGGGTCCGGGCGCGGCGAGTCCGGGTCCGGCAGGGCCTCGACGCGGTCGGCGAGTTCAGTGCCGCCGGCGGGGTAGATCACGCCGTCCCGAATGCGGCGGGCCAGCCGGCGCGGGACGCGGCCCTGACCGTGCCCCGGGAAGCGGGCGGTTCCGCTCGGGAGGAGACCGTGCGCGGCGGCGTACGCCGTGACGAGCGCGGCCCCGTCCGTGGCCTGCCCGGTGCGGTAGGGCGCGGCGAGCACGTCGATGTCGCTGTCCACGTGATGCGCGGCGTCCTTGTCGACGGTGGTGACGAGGACGCCGCCGGGCCGCAGGACCCGTGCGGCCTCGGCCACCACGGCTTCCGCGTCGGCCAGCAGGTGCAGCAGCCAGATGACCGTGACCGCGTCGAACGAGCCGTCCGCGAAAGGGAGTCGACGGGAGTCGCCGAGGACTACGGCACCCGGGAGGCGCACCGCGGCCGTGCGGGCCATGCCCGCGGAGGAGTCGACGCCCGTCACCCGCAGTCCGGGCCGGCCCGCGGCGAGACGTCGCGTCACGATCCCCGTCCCGCAGGCGACGTCGAGCAGGCTGCGCGCGCCGGCCGGCACCAGCCCGAGGGCCGAGCCGGCCGCCGCGGCGGCGCGTGGCTCGCCGCCGCGCGTCGCGTCGTACTCGTCCGCTTCCCTGTCGTAGTCCAGCACGTGGGTCAGTTTGCCCCATGCCCCGCTGCGAGGTCCTCCACCCTGCGGGCGAGACGGAAGTCGAGTTCGGTGACCGCGCCGCCGATGCTGTGCGTGTTCACGGTGAGGTGGATCGTGTTGTAGCCGAGGGTGAGGTCGGAGTGGTGGTCGAGCTCCTCCTGCACCTGTGCGATGTGCACCACCATCGCGGTGGCCGCGAAGTGCGAGCCGAGCCGGTAGGAGCGGGCGAGGCGGTCGCCGTCCAGCGACCAGCCCGGCAGCTCGGCCAGCCGGTCCTCGATCTCCTTCTGCGACAGCGGCTCGACGGCCATGACCTCGCTCCTCTCAGGGACAGGGGGCTGCGGGTTCCCGCATTCCTCAGCGTGCCACAGGGGCTCGCGCCCGGCTCCGTGGACACCGGGCCGTTGTCGGCCCCTCGGGCCCGGTCCCGCCTCGTTCCACGGGCTCCGCAGGAGCCGGCCTCGTTCCCCGGACTCCAAAAGAGCCGGCCCCGTTCCCCGCGTTCGGGAGGGCCGGCCTTGTCCCTCGGGCTCCGCAAGGGCCGACCTCGTTCCCGCGCTCCGCAAGGCTGGGGCCGCCCCGCTGCCTCGGACGCCGGAACGGCGGGGTGCTGATCCGACCGGGGCCTCCGCCGACCGGATCCCTTCCCGGCGGGCCTTCCCGCGGTCCGGGCTCACGTCGCCGGGCTTCCCCGGCGCGGGACGCCTGCGGGAGAACGAACGCGGCGGTACCCGGCACGGCTCAGCGCCGGACGCACTCCGCCGCGAAGTCGTCGGCGGCCGCGGCGATCCACGCCCGTCCCTCGACATGCTCCAGCCACTCCTGCGGAAGCCCGTGGTCGCCGTGGCGTGCGCCGAGCAGGTTGCCGCAGATGGCGCCGGTGGAGTCGCTGTCACCGGAGTGGTTGACGGACAGCAGCAGTGCCTCGGCCGCACGGGGGCGGGCCAGCGCGCAGTACACCGCGATGGCGAGGGCCTCCTCGGCGATCCAGCCCGCACCGAGCCGCTCCACCTGCTCCGCGCCGGGGTCACCCGCGTCGGCCAGCTCCAGGGCGCGCCGCAGAGCGGCCGACGTCTCCTCGTGACCGGGGTGCCGGGCGAGCAGCCTGAGCGCCCGCAGGACGGCACTCTCGACGGACTCCCCCGCGACCAGGTGCACGACCATCGCGGCCAGCGCTCCGGCGGCGTAGTACCCGGTGGGGTGACCGTGGGTCATCTGGGCACAGCGGGCCGCGAGACCGAACGCGACGTCCTCCGTCACGGGGCCGAGCCCGAAGGGCGCCGAGCGCATGACGGCACCGCACCCCTTGGACTGGGGGTTCACGGCCCCCGGCGGACCGAGCCGCAGAGCGGGGTCGGGGACGTGGTCCTGTTCGAGCCCGGAGAGGCAGGCGTTGCCGGGGGCGCGGCGGGCGTAGAGCCAGGGCTGCGCGGCCAGACCACCGGTGGGGCCGCCGTATCCGCCGGGGCCGTGCCCTCCGGAGCCGGAGAACGCGCTGTCCTCTGGGCCGGGCCTGCGTTGGGTCTCCAGCCACCGCTCGTAGGCCCAGCGCACCAGCCGCGGGGCGCCGCCGCCGATGCCCTTGCGGCGCTCTCGTGCGTGCGCCTGCCCGAGCCCCTCGACGGTGAACAGCGTCATCTGTGTGTCGTCGCTGACCCGTCCCACGACTCCGTCGGCGTCGGGCACGAGACCGGTCACGCCCCGGGGACCGTGCGCGGAGCGGATCCCTTCGAGGGAGACGAACTCGATCGGATAGCCGAGGGCGTCTCCGATCGCGCCGCCGAGCAGGCAGCCGCGCACGCGTGCGCGGTAGACCGCCTCGGTCTGCCAGTCCGGACGCCCGATCCCTGTCACGCTCACTCGCCGTCCTCCTTACCGCTCACTCGCCGTCCTCCGTACCACTCACTCGCCGATCTCCGTACCGCTCACTCGCCGATCTCCGCACCGCTCACGAGCCGCTCCTTCGCCGCGGTGGCGCCGCTGCCCGGCCGCCACCGCAGTTCCTCGACTACCGTCCTCGTATGAGGATTGTCGCGTCCGGAGCCGCCATGCTTCCCAGTGCCCCCGCCGGCAGAGGCGCCGTGCACGGCGCCGGCAAGGAACGCCGTCCCGAGGAGGGCGTGGGCCCGCTGCTGCGCGGCTGGCGCGAGCAGCGGCGGGTGAGCCAGCTGGAGCTCGCGCTGCGCGCGGGATCCTCGGCCCGTCACATCAGCTTCATCGAGACGGGCCGTTCCCGCCCCAGCGAGGAGATGGTGCTGCGTCTCGCGGAGCACCTGGACATCCCGGTGCGGGACCGCAACGCGCTGCTCCTCGCGGCCGGTTACGCACCGCACTACCCGGAGACGCCGCTCGACGACCCCTCGATGGACGCCCTGCGCGAGGGCATGGAACGGCTGATCCAGGGCTACGAGCCGTATCCGGCGCTGGTGGTGGACGCCACGTACGACGTCCTCGCCGCGAACCGGGGCATCGCCATGCTCCTGGACGGCGTCCCGGAGCAACTCCTCGAACCCCCGCTGAACGCGATGCGGCTCACCCTCCACCCGGAGGGACTGGCGCCACGCATCCGCAATCTGCGCGCGTGGCGCGATCATCTGCTCGCCCAGATGGACCGTCAGATCGCCCTGCGCCGCTCGGAATCGCTGCGTGCCCTGTACGAGGAGGTGGCGGCGTACTCGGTCCCGGAGCCGGAGGTGGACGACGAACCCGTGGACCCGGTCCCGTACTTCGCGCTGCCGATGCAGATCGAGCACGAGGGCCGGACCCTGTCGTTCATCTCGTCCATCTCCACCTTCAACACGCCGATGGACGTGACCGTCGCCGAGCTGGCCATCGAGACGTTCCTCCCGGCCGACCCCGCGACGGTCAAGTACCTCCGGTCGATACTCTCCTGAGGCTCAGGCTTCGCGGGCCCGCAGTGCCGCGTACTGGAGCGCCGCGAAACCCGCCACCGTGAGCGCCTGCAGCACGCCCCACACGGCGCCCGCGGTGCTCGGCGACAACCACAGGGCGACGGCTGCGAAACTCAGCAGCGTCCACGCCAGGTTGGTCTCGATCACGGCGCGCACGGACCACGCGGACGGCTCGGGCCGCGAAGCGAGCAGACCGACGGCCGCCGTGTACACCGCGAGCACGAGGCCGAGTTCCAGGAGCAGGCCGGACCCGACACCGAGCAGCCTCCCGAGCGGCCCGGACGCGGCCAGGTAGGCGACCGCGTTGGCGCCGGTGACCAGGGCATCCAGCACCAGGAACCGGCGCAGCGCGATGCGCGGCTCGGTCGTGCGGGCCAGGGCTGCGAACTGGGTTGCGGACATGGCGGATCACCCTCCGTCGAGTTCGGACTCCAGCGGGACCTCTGCAGGATTCCTGCAGTTGAGATGCCTGGCCCCCGGACCGGAGTGCGCCGGCCCGGGAACCAGTACGCCCACCATGCCGGGCGTCCGGGGGCCGGTCGATTACGTCGGAGGTAATCGCCCCTCCGTCACCGGACGACCTTCCGACACCCCTCCGACAAGCCCTCTCGCGTACACCTCGCCCTGCTGTCCGCGCGGAAGCTGTGCCCCGAGGTCACCACGACGCTCGACCCGGGCAAGGTCACGGCGGTCGCGACCGTCCCGCGGGTCCGCATCGAACTGCCCGGCGTGCCCCTGATCGAGGTGTCCGGGCTCACCGCGACCTCCAGCGGCCGGTGCGGCAAGGCCACGGGCGGCACCGCACTCACCCTGGAGATCGCGGGAGTTCCGGCTAACGTGTCGGGTGATCCGAATACGGAGATCCCGCTCGTCGGAGGTGGCCGACTCGTCGTGAACGAACAAGTGCCCTCGATCGCCGCCGACTCAGGCGTCGAGGTCAACGGCCTCCACCTCGTCCTTCCGGCCGGCGGCGGTGAGGTCGCCCTCGCCTCGGCGGACGGCGCGACGCACAACCGCGGTGACTGAAGACCTCGTCGACCCGGACGGGCCTCGGGAATACACGGACGTGTTCCTGCGGTCCGCCCGCCGGGCCGTCCAGGACCTGTGCGAGCGGCGGGGCGCCGGACTGGAGTCGCTCACCTGCGAAGTCGTGCCCGGCGCTGCGGGCGACGTGGTCGTCGCCGCGACGAGCGTGGTGCACTTCCGCGGCCGCCGGTGTGTCTTCCGCCGCGGGGTCTGGCCGCCGAGCCACCCCGCCGCCACCCGGGCCGCCATCTACGCGTCCGCGCTGGAAGAGGGCCTGCTGACGCGGGTGCACCCCGGGCTCGGCGACGACGCGACGCCGGTCGATCTGTGAGCGCGCACTCACCGGCGCCCGCACCCGGAGGTCACAAAGCCCGCTGCCCACCGCCCCGTTGGCCCGGACCCCCTGAGTGTTCTCCACGAACATGACACACTGCACGCAGACTTCGGCGCGTGGGGAGGCGTGGCGTGAGTGAGCGGCGGGCTGCGCCCACCGTGGGGCAGGTGGTGCTGGGGCGGCGGTTGCAGGAGCTTCGGGAGGCCGCCGGGCTGAAGCGCGAGGAGGCGGCCCAGGTGCTGCGGGTCGCCCCGGCGACGGTACGGCGCATGGAGATGGCCGAGGTCGCCCTCAAGATCCCTTACGTGCAGATGCTGCTGGAGACGTACGGGGTGGCCGACGGCGAGGTGAGCGCGTTCGTCGCGCTGGCCGAAGAAGCCAACCGGCCGGGCTGGTGGCAGCGTTTCCACGACGTGCTGCCCGACTGGTTCAGCATGCACGTCAGTCTCGAGGGCGCCGCCCGGATGATCCGCTCGTACGAGCCGCACTTCGTTCCCGGTCTGCTGCAGACCGAGGACTACGCGCGCGCCGTGCTGGAGGCCGGGACGGTCGGACAGACCGGCCCCGAGGCCATAGAGCGGCATGTCGCGCTGCGCATGAACAGGCAGAAGCTGCTCACCCGCGAGAACCCGCCGCACCTGTGGGTGATCATGGACGAGACGGCGCTGCGCCGGCCCGTGAGCATCGACGGCGGGGTCATGCGGGACCAGATCGACCGGCTCCTCACGGCCATGGAGGGCGATCACGTCACGCTCCAGGTCGCCGAGTACGCGAGCGGCCCCCATCCGGGGACGTACACGTCGTTCGCGCTGTTCCGCTTCGCGGAGCCCGAGCTGCCGGACATGGTGTACAGCGAGTACGTCACCGGCGCCCTGTACCTCGACTCGCGCCCGGAGGTGTCGCAGCACCTGGAGGTCCTCGACCTCATGTCCGCCCACGCGGCGTCCGTGCAGCGCACCAGGAAGATCCTCCGGGAGTTCCGCGAGAGCTTCTGAGACCCGTCGCACCCATCGAGCACCTTGAGGAGCAGCCGCATGACCGAACGTGAAGCCGCGCCCACCCGCGTGGACACCAGCCGGCCCCACCCCGCTCGCGTCTACGACTGGTGGCTGGGCGGCAAGGACAACTACCCGGTGGACGAGGAGCTGGCGCGCAGAATTCTCGCGGCGGACGGCACCGCGGTGCGCGGGGCGCGCGCCAACCGCCGGTTCATGCACCGGGCGACGCGGGCCGCCGCCGACGCGGGGATACGGCAGTTCCTGGACATCGGGACGGGCATCCCCACGGAGCCGAACCTGCACCAGGTGGCCCAGGGCAGCGCGCCGGAGTCGAGGATCGTCTACGCCGACAACGACCCGATCGTGCTGCGTCACGCGCAGGCGCTGCTGCACGGCACCGCCGAGGGTTCCACCGAGTACGTGCACGCCGACGTCCGGGACCCCGAGACGATCCTGCGGCTGGCCGGTGAGTCCCTGGACCTCACGCGGCCCGTCGCGCTGTCGCTGGTCGCGCTCACCCACTATCTGGGCGACGCCGGCGAGGACGACGTGCACGGGCTGCTCAAGGGGTATGTCGACGCGCTCGTGCCGGGCAGCTTCCTGGTGCTGTCCCAGGTGACCTCCGACATCAGTCCGGAGGGTGTGACGAAGGCCGCCGAGCTGTTCCGCCGGAGCGGCACGCCCTTCTATCCCCGCTCGCGGGCCGAGTTCACCCGGTTCTTCGACGGTCTGGAGCTGGTCGATCCGGGCGTGGTGGCGGTCTCCGAGTGGCGACCGGAGGAGGAGGACCTGGCGGCGCAGGCGGAGGGTCCCGTCCCGGTGTACGCGGGGGTGGCCGTCAAGTCCTGACCCGCACGGGTGACGTGAACGGGTGCGCTCCCGCGCCCGCCCCCCGGTTCGGGACAAGGGGTGCCGTTCCTGGTGACGCTGTCGGAGAAGGCGGACGGCGCCTACGTCCCCGCGAAGTTCCTGCGGTGCACCGAGGTGGGGCGGGCCGTTGGGGGCGCCGCGTGGAAGACGGTGGTGCTGGACTCGGTGACCGGCCGGGCGGTGGTGCCGGGCGGCTCTCTCGGCTTGCGCTGGACGGAGTCCGGCAAGGGCAGGCGGAACCTCGAACCAGGCGATGTCGAGCCCGAGTTGACGCTCAACGGGCACGAGACGGCGGGCGGGGTCGAGGTGCTGCTGCCACGCTTCGACACCGAGGGCGGCGAGCACGGCCAAGGCTGCGGCGACGTCGTGCGCCGCGGTGTTCCGGCGACGCGGCCGAGCGGGCGCGGGGGTCCGCTGGTGGACGACGGTCACCCGGCCGGACTCGCTCGCCCGAGGCCGGTCAGGCGGCGCCGCCCTTCGCCTCGCCGTCCCTGGTCTCGTCGACGATCTCCGCGTCCACCACGCCCTCCTCGTCCCCCTGTGCCTGCTCGGTGGGGTGCTCGTCCTGCGCGGGCTGGGTCTGCTGGGCCTGCGCGTACATGGCCTGGCCCATCTGCTGGCTGACGGTGGCCAGCTTCTCGATGCCTTCGCGCAGCACGGCCGTGTCGGTGGAGCCTTCCAGGAGCCTCTTCAGGTCGGCCGCCGCGGCCTGCACCTCCGTCCTGGTCTCCGGCGGAACGCGGTCCTCGTTCTCGCGGAGGAACTTCTCCGTCTGGTAGACGAGCTGCTCGGCCTGGTTGCGGGTCTCCGCCTCCTCCCGGCGCCTGCGGTCGTCCTCGGCGTACTGCTCGGCCTCGCGCATCATGCGGTCGATGTCGTCCTTGGGCAGCGCGGAGCCACCGGTGACGGTCATCTTCTGTTCGCGACCGGTGGCGAGATCCTTCGCCGAGACGTGCATGATGCCGTTGGCGTCGATGTCGAAGGCGACCTCGATCTGCGGGACCCCGCGCGGTGCGGGCGGCAGCCCGGTGAGGTCGAAGACGCCGAGCTTCTTGTTGTACGCGGCGATCTCCCGCTCGCCCTGGTAGACCTGGATGCCCACCGAGGGCTGGTTGTCCGCGGCCGTCGTGAAGATCTCCGAACGCCTGGTCGGGATCGTCGTGTTGCGCTCGATGAGCTTGGTCATGATGCCGCCCTTGGTCTCGATGCCGAGGGACAGCGGGGTCACGTCGAGCAGCAGCACGTCCTTGACGTCGCCGCGGATCACTCCGGCCTGCAGCGCGGCGCCGACGGCCACGACCTCGTCGGGGTTGACGCCCTTGTGCGGGTCCTTGCCGGTGAGCTCCTTCACCAGGTCGGTGACGGCGGGCATACGGGTGGAGCCGCCGACCAGGATGACGTGGTCGACCGCCGACAGTTTCACTCCCGCGTCCTTGACCGCCTGGTGGAAGGGGGTGCGGCAGCGGTCGAGCAGGTCCGCGGTGAGCTCCTGGAACTGCGCCCGGGTCAGCTTCTCGTCGAGGTGCAGCGGGCCGTCGGCGGTGGCGGTGATGTAGGGCAGGTTGACGGTCGTCTCGGTCGAGCTGGACAGTTCGATCTTGGCCTTCTCGGCGCCCTCGCGCAGCCGCTGGAGCGCCATCTTGTCGTGGCCCAGGTCGATGCCGTGCCCGGCCTTGAAGCGCTGGGCGAGGTGTTCCACGATCCGCTGGTCCCAGTCGTCGCCGCCGAGCCGAGTGTCGCCGTTGGTGGCCTTCACCTCGATGACGCCGTCGCCGATCTCGAGCAGCGAGACGTCGAAGGTTCCTCCGCCGAGGTCGAAGACCAGGACGGTCTGCTCCTCGCCCCGGTCCAGCCCGTACGCCAGGGCGGCCGCCGTGGGCTCGTTGATGATGCGCAGGACCTTGAGCCCCGCGATCTCGCCCGCTTCCTTGGTGGCCTGGCGCTGCGCGTCGTCGAAGTAGGCGGGCACCGTGATCACGGCGTCCGTGACGTCCTCGCCGAGATACGCCTCGGCGTCGCGCTTGAGCTTCTGCAGCACCCGCGCCGACAGCTCCTGCGCCCGGTAGCGGGTGCCGTCGACGGAGCCGCTCTCCGGGAAGCGCCAGCTCACGTCGCCCATGTGCCGCTTCACGGAGCGTGCCGTGCGCTCCACGTTCGTGACCGCCTGCCGCTTGGCCACCTCGCCGACGAGCACGTCGCCGTTCTTGGCGAAGGCCACCACCGAGGGTGTGGTGCGCGCACCCTCGGCGTTCGCGACCACGGTGGGGTCCCCGCCCTCCAGGACGGCCACCACCGAGTTCGTCGTCCCGAGATCGATCCCGACCGCACGTGTCATGTCCGTCCCCTTCCGCGAACTCTGCCCGATATCCAGCACAAAACTCGAGTGCCTGGTTGTCAATGGGACGGATGGCCGCTGCCGGGGGGCGCCGCGGGCCCGGCGGGACGGCACGGGGCCGGTGCGACGGCCTTCCCGGTGGGCAGCAGCGGTGCGGCGGCCCGCACACGGCGCTGCCGCGGCCCCGGGAGGGGAATCGCGGCAGCGGTGCGGACGGCTGTCAGGCGAGCTTCGCCGACAGGGTGATCGTCGTGCCGGTCAGCGCCTGGCTGACCGGGCAGTTCTTCTTGGCCTCCTCCGCCGCCGCGACGAAACCGTCGTTGTCGAGGCCCGGCACCGTGCCCTCGACGGTGAGGTGGATGCCGGTGATGCCCTCGCCGGGCTGGAACGTGACGTCGGCGTTGGTGACGAGCTTGGCGGCCGGGGTACCGGCGCCGGCCAGGGCGTGCGACAGCGCCATGGAGAAGCAGCTGGAGTGGGCGGCGGCGATCAGTTCCTCGGGGCTGGTCTTGCCGTTCGCGTCCTGGGCCCGCGACGCCCACGTCACCGGCTGCTGGCCGATACCGGAGGAGTCGAAGGTGACGACGCCGTTGCCTTCGAGCAGGTTGCCTTCCCACACGGTGTGTGCGGTGCGCGTGGTTGCCACGATGAGTCCTTTCGCGTGTGGTCCCCCTCCCGGGGGCCGTGTCCTCATCCGATCACACCCGGGCCCTGCGCACCCACCGGATACGACGCCGACCTGCCGGACCGTGCAGGTGATTTCCCCGGCGGGGCGACCGGCGATGGTGAGCGGCGGGCCCGTCGGCCCGTGCCGGGCCGGGCCGGGTCAAGTGCTCGGGGAATCAGGGGATTCGGCGGGGCGCCTCCCGGAGCGGGCAACCCCGCGGCCCGCGGCGGACGTGTCACCGCACCCGGAGCAGCGGGCGGCGAGGGCATAGCGGTCGGGCTGTTCGCGCTCGCCGGTCGCGGCCGGTACATGGCCGAAGCCGAGGTGGATGACGGCATGGGCGACGGCCCAGGCCCAGGCGGCGGGTTCGGCACGGCGGGTGGGGTGGACGTGCAGGACGCCGTCGGAGTCGACACGCACCAGTCCGTCCCGGGGCGCCCGCGCGCAGCTCTCCTGACGGCAGGTGCTGAATCCGACGGCGGCCAGCGCACGGTTGGCGCGCACCAGCCGCATGCCCTCGGCGAAGGCCTCGGCGGCCGGGTCCGGCTTGTCCTCGGGGCCCTGGGCGTGGCGCCGGCTCACTGCCTGGCCTCGACGAGGCGCGGCATGTCCCGGGCCGCCTCCACCAGGAACCACGCGGGCAGGACGGGATTGCCGTCGGTGTCGGCGGCGATGACGGTCTGGGCGACCTCGACGGAGATCTCGGCGAGCTGGACGAGGAGGGACTTGGCCCGGTACGCGGTCTGGCGGCCGTTCTCGGAGAGATGCTCCCGGTCGACGGGCAGTTCCTTGACGAGTCGGCCTCGGAAGGACTCGGCGAGGTAGTAGAGCAGGTCGCGGTCCTCGGGGCGGTGAGGCCAGCGGGCGTCGCCCTTGACGATCGCCTCGATGCCGAAGCGGCTGCGCACGATCTTGACGTAGCCGCAGAAGGCGACGGCGTGCGCGGGGGTCAGCGTGCCGTGCGCGATCACCGTCAGCGTGGCTTCGTCCAGGGCGGCGCCGAAGGAGTGCAGGGCGTCGGAGAGCATGTGCCAGGAGCGGGGCGTGGAGAAGGGCTCCTCCGTCTTCGGCGGTTTGGACCACAGGTGGTCGGGCCGGTCGGCGAGGTGGTCGAGGACCCAGGGGTGGATGTCGTGGGCGGCGGCCCAGGCGAGCCAGTCCTTCGGCGACGCCTCCAGGTGCACATGGGTGAGGCGGTTGACGAGCGCCGAGGCGATGGGCCGGGCCAGCGCGTTGTCGGTCGCGCGGTTGCCCGCGCCGATCACGATGGACCCCTCAGGCAGTTCGTAGCTGCCGATGCGGCGGTCCAGGATCAGCGAGTAGAAGGCCTTCTGCACGTCGGGGGTCGCCGCGTTCAGTTCGTCGAGGAACAGGCAGTACGGCTCGTCGCGGGCGATCGCCTCGGGCGGGCAGAACACCGAGCGGCCGTCGCGGATCTGCGGCACGCCGATGAGGTCCTCGGGGGCCAGCTGGGTACCGAGCAGACTCACGCACTCCAGGCCCAGCGATTCGGCGAACTCCCTTACGAGGGAGGACTTCCCGATGCCGGGCGCGCCCCAGATGAAGACCGGCCGTACGGTCGCGAGACCGAGCAGCAGTTCCGGTATGCGGGCGGGGGTGACGGTGACGGCTGCCTGCACGCTGGGGCTCCTCGGGGTTGTTCGACGGGGGGCCGCAGGTGCGCGGTGTCCGATGCGGACAGTGTGGGCACCGACGCCCGGCCGTCGCAGCTCATTTTTCTCGCGTGCGGGACCGCTCCCCACCGCTCGCGGATCTGGCGCGCCCCTTCGCCGAGCGGCACGCGGACGGCGCCGAGCCGGTCGTGGAGTCCGTGCACGACCTGTGGCAGAACTCGGGCACCAAGGACGGCTCGCGGCTCGGCAAACCCGTCGCGCCGGCAACAGATGTGACGCTCCGTCATGTCTTCGCCGGAAGGCCCGGTGATCACGCCGGGCCCGGGCGAGACCCGGGTGGCGCTGGACAACGACGAGACCGTGGTGCGGGCCCACCTGTCGACGCGCGAGGCCGCTGGCTCGACGCGCACGCCCGGTTCCGTGGTGGCCCCGCCGTCCGGTGAGGGGCAGCGGGCCGCGGTGGCGCCACTCCCCCGCGACCCGGCCGAGTCGCCGTCCGCGGCCCAGCTCAGGCCGGTCTGGCATCTCGCCGTGGTGGGCTCGGACGCACAGCGCCCGGCCGACGACGTACGCCGTCGGCTGGAGATCCGCGACGTGCCGGGCACCTCGCGGGCGGCTCACGAGATCGAGGGCAACGAGGCGTTGCCGAAGGCCCGCAAGCTTATTGAGGTCGGGTAGGCCGACAGCATGTTCAGGACGCGGCGCCAGGTGGTCGCCCCGCCGGCGTGCTGACGGGGCGGAGGACCCCCGCGGGCCCAGCCGACGGTGCGCGCGACACCGCACGCCGACGGCCGGCCGTCAGGCGACGCTCCTTCGGGGCGCGTCAGGCAGCGCGCTCCTTCGGGGCCGCCGCCAGCGGCACCTGAGGGCCGTCGCACTCGCGCAGCCACCGTCTCAGCACCTGGTGCACCTGCTCCGCTCCGACGAGCGCGGCGCCGTCCCCGACCGGCGCGGACAACGTGACCGGCGACAGCAGGAAGGGCCGCCCCTGGGCGCCGCCGAGTCCGCCGTGCGAGCCGATCTGCTCCTCGAAGGCGAGCACCTCGCCCTCCTCGGGGTCGTACCAGGAGTTGACCATGATGTCGGCGGTGTGCGGGAACGTGTGCGTGCGCCGCACGGCGTCGGCCGCGCCCGGCCCGAAGTCGGCGAGCGGACCGGGGTGTTCATCGTCCAGCTCGTCCAACGGCACCTCCGCGCCGTTCGCGGCGAGGACCAGTGCGCCGTACTCCTCGCTGCGCACGAGCACGAAGCCGACACCGGGGTGGTTGGCCAGCGTGGACAGCAGCGCGGGATGACGGCGGTCGATCTCCTCCCGGCTCATCCGGTGCGGCACGTCCGGGAAGGAGACCAGGCCGAGATTGCCGGAGGCCAGCACGATGGGCTCGGACCGCCGTCGCGCGGGCCGGTGCCGCTCGCCACCCTCCTCGACGGGCCGGCGCAGCGCGGCCCGTACGGCGGCCCGCGCCTCGGCGCCACTGTGCGTGCGCTGCGCCCTGCGCGGCACGGGCAGCCCGCAGCCGGCGCGGACCAGGTTGCCGAGGCTGAGACCGTAGCGGGTCAGGAAGGTCTCGCCGGGGCTCTGACCGTGGTCGGACAGCAGCACGATCCGGTAGGGCCGGGGGGCGTGCTCGGCGACCTTCGCGATCAGCGCGAGCGAGCGGTCCAGCCGCTCCAGCACCTTCTCGGCGTCCCGGCCGCGTGGTCCGGAGTGGTGCGCCACCTCGTCGTAGGCGACCAGATCCGCGTAGACGGCGTTGCGTCCGACGAGCATGTCGCCGATCACCGCGGCGACGACGACGTCCCGCTCGACGACGGTCGCGAAGGCGCGGACGACGGGGTAGAGCCCGCCGCGCTTGACGCGTGGCCGCCGTTTCTTCGCCCGGGCCCGGGAGGACTGGCCGATCTCCCGGAAGACCTCGGCGACGAACGACATGGCGGTCCGTACGGCGTTGGCGGGGTCGGAGAAGTAGGCGAAGTACCCGGCCCGTGAGCGGTTCTCCCGGCCTCGGCGCGCGGCCACGGAAAGGACGAGGGCGAGTTGGCCGGCGCCGCCGCTGAACAGGTTGCCGCGGCTCGCGCCGTCGGCGGTGAGCAGCCCTCCGTCGCCGGTGTGCTCCACGGCCCGGCGCTGGAGTTCGGCCGCGCTGGTGGGCCGGTTGCAGACCATGACCTCCTGGCTGTCCTTCTCGTACCACCGGAACGCCGGGATGTCGTGGTTGCTGCCGTGCAGGATGCCGAGCTGGCTGGCTCCGGTCTGGCTGGACCAGTCGGTGCGCCAGGGCGTGAGCCGGTGGGTGGGGCGGTCGCCGTCGAGCCACCGCGCGACGGTCGGCATCAGGCCCTTCCCGGCGGCCTGTACGAGGAGGTCGTGTCCCACTCCGTCGAGCTGGATGAAGACGGCGCCGGGAGTCGAGGGCCCGGCCCGCCCGTCGCCCCGGCGGCGGCGCCGGTCGGCGAGCCGGTACAGCCGGCGCCGGTACGCGTCGTCGTCCCGTACGGCCAGGGCACCGCCCGTGGCGGAGGCGACGGCGGACATCACGGCGGCGACGACCACCGCGGTCTCCGGGGCGGCCTCGCCCTGCCCGGAGGGGCTGATCCGCAGGGCGAGCAGCAGCAGCGACCCGTTGAGGAAGAACACGAGCAGGCCGAGCACGAGGGCGGGCACCAGCAGCAGGGCCCGCACCAGCAGCGGCCACACCAGCGACGACAGCAGACCGAAGACGCCCGCTCCGGCCGCGGCGGTGACGGCGATCTGCGTGGCGCTGTCGCCGTCGTCCGACTGGAGCTGGAAGTCGGGCAGCAGACCGGCGAGGACGAGCATCGTCGCCGTGGACGCGGCCCAGACGGTGATGCTGCGCCACACTCCGCTGAGGAACCGCCGCCAACGTCCTCCACCCACGCCCAGTCCACCTCGCCTCGCGGCCCGCCCGGTCCGCGAGGCCTGCTCCCACCCTGTCACACCGCCGGCACCGGGCCACGGGCCGTTCGCCGCGCGGAACGCACGTCAGCGGCCGTCGTAGCCCGCCGTCGGCATCGACAGACGGCGGTGGATCCGGGCCTTCATCTGGGCGTCGTACGAGGGTTCGGCGCAGCCGACGGTCTCCACGCGCACCCCGCGGCGCACGCACTCGGCGGTGAACTCGTCGACGGAGACGAGAGCGCGCTCCAGGACCCGGCGGCTCGGTGCGACGAACAGGTCGACGAGACCCGCCTCGACGTCCTCCCACAGGGTGCGGTGATCGGTGCGCAGGCCGCCCACGAGCAGTTCCCGCGTGACCACGTAGCCCCGCTCGGCGGCCCAGCGGGCACAGATCGCGTGCTGGCTGCGGGAGTCGACCAGGAACGGGTCCGCTTCGAGCTCCTCGAGAGGGATCAGACTGGCGATCGCCGTGACCCGCAGCGCCCGTGAGCGGTCCCGGTCGAGCGGACGGTCCGGTGTGTACGGGCCGCGGGCACCGCTCGGTCCGAGCGGACGGTCCGGTGTGTACGGGCCGGGGCCGCCGTGCTCCGGCGGGAACCGGCCGGTGTGCGGGCCGGCGCCGCTCTCCTCCGGCGGGAACCGGCCGGCGTGCGGGACCGAGGCACCGCGCGCGTCTCCCATGGCGTCCCCCTCACCTCCGGGTTTCGCCGCCGACCCTACTCCTGCCCGTAGGCTCGGGGGGAGTCGCGCGAAGGAGGCAAAGAAGTGCCGGTGGAGATCACCTGGTGGGGGCATGCCACCTGCACGCTGGAGGACTCCGGGACACGCGTGCTCACCGACCCCCTCTTCGCGCGCCGGCTCGCGCACCTGCGGCGCAGGCGCGGGGCGCCGCCCCCGCCCGAGGCCGCGGTCGCCGACGTGGCGCTCGTCTCCCATCTGCACGCCGACCATCTGCATCTGCCGTCGCTCGCGCTGCTCGCGCCCGGCACCCGGCTGCTCGTGCCCGAGGGCGCGCCGCGCGCGCTGCCCGGGCTGCGCCGCCTGCGGCACCTGCTGCTCACGGAGATGGCGCCCGGCGACCGGACCCAGGTCGGTGGCCTGGTCGTGCGTGCCGTCCCGGCGCGGCACGACGGACGCAGGCTCCCGGTCGGACCACACCGCTCCCCCGCCCTCGGATACGTGATCGAGGGTGAGGCACGCACGTACTTCGCCGGGGACACCGGCCTGTTCCCGTCGATGGCGGAGGAGGTCGGACCGGTCGACGTGGCGCTGCTGCCGGTGGGCGGCTGGGGACCGTACCTCGGTGAGGGCCACCTCGACGCGGGTCGGGCCGCCCAGGCGCTCGCCCGGTTGTCGCCGCGCAGCGCGGTGCCGGTGCACTACGGCACGTACTGGCCGATCGGGATGGATGCCGTGCGCCCCCATGAATTCCACGCGCCGGGGGAAGAGTTCGTGCGCCTCGCCGCCGAACATGCGCCCCTGGTCTCGGTCCACCGGCTCGGTCACGGCGAGCGCGTCCGGCCGGAGGTCGCACGGTGACGGCGGTGACGGTGACGGAGCTGTCCCCGGGCACGGTGCGCCGGCCGGGGCGCGGCGACGGCGCACGACCGGGGGCCGATCGGTGATATCGCTGTCCGCCGCGGCCACCGTGTCGCCCGAGTCCACTCAGCAGGCCATCGGGTATCCCACGCTGTTCCTGCTCGTCCTGGTCGGCGCGCTCGTCCCGGTGGTGCCGACGGGAGCGCTGGTGAGTTCGGCGGCCGTGGTGGCCTTCCACCAGACGGCGCCGTTCGCGCTGCTGTTGGTCTTCGCCGTCGCGTCGCTCGCGGCCTTCCTCGGGGACGTCACCCTGTACTGGCTCGGCCGGCGCGGCATGCGGTCCAAGAACGGTTCCCGGTGGCTGGCGACACTGCGCGACCGCGCCCCCGAGGAACGCCTCGGCCAGGCGCAGGAGAAGCTGGACGACCACGGCGTCGCCGTCCTCGTGCTGTCCCGTCTCGTCCCGGCGGGCCGCATCCCGGTGATGCTGGCCTGTCTGCTCGCGAAGATGCCGCTGCGCACCTTCGCGCGGGGCGACGTGCCCGCCTGCCTGGCCTGGGCGGTGACGTACCAGCTGATCGGCATACTCGGCGGCTCGCTGTTCAGCGAGCCGTGGCAGGGCGTGGTCGCGGCGGTCGCGGTGACGCTGGCGATCAGTGTCGCGCCGAGCCTGTGGCGCAGGGTGCGATAGCCGGCCAGGCAGACCGGGGCCCGCTTGCCCGGGGCAGACCGGGGCCCGCTTGCCCGGGGGCGGGCCGGGCCCGGCATCCGCGGGGCGCACGGGCGCGGGCCCGGCGGCTCAGTCGGGGACGCGGGAGGCCTCGAGCACCCGTGAGGCCCCGACCGGCAGGTCCCACAGGTCCTCCCGGGGCAGCCCTTCCTTCTCCCAGGCCGCCCGCACCCGCGTCAGCGGCTCAAGGACGGGCTCGGCGGACAGGACGAACGTGCCCCAGTGCATGGGTGCCATGCGGCGGGCACCGAGATCCACCGCCGCGCGGACCGCCTCCTCGGGGTCGCAGTGCACGTCGCTGAGCCACCAGCGGGGGTCGTACGCCCCGACGGGCAGGAGGGCCAGGTCGATTCCCGGGTAGCGGTCGCCGATCCGGGAGAACCAGCGGCCGTAACCGGTGTCTCCGGCGAAGTACACGCGCCGGCCGTCGGGCGCGGTCAGGACCCAGCCGCCCCACAGTGTGCGGCAGGTGTCCGCGAGGCTGCGCTTGGACCAGTGGTGCGCGGGGACGAAGTCGAAGCGGACCCCGCGCAGTTCGGCCGCCTCCCACCAGTCGAGCTCGGTGACCTGGCCGAACCGGCGGCGCCTGAACCAGCGGCCGAGCCCGGCCGGTGCGAACACGGGCGTCTCGCGCGGGAGTCGGCGCAGGGTCGGCGCGTCCAGATGGTCGTAGTGGTTGTGGCTGATCACCACCGCGTCGATCCGCGGCAGCGCGCTCCAGGCCACGCCGACCGGGGTGATCCGGGCCGGGGTGCCGAGGATCTTGCGAGACCACACCGGGTCCGTGAGGACGGTGAGCCCGCCGATCCGCACCACCCAGCTCGCGTGCCCCGCCCAGGAGACGGCGACCGTGCGGGCGTCGACGCGGGGCAGCGGCCCCGGCTCGAAGGGCAGTAGCGGGATGTCGGCCAGCCCTGCGGTCCCGGGGCGCAGCGCCCCCTCGCGCGCGAACCGGGCGAGGGCCCTCAGCCCCGGCAGCGGCGCGGTCAGCCGGTCCGCGAAGGACCGTGGCCACAGCCGCTTCTCGCCGAGCGGGCGGGGCTCGGCGAGGGGGCGGGGCTCGGCGACATGACCGGGGACGGCAGCGGGACGGGGATCGGCGAGAGGACGGGCGTCGACGCGGGGGCCGGCCTCGGCCGGCGCGGCGGGGGGAAGGGGTGAGGACAGGTGCCCGGCCGCCTCCGGGCTCGCACAGGACGCCGGATCGTCGGCGTCCTGGGTGGTCGTGCTCGTGGTCGACTCGGACTGCTGCGTCATCGAGGAGGCTCCCATCGCTGAGCTTCGTCGCGAAGATCGTCGAAGGCCGACCCCAGCAGGGTCAACGCGTGTTGCACATGCGGCAGTTCCAACGGCGAGGAGGCGGTGAGGCATTCCTCCCGCTCCTCGTCCGTGGTGCCGAGCAGCGGTCCCGTGCCCAGCCGTACGCGCAGCGCGGCGAGGTCGTCGCCGAACCGGTGGCCGCCCGGCGCGGGCATCCCGAGCCGGGCGGTGAGGAAGTCCTCCAGGTCCTGGGCGTCGCCCACACCGTGCGCGCCGAGCGCGGTGCGCAAGGGGCCGAGGTCCACGTACAGGTGTCTGCCCGCCTGCGGGGGCCGCGCGAGCGCGCCCGCGCCGACCACCGCGCGGTGCGCGGCACGCGCCACGCCCGCGTGCAGGCGTACGGCTGCCGCGAGCCGCTCGGTGACCGCCTCCGGCTCGCCGAGCGCGTACGCGGCCGCCGCGGCGACCGGTTCCGCGACGCGCGCGCCGAGCACGGTGAGCACGTCGAGGACCTGCGAACGCAACCGCGCCCCCGGGGCGTTGTCGGGGAACCGGGCGACGGCGGCCGGCCAGCCCTGCGGCAGGAACGGGCCCGCGAGGTCGGTGAGAACGGTGACGCGGTCGGGGAGCATCTCGGCGGGGCTGAGCAGCACGGTGTCGTGCGCCCGGTGCAGGGTGTCGCGCCACGTCTCGTCGCTGACGACGTGCAGCCCCTCGCCCGCCGCCGCCTCCACGGTCTCGTGCACCAGTTCGGGCGGTGCGACGGTGGCGGTGGGGTCGTCGGCCACCGACAGGACGACCAGGCGCGGATCGCCGCCCTCCGTGCGGATCCGGCGGACTGTCTCCAGGAGGGCGTACGGGTCCGGGACGCCGCCGCACTCGGCGGGGGTCGCCACATGGAAGACGGACCGTCCCAGCAGGCGGGCCTGCGGCTCCCACCACGCGGCGCAGGGACGGGGCACCAGGACGTCGCCGCCGAGTGCGCCGGTCAGGGCGAGGAGCAGCGCGGGAGCGCCGGGCGCGGCGGCCACCAGATCGGCCGTCGCGGGCAGTCCGCGGCGGTTCCAGTAGCCGCAGGCCGCTGCGAGGAGTTCGGGTCCGCCGCCGCAGGGCTCGGCGCCGGCCGGACCGACGGCAGCGGCGAGCACGGAGCCGAGGGCGGGCAGCACGGGCAGGCCCTGGCCGGGCAGGGGCGGACCGTAGCGGACCGGGCCGTGGTCTTCCGGATCCGTCCGCCGCATGAGTGCCTCCCCGCAGTCCGTGGTGCCGTGCCCTGTCCGGGTTCCCGCCCCGGCACGGCCCTCGGCCGTCTCCGTACCCACGGTGCCAACGCCCCATGGGCACCCGGCCGGGCCGGGCTCCGCCGCGGTGTCAGCGGCCCCAGGTCCTGCGCCGACGGCGCAGGCGGTGCACCGCCGCTCCCACGGCCCCCGCGATGAGGACGCTCCCGCAGATCAGCGCCGGGACGGAATCGGTGAAGGTGCCGCCCGCACCGGCGTCCACCCCGCGCTGGACGGCCGCGGCGCCGTACTCGTCCGTGGTGCCGTGTTCCCCGCCGGTGCCGTGCTCCCCGCCGGTGCCGTCCTCCCCGGTCTTCCCGTGGTCGTCGGTGCCGCCCTCGTCCTCGGCCGTCCCGTGTTCCCCGCCGGTGCCCCGGCCCACGGAGTAGGAGGCGCTCCAGGGCTTCGACCGGCCGCCGGCCGCGGCGGGGCAGGCGCCGTCGACGCCCCACTGGGAGTCGGCGTCGGAGGTGCTGCCCCCCGTCGGGATACGGGCCGTGCCGCGGTACGAGACGGCCGTGGCGCCACCGGGATCGGCCACGCCGGCCGTACCTCCGGGATCCGTCAGACCTGACGTGCCGCCGGGATCCGTCAGACCTGACGTGCCGCCGGGATCCGTCAGGCCTGACGTGTCTCCGGGATCCGTCAGGCCTGACGTGTCTCCGGGATCGGTCAGGCCCGTCCCGGTACCCGGGTCCGTCAGGCCCGCCGCGCCGTCGAGGTCCGTCAGACCCGTCGAGCCGTCGGGATCCGTCAGACCCGCCGGGCCGTCGGGATCCGTCACGCCTCCCGGATCCGTGAGACCCGCCGCGCCACCGGGACCCGTGTCACCGGGTGTACCCGGCGCCTGCGTCGGACCGGGCACGCCACCCGGATCCGCGGTGCCCGGCGTCCTTCCCGCACCCGGCGCGCTCTGCGGACCCCCCGCTCCGGTCACGCCGTCCTGGACGCGGTGCAGCTGGATCTTGCCCTCCTCGAACCCCTTCGAGGTGGCGTCGATGGACTCCGGCGGGGCCCCGGTGAGTTCGTCGCAGGTCACGGAGACGGTCACGGTGCCCCCGGGTTCCACGGACCCCGGGCTTACCTTCGCATCCGGATCCGCGGACGCGGCCGACGCGGAGGCACCCAGGGCGGCACCGGCCAGGGCGAGGGCGGACAGGACACGGGCGGTGCGGCGCATGGATGGGGCTCCTTCGGCAGGGCGGATTCCCGAGAAGCACGGCCGTCGCGCCCCTCGGGCCCATCACAGCCCGACCCGCTGCCGGGCGCGCGCCGCCGGACACCATTCGCGGGAAAACGGGCGTCCGAGCGGGTGACACCGCACGGCCCGCCCGGTGCCCCCGGCGCCGCGTGGGACGGCCGCCGGGCGGGGGCCACGGCCGCTCAGCCGGACAGGGAGAGCAGCTCCCGCTCCAGCCCGCGGCCACGTCTGTCCACGACCGCGCCGGCGACGTCGGCGAGTTTCCGATTGGTGCCCTGCGAGATCCGGCGCAGCACCGCGAAGGCCCGGTCCGCGTCGCAGCCGAGGACGTGCATGACGATGCCGCAGGCCTGGTCGACAACGGGCCGGGAGCGCAGCGCCGTGCCCAGCTGGTCCAGTTCGGTGAGGGCGGCACGGTAGGAGAGGTCGCGGACCAGACAGCTCGCGGCGAGGTCGCCGAGCGCGCGGGCGGGGCCGTGCGGGGCGTCCTTCAGCGCGCCGGGCCGGAAGCTGTAGAGGCTGAGGGTGACGGTCAGCCCGGACCGCCGAAAGGGGATGGTGACGCTGGAGCGGACGCCCGAGTCGAGGGCCACGGCCCGGTACTCCGGCCAGCGCTCCTCGACGAGCAGGTCGGCCGAGTCGACGGGTGCGCCGCGTTCCACGGCGGCCGGGATCGGTCCGTCGCCGGACCGCAGCTGCACCGAGACGAGCCCGGCGAGATCGGGGTGGGTCACCGCGGCGGGGCGCTCAGCGCCACCGCGGGAGACCGTGCTGCTCGCGCCGCAGCAGTCGACGGCGCAGCGCGCGGCCTGCTCGGCGAGTTCCGACAGTCGGCGTCCCGGATGGGCCGAGTCGGGTGACTCCGCGCCCAGAGCGCCGAGTCGACCGTTCTCCGGCGTGATCGGCATGATCGCCTCCTCCGCTCCTTCCACCCCTCTCCCTCGGCGCCTTCCCGCTCACCTGCGCGGAAAACGGGTCCTGCGGGTTCTCCCCCCGGCCCACCCGGAACGGCGGGTTCGGGTTACGTTCGTCGCATGGCGGAGACGGACGATTTCGGTGAACAACTCGCGGATTTCGTGCGCCGCGTCGCGGAGTTGAAGGCGGCGCGGTCCGTTCCGGCCGGCGACCTGCCGACCGTGCTGGACGCGGCCCTCTTCGAACTCGACCATGTGGTGGACCGGTTGTGGCCGTGGTTCCAGCGGCTTTCCTCGGACGGCGTGACCGCCATGGCCTCGGCGGACCGTCAGGAGCAGCAACTCCTCAAGGCGCTCTTCCAACGGGTACCGGTGCCCGTCGCGCTCGTGGACCGCGAGACGGTGGTGCGCAGACTGAACTTCGCCGCGACCGCGTTCACCGGTGTCCGCGCCGGTTACGCGACCGGCCGGCCGCTGACCGGGTTCCTGGCGCACGCCGACCGGGCCGCGTTCCGTTCGCAGGCGGCGGCGGTGGCGCGCGGCGAGGGCGACCGCAGCCTCACCGTGCACCTCCAGCAGGAGCCGTCGGTCCCGGTGCGGGCGACGCTCACCGCGCTGCGCCCCGGCGGGGAGCCCCGGACCGCCGTGCTCGTCGTGCTGCAGCCCGCGGACGACCTGGTGCCGTCGGGGCGGGGCGTGCCGGGCCCCGCGGTGCCGAGTCTGTCCGAGACCACCCGGCGGGCGACGCTGATGGACCTGGTGGACGCTATGGCCACGGCGCTGCTGAGCCTGCCCGGCGAGCGCGCCGCACCGGCGCTCGAACGCGCGGCGGGGGTGCTGCACGGGCGGTTCGCGGACTGGGTGGTGACCGACGCGGGCGCCGCGCACCTGACCCGTACGGCGGTCCTGGGACCGGCGGAGTGCGCCGAGGAGGTGGCGGCCCTGGCCGGGCAGGATCCCGCCGCGTGCCCCCTCGTGGTCGAGGCGGCGCGCGGCGGTTCGACGGCGCTTCAGGTGCGGCCCGAGGACCCTGAGGCCTTCGGCCGTGACACCTCCGGCGCACCGGTCCTCGTACGCGCGAACGTGACGTCGTTGCTGTGCGTGCCGCTGACCGGCGCGTCAGGGACCGTGCACGGGGTGCTGACGCTGTTCAGGAGCGGGACCGGGCCGGCGTTCTCGATGGCGGAGGCACAGGCCGTGGACATGATGTCCCGTCACATAGCCTTGGCCATGGCGCGGTTGAACTGACCGGCGGCCCGCGGGCTACGCCGCGTCACGCATGACCTGGTCGCGCAGCCGGTCGCAGCAGCGGCTGATCAGCCGGGAGACGTGCATCTGGGAGATGCCGAGTTCGTCGGCGATGCGGCTCTGGGTCATGTCGCCGAAGAACCGCATGTAGAGGATGGCGCGTTCACGTTCGGGCAGGGCCTGGATACGGGGCTTGACGGCCTCGCGGTCTACGACGGTGTCGAGCGCGGGGTCGGCCGAGCCGAGCGTGTCGCTGAGCGAGTAGCCGTCGTCGCTGCCGGGCAGTTCGGCGTCCAGGGAGAGCGCGGTGAAGCTCTCCAGGGCCTCCAGGCCGGTCCGGACGTCGTCCTCGCTCATCCTGGCGTGCTCGGCGATCTCGGCGATGGTGGGCCTGCGCCCCGGCACGGTCTGCGCGAGGTCCTGGCAGGCGAAGCGCACCCGGTTGCGCAGGTCCTGGACCCGGCGCGGCACGTGCAGGGTCCACATGTGGTCCCGGAAGTGGCGCTTGATCTCGCCGGTGATGGTCGGCACGGCGTAGCTCTCGAAGGCGTTGCCCAGCTCGGGGTCGTAGCGGTCGACGGCTTTGACCAGGCCGAGAGCGGCGACCTGGCGCAGGTCCTCGTAGCTCTCGCCGCGGCTGCGGAAGCGGCCCGCGAGCCGTTCGGCCATGGGCAGCCAGGCCTCGACGATCCTCTCGCGGAGCAGGTCGTGCTCCGGGCCCTGGGGGAGCCCGGCGAGTTCGCGGAAGGCCCCGACGGTGTCGGGGGCGTCGTCGTGCGGATGGTGCGTCGCGCTCGCTTTGGTTCGCATGATGCGTCGCAACTCCCTCGGAAGGTGCCTTGAGTTGGACAGTCACCGTGGGAGCGCGCCCGTGCGCCGGACGGGTACACCCGTGGCGCGGTTCGCCGCTCCCACGGACGTGCCTCCTGTCCGAAGCACTGGGGCTGCGTCTGCCCCGCCGCATGCGTGACAAACGCCGGGTCCCGCAGGGGACCCGCTCCCGGCCGCACGCGGGACGAAGGTCCTGCCGCACGGGAGCGGACTCCGCCGTCTGCCGGGAGCGCGGCCGAACAGGCCGCCGACCAGGCCGATGTACGCGCGCGTGAACAGGCGTGCGGACGCACGTGTCGAGCGCGGGCCGACGGGTACGCGCTCACCACCCCCGAACCTCTGGAGGGACAGATGCAGCGAGGCAGTGACCGCTTGAGCGTCCACCGGGACGAGGAGATGAAGCACGAACTGCGGGACGTGCTCAGGTCGGGACACCCGACCCGGACCGACGAGTGGCACGATCCCGAGCCGGTCGCCGACGACGATCCGCCGATCACGGTCGGCCCCGTCGTGCCGAACCGGTCACCCGGCTCCCTGGAGACGCTCCGGCTGGAGCTCGCGCGGTACCTGGGCCGGACGTCGTTCCCGGCCGGCCCCCGCGAGCTGATCGGCGTACTGCGTGGCAAGAACGCACCCGACAGCCTCGTCGAGGCGCTGGAACTGCTCCCGATCGAGGAGCGTTACGGCACCGTCCACGAATTGGCCGAATCGGTCGTGGGAGCCGTCAGGGCGCGTTAGCGAAGGCATGGCCGCCGGGACCGGGGGTACTGCGGGTGGCATCGTCCACCACCCGGACACCCCCGGTCCGGGACGGCAGGAAGGCCGGCAGACATGGCAGTTTTCGTCAGGGACGTCATGACGCCGGGCGTCGTCGCGGTCCGCCCGGACGCCTCACTGGTGGAGGCGGCCCAGCTGATGCGCGCCCAGGACGTCGGTGACGTCCTGGTGGCCGATCACGAACTCGTCGGGATCCTCACCGACCGCGACATCACCCTGCGCGCCGTGGCGGACGGCGTCGATCCGCTCGCGGTGAGCGCGCGGGCCGTGTGCACACCGCATCCGGTGGTGGTCGGCCCGGACGACGCCCTGGTGACCGCGGTGACGCTGATGCGCGACCACGAGGTGCGGCGGCTGCCGGTGGTCGAGGACGGACGCCCGGTGGGCATGGTCGCCCTCGGCGACCTCGCCGCGGCGCTCGACCAGGACGTCTAGACCGCGAAGCCGCCACCTGGCGCTCCGTGCCTGTGGGCGCGGCCGCCGGGGCCCGAACCCTCGCAAGGCTCAGGGCCGGCGCCCCAGCAGGCACAGCAGCTTCGTCTGTTCGTCCGCGCCGGGCGGCGGCTGCACCGGCTCGGCGAACAGCCCGCTCTCCGCCAACCGGGCGACGTACGGGGCCACTTCGCGCATCGTGAGGGCGACGAGGTCGGCGGGGAGCTGCTCGTCCGCGCCGATCGCGCGGGACAGGTCCCAGGCGTGCACGACGAGGTCGGCGGTCATCTGCGCGCAGTAGGCGTCGGCGCCGGTGTCGCCGTACGAGAGCTGGACCGTGCGGTCGAGGGCGCGCGGCGCGCCGAACGCCTCACGGGCGGCTCGGGCCGCCGTCTCCCAGGAAGCCGCGGGGTCGGAACCGAGCATGTCACCGTCGAAGGTGTCGCCGATCGCCTCCACGGTAGCGCCGTACCGCACCAGCGCGGGCACCCACAGCTGCTCGGAGACGAGGTGGTTGACCAGGTCGCGCACCGTCCACTCCCTGCACGGCGTGCCCGCCTCCCACTGGTCCGCGCGGACCCGGCGGACCCGGTCGCCGAACAGGTCCAGGGCCTGCGCGTGCCGTGTCAGCAGGGGATCCGGGCCCAAGGCGGCGAGCGGTCCCGTCCTGTGTTCCGTCGTGGGAGTCATGCGGCTCAGGCCCCTCCGGGCGTCCGTCCGCGGGCGCCGTCGCGTGTGCGGCCCGCGACGACCCGGCGGCGCGGATGGCGGCGCAGGTATTCGCCCTCCAGCTGCGCCATGCGTTCGTTGTGGACGCGCAGGGCGTCGTTCGAGCCGTGCAGGAGCGTGTCATGGCGCGTGCGATGGATCGTCTCCAGCTCCTTCATCAGTTGCTGGTCGTCCAGACGGCCCGGTTCGACTCCGGTCATGGTGATACCCCGCTCGTCGTGTCCTACGGTGCGGTCCGGGTACCGGCCCGGCGAGCACGGTCCGAGCGGCATCCGGGAGGGGGCCATGGAGCTCGCCTTCCTCCCTCCACCTTACGAAGATCCGCGGCCCTCGGCCTCCGTGTGCGCCGCAGGAGCGGCTTGCCGGAGGCCGGGTCGGGCCCGGGCGAAAGGCCCGGGCCGAGCCCGCACGTCCCTGGATCAGCGGCTCACCTGGCACGCTCCACGCGGCGCTCGTCCCACACCGGCTCCTGTGTCTCCCGCACCCGCCCGTCGGACCCGAAGACCAGATAACGGTCGAAGGACCGGGCGAACCAGCGGTCGTGGGTGACCGCGAGGACCGTGCCCTCGTACGCCTCCAGCCCCTCCTGGAGGGCCTCCGCGGACTCCAGGTCGAGGTTGTCGGTCGGCTCGTCGAGCAGCAGGGCGGTGGAACCCTCCAGTTCCAGGAGCAGGATCTGGAAGCGGGCCTGCTGGCCGCCGGAGAGCCTCTCGAAGCGCTGCTCGGCCTGCGCGGTGAGCTCGTAGCGGCGCAGCCGGGACATCGCGGCGCCACGGCCTTGGGAGTGCTCGGTCCACAGGAAGTCGAGCAGGGTGCGGCCCTCCAGCTCCGGGTGGGCGTGCGTCTGCGCGAAGTGACCGGGCACCACGCGGGCGCCGAGCTTCCACTCGCCGGTGTGGGCGACGGTGTCGCCGGCGAGCAGGCGCAGGAAGTGCGACTTGCCGGAGCCGTTCGAGCCGAGGACGGCCACCCGTTCGCCGTAGAAGACCTCCAGGTCGAAGGGGCGCATGAGTCCGGTGAGCTCCAGACCCTTGCAGGTGACGGCCCGCACGCCGGTGCGTCCGCCGTGCAGCCGCATCCGGATGTCCTGTTCGCGCGGCGGCTCCGGAGGGGGTCCGGCCTCCTCGAACTTCCGCAGCCGGGTCTGCGCGGCCTGGTAGCGGGACGCCAGCTCATGGCTGATGGACGCGGCCTGGCGCAGGTTCAGTACGAGCTTCTTGAGCTGGGCGTGCTTCTCGTCCCAGCGGCGGCGCAGCTCCTCGAAGCGCGCGAACCGCTCCCGGCGGGCGTCGTGGTACGTCGCGAAGCCCCCGCCGTGCACCCAGGCGTCGGCTCCCGTGGGGCTGGGCTCCACGCTCACGATCTTCTCGGCCGCACGGGCCAGCAGTTCCCGGTCGTGCGACACGAAGAGGACGGTCTTGCGGGTCTCCTTGAGGCGTTCCTCCAGCCAGCGCTTGCCGGGGACGTCGAGATAGTTGTCCGGCTCGTCGAGCAGGAGCACCTCGTCGGTGCCGCGCAGCAGGGCCTCCAGCACCAGGCGCTTCTGCTCACCACCGGACAGGGTCCGCACCAGACGCCACTGCGCCTTCTCGTACGGCACCCCGAGCGCCGCCGTGGTGCACATGTCCCAGAGGGTCTCCGACTCGTATCCGCGCACCTCGGCCCAGTCGGCGAGCGCCTGCGCGTAGCGGAGCTGGGCGGCCTCGTCGTCGACGGTCATGATCGCGTGCTCGGCGGCGTCGACGGCCCCCGCCGCCTCGCGGATCCGTGGCGGTGCCACCGACACCAGCAGGTCCCGTACGGTCGTCTCGTCCCGCACGGAGCCGACGAACTGGCGCATCACGCCCAGTCCGCCCCCCACGGTGACGGTCCCCCCGTGCGGTTTGAGCTCTCCCGAGATCAGCCTCAGCAGGGTCGTCTTGCCGGCCCCGTTGGGCCCGACCAGGGCGACGACGGCCCCTTCTCCCACCCGGAACGACACGTCGCCGAGCAGCGCCCTCCCGTCGGGCAGGTAGTACTCAAGGTGCGCGGCTTCGAGGTGTCCCATGAGGAGGCATTCTCGGTGGACCCGGTGCCGCGGGGCAAACGTGTATTCGGCGCGACACCGAACATCGCGGGAGGTCGGGGCCTCGCGGGGTGCCCGAGGACGCCGGAGGAGGCCGCGGAAGGGCCGGGCGCGCGGGGTGGCCGCGGGCGTCGGAAGACGTCGTGGGAGCCCGGGGGCGAGAAATCGCCGGTCCGGGGTATGCGCAGTGCCATGACCCTGACCCCAGACGTCGACCTCACGCTCCGCCCCCCGGGCCGCCACGTCCTGCGGGACCGCCTGCTCTCCACCGACTCCGGCCTCTTCGAAGCGGTCGCGGCGCGCCACTGGCCGGGCGGCGACCGCGTGCTGCCCCGTCTGAGCCGCAGTGCGAACCACGGCGTGCTGTGGTTCGCCACGGCCGCGGCGATCGCCGCGAGCCGCACCCCGAGGGCCCGCCGGGCCGCCGTCCGGGGCCTGGCATCGCTGACCCTCGCCTCCGCGGCCATCAACACGATCGGGAAGCGGTCGGTACGCCGCTCCCGTCCCGCCCTGGACCCCGTCCCGCTGGTGCGGCAGCTGAAGCGCCAGCCGATCACCACGTCGTTCCCTTCGGGGCACGCCGCCTCGGCCGCGGCCTTCGCGACGGGCGTCGCCCTGGAGTCCCGGGGGTGGGGCGCGGCCGTGGCCCCGCTGGCCACGGCCGTCGCGCTGTCCCGCGTCTACACGGGAGTCCACTTCCCGAGCGACGTACTGGTGGGCGCGGCCCTGGGCGTGGGCGCCGCGTACGCCGTACGGGCCCTCGTCCCGACCCGTGACCTGGGCCGCCCGGCCGGGCGTCCTCGCGTGGACGCTCCTGCGTTGCCCGAGGGCGAGGGCCTGGTCATGGTGGCGAACACGGGTGCGGGCACGCCGGAACGGGTCCGGGCCCTGGCCGACGCGCTGCCGCGGGCGGAGGTCGTCGAGTGCGAACCGGCCGACGTCGGGGCCGAACTGGAGAAGGCGGCGGCGCGTGCCCGGGTGCTGGGCGTGTGCGGCGGTGACGGCACGGTGAACGCCGCGGCGGAGGTCGCGCTGCGTCACGGCCTGCCGCTCGCCGTCCTGCCGGGCGGCACCCTCAACCACTTCGCGCTCGACCTCGGCGTGGAGGGCGAGCGCGATCTGAGCCGTGCCCTGCAGCGGGGCGAGGCGGTGCGGGTGGACGTGGGCCGCTTCTCGGCGGGCCGCAAGGGGGGCATCTTCCTCAACACGTTCAGCCTGGGCGTCTACCCGGAACTGGTGCGGGAGCGCGAGCGCTGGTCGCCGCGGATCGGCGGCTGGCCCGCCGGACTGCTCGGCGCGGCGCGTGTCCTGCGCGCGGACCGCCACCCGCTGCACGCCGAACTCGGCGGTCGCAAGCACCCGTTGTGGCTGCTGTTCGCGGGCAACGGCACATATCACCGGATGGGCCTCGCGCCGGCCCGGCGCTTCGACCTGGCGGACGGCAAGCTGGACGTGCGGGTCGTGCACGGCGGACGCCACCCGGCGATGCGTCTGCTCCTCGCGGCCATCGCGGGACCGCTCACCCGCTCCCCCGCGCACGCCGCCGTCCGGGTGCGGAACCTGCGCATCGACGGCATCGCCCCCGGCACACTCCTCGCCCACGACGGCGAAGTCACCGAGGTGGACGGCCCGGTGACCTTGCGGAAGACGCCCGAGGCGCTGACCGTCTACTGCCCGCTGCCCTTCGACGGCCAGGACACCGGCCCCAGCGCGTGAACGCAGGAGTGTCCACATGGCAAGATATTGATCTCATCATTCGACATGAGCGCGTACGGTGATGGCATCGCCTCGCGGGGTGCGCACGCGGCCCCGCGAGGTCCCGTACGACCCGAAGGGGAACGGTCATGTCGAAGTCGCAGGAGACCGCCGTCTACACGCACGGCCACCACGAGTCGGTGCTGCGTTCGCACACCTGGCGCACCGCCGCCAACTCGGCGGCCTACCTGCTCGGTTCGCTGAAGCCCCACATGAAGATCCTGGACATCGGCTGCGGTCCCGGCACCATCACCGCCGACCTGGCGGCACTGGTCCCCGACGGGCACGTCACCGGCGTGGACCGCGCGCCGGGCATCCTGGACCAGGCTCGCGACCTGGCCGCCGAACGCGGCCTGGACAACGTCGAGTTCGCCGTCGCCGACGTGCACGCCCTGAAGTACCCGGACGACACGTTCTGCGTGGTCCACGCCCACCAGGTGCTGCAGCACGTCGGCGATCCGGTCCAGGCGCTGCGCGAGATGTACCGGGTCACCAGGCCGGGCGGCCTCATCGCGGTCCGCGACTCGGACTACTCGGCCATGACCTGGTACCCGCTGTCGCAGGGCATGGACGACTGGCTGGACCTGTACCTGCGGGTCGCCCGTGCCAACGGGGGCGAGCCGGACGCCGGGCGCCGTCTCAAGTCGTGGGCACTGGCCGCCGGCATCCGGGACATCACGGCCTCGTCGAGCACCTGGACCTTCGCCACCGAGGACGAGCGGTCGTGGTGGAGCGGGCTGTGGGCCGACCGCACGGTGGCCTCGGCGTACGCGGAGCGGGCCACACAGGCCGGTCACGCGACGGCGGAACAACTGCGGGCCGTGGCGGAGGCCTGGCGGGAGTGGGGGCGTCAAGAGGACGGCTGGTTCTCGGTCCTGCACGGAGAAATCCTCTGCCGCAAGGAGGCCTGATTCTCCGGTTCCGGGAAACTCGGACGGGCAGGAGGTCAACACTATGGTTCCCATCCTGCTGGTACTGCTTCTGGTCCTGATTCTCTTCGGTGCCGGTTTCGCGGTGAAACTTCTCTGGTGGATAGCGCTGGCGGTGCTCGTCCTGTGGCTGCTCGGATTCCTGGTGCGCGGCACGAATGCCGGTGGCGGCAGGAGCCGGTGGTACAGGTGGTAGCCATCCCAGTCTGATTCCGGGAGCCGTCCAGAGTTCCCGGGAGAGCGAGACGAGCGGCCCGCGGACCGGCCATCCGGTCCACGGGCCGCTCGTCTCATGCCCCGTGCACGTCAGGCGTGATGGACGGTGGTGTCGCACGCAGGCCATGCCGATTCCCCCGCGAACGCCGGTTCTCCGGTGAAGGCGTAGGCCGCCCACGGCCCGGTGAATTCCACCCGCAGACCTGCCTCCTCATGCTGGGCGCGACGCACCCGCTCCACGAATTCCTCCGATTTCATTCGAGGAACCAGATAGGCCGCGTCGAGCACATTCGCGCCGGACTTCCCGGAGAGCTCCACATTGCGTGGCGGATGCAGACACGCGCCCTCGGCGCGGCGCGACAGGTCGTCATGCAATTGCCGGGCATATTCCTCCGCATTCGCCGGAACCCGACCTTCCGCCGCCGCGCCGGAAATCCCCGCGAGGTCCGGGCCTGAACCGGCGGAGGCGGCGGGCCGGCCGGTCTCCGCGTAGACCCGCACGCGCCATTCCACCCGCCCGTCGATGCGGTCGAGTGCGCGCACGAACCGGTCGTGGCCTTCCTGCATCATCAGGCGCACGGCGGCGTCGTCGCGGAGCACCGTGGCGAGCCGCAGGGGCAGCGGGCTGGTGACGGTGGTGAGTGCGTCGACGACGCACTCGTGGGCCAGGGCGGTCTCGCCCACCCATTCCGGATCCCGCAGACGACCGCGCAGCGGCTCCACGGCGAAGTCCTCCTCCGGGACCGTGCCGACCACGGCGACCAGGTCCTCGTGCACAACCTGGCGGGCCGGGGCTCCCGCGACACCGGTCAGCTCGGCCGACAGGGCCGCGGGGAACGGCCGGCAGATCGCGTAGACGTACCGCAGACCGGTCATGCGCTCTCCTCCTTCGGACCCGGTCGGCGCGGCTTCGGCACCGCCCGCCCTCACCACTCGGCATACCTTCGCGTCGTCCTCCGTCCTCGCCCGCCGCTCAGCGCACCACCGCCGTCTCCACCAGGAGCCGCGCGGCCGCCGCGATCGCCTCGGCGTCGATGCCCGCGGCGTGCAGCTGCTCGCCCGGGCTCGCCGAACCGGGCATCGTACGGACGGCGAGGCGCACCAGGCGCGGCACCGGGCGGCCGTCCAGGAAGGCGTCCAGGACCGCGTCCCCGATGCCGCCCTCCTCACGGTGGTCCTCGACCGTGACGAGGCAGCCGGTCTGTTCGGCGGCGTCGCGCAAGGTCCGCCGGTCGACGGGCTTGATCGAGTAGAGGTCGACGACCCGGACCTGGATGCCCTCGCGGTCGAGCGCCTCCGCGGCGGCCAGCGCCTCGTGGACGGTGACACCGGCCGCGACCAGAGTCAGCCGGTCCTGGCCACTGGCGCGCAGCACCTTGCTGCCGCCGACCGGGAACTCCTCCGTAGGGCTGTAGATCACGGGGCTGTCGCCGCGCGAGGTGCGCAGATAGCGGATGCCCTCCAGGTCGGCCATGGTGGCGACGAGCTTGGCCGTCTGGTTGGCGTCGCACGGGTACAGCACGGTCGTGCCGTACAGCGCGCGGAACATCGCCAGGTCCTCCAGGCCCATCTGGGAGGGCCCGTCCTGCCCGATGGCCACGCCCGCGTGCGAGCCGACCAGGTTGATGCCCGAGCCGCTGACCGCCGCCATGCGGACGAAGTCGTGCGCGCGGGTCAGGAAGGCGGCGAAGGTCGAGGCGTAGGGCACCCAGCCGCGGCTGGCCATGCCGACGGCGGTGGCGACCAGCTGCTGTTCGGCGATGTAGCACTCGAAGAAGCGGTCGGGATGCTCCTTGGCGAAGAACTCGGCGCGCGTCGAATCACTGACCTCGCCGTCCAGGGCCACGACGTCGCCGCGTGCGGTGCCGAGCGCGGCGAGCGCCTGCCCGTAGGCGTCCCGGGTGGCGACCTCGTCGCCGGTGTCGTAGCGGGGCAGGTCGAGGTGTGCGGAGTGCGCGGTGTGCACGGTCCGTGCGGCGGGCGGCTGCTGGACCTCCACGTGCCGGTCGTGGACCCCGCCCAGTTCCGCGACGGCCTCCTCGGGGTCGGGCAGCGGCTTGCCGTGCAGGCCCTCGCGGTCCTGGGCGGAGGCGACGCCCTTGCCCTTGAGGGTGCGGGCGATGATCACGGTCGGCTGTCCGGCGGTGGATACGGCCTCGCCGTAGGCGCGGTCGATCGCGTCCACGTCGTGCCCGTCGACCTCGACGGTGTGCCAGCCGAAGGCCCTGAAGCGCCGGGCGTAGGCGTCCAGGTCGTGCCCGTGCCGGGTCGGTCCGCGCTGTCCGAGGCGGTTGACGTCGAGGATCGCGACGAGATTGTCGAGGTGCTCGAATCCGGCGTGCTCGGCGGCCTCCCACACGGAGCCCTCGGCCAGTTCGCTGTCACCGCACAGCACCCACACCCGATAGCCGGTGTGGTCCAGCCGTTTGCCCGCGAGCGCGACGCCCACGCCGACGGGGAGCCCCTGCCCGAGGGAACCGGTGGCGGTCTCCACCCACGGCAGCCGCCGGGGCGTGGGATGGCCCTCGAGCCGGCTGCCTCGCTTGCGGAAGGTGAGGAGCTCCGCCTCGCTGATGGCCCCCGCGGCCTTGTAGACGGAGTACAGCAGGGGCGAGGCGTGGCCCTTGGAGAGGATGAACCGGTCGTTGCCGTGATGCTGGGGGCGTTCGAAGTCGTAGCGCAGGTGGTTGGCCAGCAGTACGGCCATGAGATCGGCCGCGGACATCGAGGACGTGGGGTGCCCGGAGCCCGCGGCGGCGGCCGCGCGCACGCTGTCCACGCGCAACTGCTGTGCCAGCTCATTGAGTTGACGGCTCTTCATGACGCTCCTTCCGGTCGGTCGGCGTGCTTCGCCGGTGCACCGGGCACTCGTGCCAGTTCCGGCGAGGCGGTGTCCAGGGGGACGGACCACGAGCGGACCAGGCCGAGCTGTACGGCCTGGCGCGGGAGTACGGCGTCCAGCAGCCAGTCGGCCGCGACGCGGATGCGGTTCGCCGGCATGGCGGCGAGGTGGTAGCCGCGGGTGACCGCTCCGGCGACGGGCCCCGACAGCGGGACGCCGAGCGGGTTGGCGGCGGCCTTGGCGCCGCCGAGGTCGACGGTGAAGCCCAGGTCGCGGTGGTGGTAGGCGCGGCGGCTGCCGATGCCGAGCGAGGCGGCGACGTTGCGTCCGGCGATCCGACCGTGCCGCCAGGCGTGCTGGGCGGTCATCGGCGTGTACTGCCCGGGCCGGTCCAGATCCGGTACGGCCGCGGCGTCACCGCACGCGTACACCTCGGGATGGCCGGGCACCTGGAGGTACGGGTCGACGAGCAGCCGCCCGTGCTCCAGAGGCCGGTCGAGTCCCGCGACCAGCGGATCGGGGCGGACACCGACACACCACACCAGGGTCCGGGTGTCCACGAACTCCCCGTCGCTGAGCCGGACCCCGGTGGGCGTGGCCTCCTCGACGGACGTCTGGGTGCGCACGTCGACGCCGCGCTGCCGCAGCACCCGGTCGGCGGTGCGCGAGAGCCGCTCGTCGAGTTCGGGCAGGACGCGCGGCGCGACGTCGAGGAGCAGCCAGCGGGGCCGCATGCCGTCGTACAGCGGCTGCTTGCGCACCAGCGCGTCGGTGAACAGCTTTCCCTGGGCGGCGACCTCGGTCCCCGTGTAGCCCGCGCCCACCACGACGAAGGTGCAGCGTGCGGCGCAGTTCTTCGGGTCGTCGGCCGCGGCGGCGAGCTCCACCTGCCGGGTCACGTGATCCCTGAGGTAGAGCGCCTCGGGCAGGCCGCGGAAGCCGTGCGCGTACTCGGCGACGCCCGGCACGGGCAGCAGTTTGTTGACGCTGCCGACGGCGAGGACGAGGCGGTCGTAGCCGAGGGTGCCACCGTCGCCCTCCGGGCCGGTGTAGTGCACGGTGCGGGCGTCGAGGTCGATGCCGTCGGCCTCGCCGAGCACGAGACGCACCCGTGGCAGGGTTCCGGGGAGCGAGACGGTGACGCGGCGTGGCTCCAGCACGCCGGCGGCCACCTGGGGCAGCAGGGGCAGGTACAGGAAGTAGTCGGTGGGGTTGAGCAGGGTGATGTCGGCCTTGTGCCGGGTCAGCCGCGACAGGACGCGGGCCGTCCGGTACCCGGCGAAGCCGGCACCGACGATCAGGATGCGGGGTCGACTCACGGTTCGCCTCCGGCGGTGTCGCTCGTACGGGGTCTTCCGCGTCCCCAGTGCGCGGTCCCCCAAACACCGGCGCCCCCAGCGTCTCACCCGTGTCGTCCGGGTACACGTCGGGAGCGCCGCGGCGAGGAGTCGCCGTCACCGCAGGCGGCGTGCGTCACGGTCACCGCACGCGGCATCCGTCACGCACGGTGATGGGGCGCCTCCGGATAGTCCGTTCCGGGAATGTGGGGCGTGCTGCCGGGGGCGCCCGGGGGGACGGGCGGGACCGGCGGGTAGGGCATGCCGAGGCCGCTGGGCGGAACGGCCGGGGCCGAACCGCCGGCGACGCGGTCGGGGTCGGTGTGCCCGTGCGGGTGCGCGGAGTGTCCGTGCGTCTGCGCGGACGGCCTGGCCATGCCGCGCAGCACGAAGGCCATCACTGCGAGCAGTGCCGCGGTGATCAGGGCGGCGGCCCAGCCGGGCAGCCCCGCGGCGAGGCCCAGCCCGATGGCCAGAGCCAGCGCGGCGCCCGCGTACAGGGCCAGGGCGCCGGACGCCGCGTACAGCGTGGCCGTGCGGCGCTGTTTGCGGGTCTGTTCGCGCAGCTCGTCCCGTACGGTCTCGCGGGCCACCTGCGCCAGCTCGTCGACGAGGTCCTTGTCCAGGTGTTCCAGATGATCCAAGCGTTCCATGGCCGCCGAGTACCCGGCTCGGCGGGGGCATAACGCGAGGTCGGCGGCGGGACCCGGGCGGCTGGGCGCCCCGGCGGACCGGCCGGTGCGCGCGCGGTGTGCGGGATCCGTGCGAAACGATCTCCCGTCCGGGCGGCCCCAACTAGGCTCCTCCCATGGAGATTCTGGGAGCCACGCTGCGTATCTGCGTCGACGACCTGGAGGCCTCGGTCCCGTTCTACGAGAGACTCGCCGGCGGGAGCGCCCTCCGCTTCGAACGCGGCGGTGTCTCCGTGGCCGCGGTCGGGTGCTTCCTGCTGATGAGCGGGCCCGAGGCCGAACTGGAGGTCCTGCGCAAGGTCGCCGCGACCATCGCCGTCAAGGACGTCGACGAGGCCCACCGTGTCCTCACCGACTCGGGCGCGCACGTGCTCGCGGGTCCCGTCGCCACCCCGGCGGGCCGCAATCTGATCGCCATGCATCCGGACGGATCGGTGTACGAGTACGTGGACCGCAGAGCGGAGTAACCGCCGGAGTGCGTCCGGTGGGCCCCCGGGGGCTCCGGCGCGGGTCCGGCCGGCCCGCCGGGGGCTCAGGTACTGACGGAGCCCCCGGCGGAGCACCGGGGCGCGTGCCTCGGGCCGGTCAGTCCGTGGGCGGCCGCATGCGGAACTCGTACCGCGCCGGCAGCGGATCGTCGGTCAGCCGGGCCCACACCTGGGACATCACCTCGGCGCCCTCCCGCAGGTCGGCCACCTCGAATCCCTCGTCGAAGACGGCGCGGGCCGCGGGCACGTCCCCCTCCGCGAGCAGCAGCTGCGCCTCGATCAGACGGAACCGGCCCCGCGCGCGGGTGCCGGAGCCGAGCCGCTCCCACACGGACCGCGCCTGACGGGTCCGCCGAACCGCGAGGAGCGCCTCCACGGCCTCCCGCCCCAGCGCGGTCGTCGCCGCGGTCCACACCTCCCCGGAGTCCCGCCGCTCGCGGCACAGGTCGTCGAACGCCTCGACGTACCGGTCGGCGGCCCGCTCCTTGTTGCCCGCCTGCGCGTCGGCGACGGCGAGACAGCGCAGCAAGGGCCACAGGGACGGGGCGAGTTCGAGGGCACGCTCCCAACTGCGCACGGCCTGCGCCGAGTCGCCGGCGTGCCACTGGGCCACCCCGAGGTGGTACTCGGCCAGCGGCACGGCGGGCGCCGTCTCCAGCATGTCCCGCCAGTGGGGGGCGACCAGCGTCTCACCGGGCGGTCCGACCCGCCGGGGCTCGGGAAACGCTCCGGTCCGCAGGAGTTCGAGCCAGGGGGCCTGCGCCTCGCCCAGCGTGGACTCCTCGAACGGCGTGCCGGGCAGTTTGTGGGCGGAGCGCAGGACCTCCAGCGCTCCCCAGCCCGATCCGACGGCGAGCACCTCGCCGGGGTCGGTGTCGGCATGCGGCAGCCAGGCGGCGTACGCGGCGTCGACGTCCCGGCGCGGCAGGACGTCCTCCAGCCGGGACTCGGCCTCCGCACGCGCCGCCGCCCAGTCCTCGCCGTGCGCCGCTTCGGCTCCCACGGTCAGCGGGCCGTAGGCCTCCAGCCAGGAGAACTCGCTCTCCGCCTCCAGCCGTACATGTTCGAGCTGCGTACGCGCCAGTCCGGCCTGGATCTCGCAGTAGCCGCCGGTCCCGGGCTCGGTGAGCCACTCCTGCCAGCGCCGCCCGCCCGGACCCGAGCCCCACACGAACAGCTTGCGTCCGCGCAGCAGGTCGGTCGAGGTCTGCACGAGCGCGTCGCCCGCCTCGTCGACCGCCGCGATCCAGCGGCGCTGCCCGTCGGGCACCTCGTAGAAGAAGTCGGCGGGGAAGTGACTGTTGAGCGGGTACGTCCGGTCGGCGTCGTCGTACGACGGCACCGGTATGCGCCGCAGCCGGCGCTCGTACCCGAAGTGCCAGGCCTCGTCGGCCGGCGCCAGGACCCTGCGCTCCTCGGGGACCGCGATGTTGGACCACCAGTACACCGGCGCGGGCCGCTCGTGCGGATTGCGCACGCGGACGCCGACATACAGGAAGTCGGAGCCGTCCGGCAGCCACAGATCGACCTGGAAGGGGAGGTCCCGCAGTCGCTCCCACTCCCACAGGCGCAGCATCTCGCCGCCGTCGGGGGCGGGCACACGGGCGGCGTGGAGGGGTGAGCAGGACAGGGTGGTGTGGCCGGTGGCGCCGATGTTCCACTCGATACCGCCGGAGAACCAGGCGCCGTTGAGGGCGAAGCAGGCGGGCTGCACCACCGGGTTGCGGTAGAGGAGTTCACGCTCGGTGGGTTTGTGCAGGAGCGAGACGATCCGGCCGCCGAGGCCGGGCAGCACGATGGCGCGCAGCCGGTCGTTCTCGATGACGAGGGCGTCGAGTTCGCGGGGCGCGCGCGCCCTGTCGTAGCCGTCCCGGATGCGCTCCGGCAGGACGCTGTGCAAGGGCTCATAGCCTATCTGCCGGGCCATGTCGCGCGGCAGGCCCTCGCGGTCCCGCTCGTCGATGCGGTGCGCCTCGTCGAGGGTCAGCAGCGGAGGAAGCGGATTGCTGGGGCCCAGGTCCGCCGCCGGGAGCGTCAGTACGTCACGTCGGATCGTCGTCACGATGACCATGGAACATGGTCCTGCGGGAAGTGACCAGGGGCTGTGCTCGCAAGAATGCGGTCAGGATTCCGCAAAGGCGGCGACGACGAGGTCGGCGAGCAACCGCCCCGCCGTGTCTTCCGGGTCCAGGTCGGGGTCGTAGATGGTGACGTTGAGGCCGACGCAGTGCGGGGAGCGCACCAAGGGGCGCAGCAGTGCGAGGAGTTCGTCGGGGAGCAGTCCGTCGGGGTCGGGGCTGTCAACGGCCGGCATCACGGACGGATCGAGGCAGTCGGCGTCGAGGTGCACCCAGAAGCCGTCGAGGTGCGGCTGTTCGAGAGTCTGCAGGGTGGCCCGCGCGAGGGCGTCGGCACCCCACTCGCGCAGTTCTCCGACGGTCACCGTAGGGATCTTCAGCGCGGCGAGCTCGTCCCGCTCGGTGTCGTAGTCGCGGATGCCGAAGACCCGTACGTCCTCGTCGCGCAGATAGGGCCTCAGCCCCTCCAGGTCGGTCAGGTCGTCCTGGCCCCGGCCGGTGGCCAGGGCGAGTTCCTCTCCGCCGGCGGCGCCGATCCGGTCGGAGTTGCCGGGGTGCCGGAAGTCCGCGGATCCGTCGACGGCGGCGAGTCCGTAGCGGCCGATGCGGCGCAGCGCGAGCGACGCGCCCAGCTGGATGGAGCAGTCACCGCCGAGGACGACGGGCAGGTCACCGGCGCGGACATGGTGCTCGATGCGGTCGGCGAGCTTGACGGTGTACGCGGCGACGGCGGCGGCGTTGAAGACGCCGTCGCCCTCCTGCCAGTCGCCCCGGTCGTAACGCGGCGGGACGACGACGCCGCCCTCCAGGGCGCCGAGCCGCTGCACGATGCGCTGCTCGCGCAGGGCGCCGGCCAGCTTGTAGCAGCCGGGGACGGTGCCCGGCGCCGGGGGCCGCAGGCCCAGGTTGGAGGGCGCGTCGAGGACCACGATGCTGCGCATGGGGCTCATCCTCTCCCGGCGTCCGCCGGGCGGGAAGAGACCATCTCCGCCGTGATCGCCCAGCGCTCGTGGTCCCGCCAGACCCCGTCGATGCGGATGAAGTCCGGCGAGAAGCCCTCCAGCCGGAACCCGCACCGCCGGGCGAGCGCGAGGGAGCCGGCGTTGCCCGGCTGCGCGTTGATCTCCAGCCGGTGCAGCCCCATCGCGCCGAAGGCGTACCGCACGACGAGGTCGAGCCCCTCGGCCATCAGACCGCGGCCCGCCGCGTGCGCGAAGGCGCCGTACCCCAGCGCTCCGCACAGGAAGCCGCCCTCGACGATGTTGTTGATGTTGATGAACCCGGCGATACCCCCGTGGTCGCGTTCGCAGACGAGAAAGCCGGCCTTCGTCGGATCGTCGATGAGCCGTCCCGCGTACCGGGCGTAGGCGTCGGCGCTGTCGGGCGGGAAGAGCCAGGGCTGGTGCAGTTCCTTGCTCTCGCGGGCCCGGGCGGTGAACTCCGTGCCGTCCTCGTGGGTGAAATGGCGTATGCCCACACGAGGGCCTTCGGCGAGGTAGTCAGGCATTCCGTCACCTTACGCGAACGGGTGTTTCAGCTCCGGCGCTTCCTGACGGCGTACGCGCCGCAGAGCCCGCCGATCACGCCGGTGCCGAGGAGGGCCATCCACAGCGGCATGGTCACCTCCGGGCCGAGCAGCCGGATCCTCGTGCTGTCCCTGTTCTCGAAGACGAAGATCAGGGTGAGCAGGGCCAGGGCCGCGATGCTGATCCTGCCGGGGCCCGCCGGCCCGCCGCTGCCGTTCCCGCCCGCGCTCTCGGAGGTCTTCGGGCTCATGCGTCCAGCATGGGCGGCGGGGTCGCGGCACGCGCGGTGGGACGTTCCTACGGGTGACCCGCGACCATCCACGGTCACAGGTCGCCTGGCCGGTCGCCGGGTCTTGTCGGTCCCCGCGTCAGTCCCCGACGACCGGCAGCTCCAGTACTCCGGTGTCCCCCGGTGAGCCGGTGACGGTCACCGGCTTCACCCCCTTGTTCCCGAAGCCGGCGTCGTCGCCGGCGGTGATGACGAGCCGGAGCCGGTGGCGCGCCTCGTACCCGTGCACGATCCCCGGCAGCGAGTCGGTGAAGCGCCTGGTGACGCCCGGCACCCGCACCGGCGCCACCAGGCGGTGGACCAGCACGACCACGTCGACCGCACGGGGCAGCGGTTCGCTTGTCCAGCCGAGGCGGGTGCCCGGTGTGTCGTAGGCGCCGGGTCGGGCAGTCCGAGGACCCCGGCGAGGGAGCTCTCGCAGTGGCTGGTCGGCGGCGGCAGGTTGCGGTACTCCCGGCTGCCGTTCGCCGCGTGGGCGACCGCCGGTCACGACGCTCGCGGACGCGGCCCGGGAGCCTCAGGCCAGGGCTGGCTCGTCCAGCGTCAACGTCCCGGCGTCGGCGTCGAGTTCGGCCGGCAGGCCGAAGGGTGTGGTGAGCGCGCCCTCACAGTGCCCGAAACCGAAGTGCTCGGCCACGGGCACGCCGAGACCGCCGAGCCGGTCGGCGAACACCGCGCGCACCTCTTCGTAGGGACCGCAGTCCTCCCAGGATCCGAGGGCGATCCCGGCGACCCCGTCGAGCCATCCGGCGCGCAGCAGCTGCGTCAGGATGCGGTCCAGCCGGTACGCCTCCTCGCCGATGTCCTCGATCAGCAGAAGCCCTCCCCGGGCGGAAGGGCGCGCGTGCGGGGTGCCGAGGCCGGCGGCCAGCAGGGACACGCAGCCGCCGAGGGTGACTCCCCGGGCGCGCCCCGGCACCAGAGGGGTGCCGCGGCCCGAGGCGATGGTCCGCACCGACTCGGGCTCGAAGAGGGTCGCCCGCAGATGTTCCTGCGCCCGCGCGTTCTTCAGGAAGTCGATGCCCGCCACCATCGGGCCCTGAAGGGTCGCGAGGCCCACTCGGGTCGCGAACGCCTCGTGCAGCGCGGTGATGTCACTGAACCCGAGGAAGACCTTGGGCCCCGCGGCGCGGATGGCGTCCCAGTCGAGCAGGTCGATCATGCGCTGCACGCCGTATCCTCCGCGGGCGCACAGCACCGCGGACACGTCCGGGTCGCACCAGGCGGCCTGGAAGTCGGCGGCACGGTCGGCGTCCGTGCCCGCCAGATAGGCGAAGTCGGGGTGACGGTCGAGGACATGGGGTGCCACCACGGGGTCGAGATGCCAGCCGCGCAGGATGTCCAGGCCCGCCTGAAGCCGCTCCTCGGGGATGGGGCCGCTGGGGGCGACGACGGCGACACGCGCCCCGGGGGCGAGTCGCGCGGGTCGGGTCAAGGGCTCGGTGGTGGTCACTCGGCGTGCTCCGGTTCCTGGCTGAGGGGTGTCACTTGGCAAGCTCCAGGGTCGGGACGCCGGGCGGGTGCAGTCCGAAGACCTGTGCGTACAGCGAGAGTTCGGACTCCAGGACCCGCACCATCGTCTCGGCCCGCCGGAAGCCGTGCCCCTCGCCCTCGAAGGCGATGTAGGCGTGCGGGACGCGTCGGCCGTGCTCCTCCAGCCTGGCCAGGAACCGCTCGCACTGCACGGGAGGACAGATCGCGTCGTCGAGCCCCTGAAGCAGCAGGAACGGCGTGGTGATCCGGTCGGCGTGCTCGGTGGGCGACCGCTCGGCGTACCGGCCGGGCACTTCGTCGATCGGGCCGACCAGGCTCTCCAGATACCGCGACTCGAAGTCGTGGGTCTCGCCCGTGGCCCAGCCCGCGAGGTCGAGGATCGGGTAGATGATCGTGCCGCAGGCGTACACGTCGTTGCTCACCAGGGACGCGGCCGTGGTCCAGCCGCCCGCGCTGCCGCCGCGGATGGCGAGCCGGTCGCGGTCGGCGGTGCCCTCCGCGGCCAGAGCCAGTGCGACGGCCGCGCAGTCCTCGACGTCGACGACGCCCCACTGCTCGCGCAGCCGGTTGCGGTACTCCCGCCCGTGGCCCGTCGATCCGCCGTAGTTGACCTCGGCGACGCCGATCCCGCGGGAGGTGAAGTAGGCGATCTCCAGGTCGAGGACGAGGGGTGCCCGGCCGGTGGGTCCGCCGTGCGCCCAGACGACGTACGGCGGCAGCTCGTCGCCCGCGGCCACGTGGCCGGGGTGGTGCGGCGGATAGATGTGGGCGTGGATCTCGCGCCCCGCGGGACCCGTGAAGGAGCGGATCTGCGGCTCCGGGTAGTACGCGGGGTCCACCGGGTCCTCGTGCCGGGCACCAATCACCCGGGCGCGGCCGGTACGGGCGTCCAACTCGACGACCTCGTAGGCGCTGCGGGGGCTGGCCCCGACGCCCATGATCCTGCTGCCGTGCACGGCCAGGGTGGGCGCGAACTCGGTCCAGGGGCCGGCCGCGTCGACCACCTCACCGGTCTCCGGGTCCAGGACGCCGAGGGCGGTGGCGCCGCGCCCGTGGACGACGGCGATCAGGCCGGTCTCCAGCGGGGCGAACCAGCGGTGTCCGACGCGCCACAGCGGACCGCCGAACTCCTCCTCGCGCGGGCACAGCGCCGCCCGGTCGCCGTGCGGGCCCAGGCGGTACAGATTCCACCAGCCGGTGCGGTCGCTCGCGTACAGCAGGGTGCCGTCGGCTGCCCAGTCGGCCTGGGCCACGGACTCCTCGGGACCGCCGGCGACGGACCGCGCGGCGTGCAGGGTGCCGTCCTCGGCCACGTCGGCGAGGATCACCTCCGTCCCGTCCCACGGCATCCGGGGGTGGTCCCAGGCGAGCCAGGCCGCCCGGCGGCCGTCCGGCGAAAGGCGCGCCCCGGTGACGAACCGGTGCCGCCCGTCGCTCAGTTCCCGTACGGCGTCGCGGTCCTCGGCGGCCGAGCCGTCCAGCGGTACGGCGGCCAGCACCCGCCGTACATCGGAGGGGCCCTCCCCGGTGAACTCCTCCAGGACGCACCACACCTCGCCGCGCTCCGGCCGCAACTGCGGGTCCACCCAGCGCAGTCCGCCGCCGAGCGTGGAAAGAGGGGTCAACGGCGTGGGTGTGCCGCCCGGTTCGTGCCGGTAGAGCCGCTGGTCGGCGAAGTTGACGAACACCGTCAGCGGGCCCTCGGGGCGCATGATCCCGGCCCACGGCTGTCCGCCGTACTCGATGACGCGGCTGCGCACGTTCCACGGGGCCGGCAGCAGGGACTCCTCCGTGCCGTCCGCCCTGCGGCGGACGAGCGTGCGGCGCCCGCCCTCCTCGGGACGGGGCTCGGTCCACCAGGCCTCGTCACCGACGAAACCCACGAACTCGGGGTGGCCGTCGTGCGCCGCGGCCAGTGTCGCGCCGATGGGCGAGGGCCACGATCCGTACGCCAAGGTCTGCATGCCGTCCCCCTAGGCCGTACGCAGAAAGCGGTCGAGGACGCGGACACCGAATTGGAGCGCCTCGACCGGGACGCGCTCGTCCACGCCGTGGAACAGGGCCTGGTAGTCGAAGCCCTCCGGAAGCTTCAGCGGGGCGAAGCCGTATCCGGTGATCCCGAGGCGCGAGAACTGCTTCGCGTCCGTGCCGCCGGACATGCAGTAGGGCACCACATGTCCCTCGGGCGCGAACTCCTCGACGGCCGCGCGCATCTTCGCGTACGTCGCGGAGTCCAGCGGTGCCTGGAGGGCCACCTCCCGGTGGTGGAACTCCCACTCGACGTCGGGTCCGGTGAGCCGGTCCAAGGTCGCGCGGAACTCGTCCTCCGCGCCCGGCAGATATCTGCCGTCCACATGGGCGACGGCCTCTCCCGGGATCACGTTGATCTTGTAACCGGCCTCCAGCATGGTCGGGTTGGCGCTGTTGCGCACGGTGGCCTCGACGAGCGCGGCGGCCGGTCCGAGCTTGCCCAGGAGGCCGTCCACGTCGTCCAGGTCGGCGTCCACGCCGTACAGGGCGGCCAGTTCGGTCAGGGCCGCGCTCACGGTCGGGGTGAGGCGCAGCGGCCACTCGTACTCCCCGATCCGGGTGATCGCCGCGGCCAGCCGGGTCACCGCGTTGCTCCGGTTCACCTTCGAGCCGTGCCCTGCCCGCCCGCGCGCGGTGAGCTTGAGCCAGCCGGTGCCCCGCTCGCCCGCGGCGATGGGGTAGAGCTGCCGGCCGGCTCCGTCGTGGAAGGTGAACGCCCCCGACTCGCTGACGCCCTCGGTGCACCCCTCGAAGAGCCCGGCGTGCTGATCGGCGAGGAAGCCCGAGCCGTCCTCGGCGCTCGCCTCCTCGTCGGCGGTGAAGGCGACGACGACGTCGCGGCGCGGACGCACACCGGTGCGCGCCCACTCGCGGACGACGGCCAGGATCATCGCGTCCATGTTCTTCATGTCGACGGCGCCACGCCCCCAGACCACACCGTCGCGGACCTCGCCGGAGAACGGGTGCACGCTCCAGTCCTCCGCCTGCGCGGGCACGACGTCGAGATGGCCGTGCACGAGCAGCGCGTCGGCGGACGGGTCGGTCCCCTCGATGCGCGCGACGACGTTCGTCCGTCCACGGGTGCGCTCCAGCAGCGTGGGCTCCAGACCCGCCTCCGCGAGCAGCGCCGCGGCGTACTCGGCCGCCGGGCGCTCCTGGCAGTCGCCTCCGCCGCGATTGGTCGTGTCGATACGGATGAGCTCGGAGGTGAACCTCACGACCTCGTCGAGTGCTTGTGCGTCAGCCATACTGCTCCTCCACCGCGGCCGAGACGATCGTGGTGACCGCCTTGAAGGTGCGAATCCCCTCGTACATGGTGTCGCTGGTGTAGGCCACCTTCCGCTCCCCGATGCGGTCGACACCGGGCACGACGGTGGCCGCCATCGACAGATGCTCGGCGTCGAACTCCAGCGCCACGGTGAACGGGCCACCGACGACCGGTTCATGACGCACCGCCAGCGCCGCCGCCTGCTTGGCCGCGGCCCGGATGTCCGCGGCGGTCCTGGCGGGTGTGCGGCACACGGCCGCATAGCGCGAGACGTGGTCCTTGACGGCGACCTTCAAGGCCTCCGGCGCGTAACCGAGCGCGTCCTCGCAGGCCACGTCGTCGCCGGTGACGAGGACGACCGGCACTCCGTACTCGGCGACGACGTGGGCATTGAGCAGGCCTTCGCTGGCGCGGACGTCGTTCACCCACACCCCCGTGATGGAGTTCGCCAGGTAGGTGTGCGCGAGGACTCCCTCCGTTCCGGCGCCCGCGTGATAGCCGACGAAGGCGACGCCGTCCACGTCGGCGTGCTGCACGCCCTCCACCATGGACAGCGACTTGTGCCGCCCGGTGAGCATCTGTGCCCGCTCGTCGAGCCGCTCCAGCAGGAGATTGCGCATGGTCCAGTGCGCCTCGTTGATCAGCACCTCGTCGGCGCCGCCGTCGAAGAAGCCGAGCACGGCCGCGTTGACGTCGGAGGTGAACAGTGAGCGGCATCGCTCCCACTGCTCGGTCCCCGGCAGCACGTCGGCCGGCCAGGTCACTCCCGTGGCGCCCTCCATGTCGGCGCTGATGAGGATCTTCATGACTCGAAACCGTACGCGCTTCGGCCCGGACCCGGCAGAGCCTGTGGACAACTCTCACCGGTCCAGACCACTGACGTCACCCGGTACGCCCCGCCACCAGCCATTTCGACGGAAGTTCGATGCGTGTGCCGTCCGCCGTGTACTCGGTCGTGACGAGCGGGAGTTCACCGTTCGCGAGGACCGTGAGGCCGGCGGCGCGCAGGTACTCGGGGACGGCGGCATCCGCGACCTCACCGGGGGCGATACCGTGCCGGAACACCGGAGCCAGCTTGGCGGGTGGGCCGTCGGCGCCCTGCGCCAGAGTGCGCAGCACGGCTCCCGCGGCCTCGGCGAGTTCGACGAGGAAGACCCGGCCGCGCTCCCCCACCAGCGTCGCCAGCCCGTCCACCAGCGGCTGCCGGTCGTCCGGCTCGGCCTGGTGGAGGACTCCGCGCATGTAGACGTTGGCGTCGCCGAGCTCCGCGTGCAGGGTCTGCGCCTCGGTCTTCTCCGCGGCGTCGAACTGCCGGTAGCCGGCCTGACCCGCCGGGTCGGCCTGGCGGGCGTGCTCGAGCGCGGCCGCCGACAGGTCGGCGCCGACGACGTGCGGGAAACGGTCGGCGAGGAAGCGGGTCTGGGTGCCGTTGCCGCAGCCGAGGTCCACGACGGGCAGGTCCCGGGCCGCCAAGTGGGGTTCGAGCAGGGCGAGATGCACCCCGGCCGTCAGGGCGGGCTCGGCGTCCCAGAAGACCGCTCCGGGCTCGTCGGGGGCCTCCTGCCAGAAGCTCTCCCAGGCCTGCCTGTACCGACTCGTCACACTCATGCCCGCTCCCCGGGTCGCGACCGCGGCCCGCCGGGTCTGGCGGGCGAGATCGGTCTATCGCGCCCGGCGCGCGGCGACAAGCGGACGGCGCGTTCCTTCACGCCACTTTCGGTCCGCGTACCCCCGGCGCGCTTCGCGCGCCCCGCCCGGTGGCCGCCGGTGCCGCCGTTCAGCGTCGCCGGGGCAGGGTCAGTTCGAACCGGACGGACTTGCCCGCACCGGTCCGGCTGGCGCCCCACTCGCGGGCCAGGGTGCTGACGACGCGCAGTCCGCGCCCGCACTCGTCGGTGGGCCCGGCGCTGAGCAGCGTCGGCAGGGTGTGGTCGTCGTCGGCCACCTCGCACAGCAGGGTGTCGCCGCGCACCAGCCGCAGCTCGATGCGCCGGCTGTGCGCGTGGCGCACGGCGTTGGTGACCAGCTCGCCGACCATCAGCTCGGCGTTGTCGGTCAGTCCGCCCAGGTCCCACGCGTGCAGCTGTTCGCGGACCACCGCGCGCGCCCTGCCGACCTCGACCGGGTCGAGCGCGAGGCGCCATTCGGCGACGTCCTCGGGCTCGATGCCGTTGAGGCGGGCCATCAGGAGGGCCACGTCGTCCTTGCGTCCGCCGCGGGTGTTGAGGGAGCGGATGATGGTGTCGCAGGCGTCGTCCATGGACGCGGCGGGGTGGGCGGCGGATTCGCAGAGCGTGGCGAGGCCCACGCCGATGTCCTCGCCGCGGACCTCGACCAGACCGTCGGTGCACATCACGAGCCGGTCGCCGGGCGTCACGGGCACGCGGACCGACTCGAAGGGCACTCCGCCGACTCCGATGGGCGCACCGGTCGGCAGGTCGAGCAACTCGCTGCGCCCGTCCCCGGCGTGCACGAGGACGGGCGGGATGTGACCCGCGTTGGCGATCTCCAGCTCACCGGCGATGGGGTCGTACACCGCGTACAGACAGGTCGCCAGATAGGCGTCGCCGAGTCGCTGGGCGAGGTCGTCGAGATTGCGCAGGAGCTGGGCGGGCGGCAGGTCGAGCGCGGCCATGGTCTGCACGGCGGTGCGCAACTGGCCCATCATCGCAGCGGAGTTGAGGCCGTGCCCCATGACGTCACCGACGACCAGAGCGGTGCGGGAGCCGGGCAGCTTCACGGAGTCGAACCAGTCGCCGCCGACGCGGCCGAGGAGCGTGCCGGGCAGGTAGCGGGTCGCGATGTCGCATCCGGCCATGCGGGGCGCGATGTGCGGCAGCATGCTCTCCTGGAGGGTCTCGGCGACGCTCTCCTGGTAGGTGTACATGCGGGCGTTGTCCAGCACGAGCCCTGCGCGGGCGGCGAGTTCGGCTCCGGTGACGCGGTCCATGTCGTTGAACTCGACGCGCTCTGGATGGCGCAGCAGGATCATGAACCCGAGGACCACGTTGCGGGCCTTCAGGGGGACGACCAGCATGGAGCGGTTGGTGATGAGCGGCCGGATGTCGCGCTTCTCGAACTGCGCGGCGATCATGTGGCCCATCTGCTCGCTGATGCGCGGGACGAGCACGGGCTCACCGGTGGTCATGCACTGGAAGAACGGGGTGTGGGCGGGAAAGGGCATGGCCTCGCCGACGGGCACGACGTCGTCCCAGCGGCCCGGCTCATCGGTGTGTTCGAGCGCGACGCGGTGCCACATGGTGGTGGTGTCCGGCACGCCGTCGTGGAACCCCTCCCCCGCGACGACCTGTTCGCGCAGGTAGGTGCCCGCCACGTCGGTGAAGCGGGGCACGACGGCCCGGCTGACCTCCAGGACGGTCTGCGCCAGGTCCAGGGAGGTGCCGATGCGTCCGCTGACTTCGTTGAGGAACTCCAGTCTCTCGCGCACCGCGACGTATTCGAGGTCCGTGCCGTCGTCCTGGTCGTCCTGCGGCACGGGCTCCCCTGAGGCGGCGGCCCTGGCGGCCCGGGCGCGGCGCGCCTTGCGCTCGGCGCGCCGGGGGACACCCCAGTCGGGGGTGACGGGCACCCGGTCGTTCTGGCTGAACTCCAGTACGGGATAGCCCAGTTCGAGGACCTGCGCGACGATGCGGGCGCTCTCCCCGACGCTCATGCTGGGCAGGATCTCGGGGAGTCGGCGAGCCAGTTCCTCCGCGCCGGGGAAGTCGGTGTGCAGGGCGAAGCCGGGCGCGATGCGCTCGATGCCCACGCCGGCCGCGGGGTGGCCGTCCGGGCGGTCGGGTCCGCCCTGGTCGCCGGGGCGGAGCGCGGCCGCGTCGGCGGCGAGCACCAGGAGGCGTTCGCGGCCGGGGCCCACCAGCGGGTACGCCCACCACAGGACGTCGATCCGGTCGCCGTCACCGGCGCTGAGCCGGGCCCGCCCGGCGGCCGGGTAGGCGAGCCGTCCGTCGAGGGACGTCTCCAGGCCGGGGCCGAGGCCGTCGTAGGCCGCGTAGGCCCCGTAGGGAGTGGCGTCGTCGTCCTCGGGCAGTGCGCCGGAGACGGGCAGCAGGTCGGCGGCGAGACGGCCCACCGCGTCTTCCTTGGGGGTGCCGAACAGGCGTTTGGCGCCGGTGCTCCAGTGGGAGACGAGCCCACCGCGGTCCACGAGGACGACGGCCAGAGGGATGCGGCCGACGGCGGTGTGCTCCGCCGTGCGGCTCCCAGCTCCGCGGCTGGGAGTCGTGCCCGCTTCGGTGCCACGGTCCATGGCCCAGGCCCCCTCTCCCCACGGCTCCGCAAGATCTGTGCCGCCCCCCTTACCGTACGGCGGCCCCCGTCATGATGTGTGTCAATACGGGAATTGACCTCTCCGGGGGCGGCTCCGGCGCGTGGTGCGCCGGGTGTGCTCCGTCGCGCCACCCTGATGCGCCGCCGACTCCCGTGCCCGGCCCCGCGGCGGGCCCGCGGCCGGGCGCTCCCGCGGCCGCCCGGCCCGCGCGGGCCCGCGTCAGTCTTCGTGTCCCAGTTGCAGGTCCCGTTCCGTCCGGCCTCCCCCGGCGACCTGGAGCACGGTCGCCACCGGCGGGTAGCCCGCGGCGATGACGGTGTACTCGCCGGAGGACAGGTCGACGAACCGGAACGTTCCGTCCGCGCCGGTGGTCAGGGTGTCCACCACGTTGCCCGCGGCGTCGAGGAGGGTCACGCGGGCGTCCTCGACGGGGCGCCCGCCGCCCGCCCGTACCGTGCCGCGCAGCACGGCACCGCCCGCGAGCTCGACGTCCTGGCGGGTCTCGCGGGCGGCCTGGACGGAGACGGGGAGCGCGGCCGGGCGGAACGCGGGAGCGCTGGCGGCGACGGTGTACTCGCCCGCCACCAACTCCGTCATGACGTAGCCGCCTTCGCGCCCGCTGCGGGTGGTGGCCACCACCTCGCCGTGGACATTGGTGAGGGTGACGGTCGCTTCCCGCACCGGGGTGCCGTCCGCGGTGAGCACACTGCCGGCGAGGCGTCCCGCGCCGCCGAGCACGACGTCCAGCTCCACGGGACGTTCGCCGACGGTCACCGAGACGGCCTGCGGCTGATGGCCGCCGGCCGCGGCGATCAGGACGTACGAGCCGGATCCCGGCGTCGACAGTGCGTACCGTCCGTCCTCGCCGCTGGCGCCGCGTCCGATCTGGACTCCCGCGATGTCGATGAGGGTGAGCGCGGCGCGCGGTACGACGGTGCCGTCGGGGTGCTGCACCGTGCCGCAGACGGGGACTCCGGCGGGGTACGCCGAACGGCCCGGCGGGATGTAAGCGGTGGTGCGGGCGGTTTCCGGTTCGGCGGCGGGGGCGTTGTGGGACACCAGGGGTTTCTCCTTGAGGAAGAAGGCGATGGCCAGGCCGAGAGCGAGCACCGGGACGAGGTAGAGGAAGATCCGCGGCATGGCGTCCGCGTAGGCCCCGATGTAGTCGTCGCGCAGGGCGGCGGGCATCGCGTGGACGAGCTGCGGGGTGAGGGACTCGGAGTCCCCGAGGGCGTCCTGCCCGCGGGTGGGCAGGCGCTCGGCGAGGGCGTCGGCGAGCCGGTGGGCGAACAGGGTGCCGAAGACGGCGGCCCCGACGCTGCCGCCGATCTGCCGGAAGTAGTTGTTGGCGCTCGTCGCGGTGCCGAGGTCGGCCGGGGGCACGGAGTTCTGGACGGCGAGGACCAGGACCGGCATCACCAGGCCGATGCCGGCGCCGAGGACGGCCATCCAGATGCTGTAGTGCAGCCGGGGCGTGTCGGCTTCGAGGCGGGACAGCAGCCACATGCCGACGACCGAGAGGGCGCTGCCGAGGAGCGGGTAGGGCTTGTAGCGGCCGGTACGGCTGATGAGCTGCCCGGAGACGATGGACGCGCCCACGATTCCGCCCATCATGGGGAGCATCAGGAGTCCCGATTCGGTGGCGCTGGCCCCGTCGACCATCTGCAGGAAGGTGGGCAGGTAGCTGGCGGCGCCGAAGAGGGCGACGCCGATGACCAGTCCCACCAATGCCGTGACGTTGAAGACGCCGTCCTTGAACAGCTTTAGCGGGATGAGGGGTTCGGGCGCGACGCTCTCGACCACGAGGAAGAGCAACGTCGCGACGAGTGCGCCGGCTCCGAGTCCGAGGATGACCCGTGAGCCCCAGGCGTACTCCGTGCCGCCCCAACTGGTCAGCAGCACCAGGCAGGTGGACGCGGCGGCGAGCAGGAGCACGCCGAGGACGTCGACGCGCCCTCTGGCCTCGGGCTTCGGCAGTTTCAGCACGACGGTGACGACGGCCAGTGTGAGCAGCCCGAAGGGCACGTTGATGTAGAAGCACCAGCGCCAGGACAGATGGTCGGTGAAGTAGCCGCCCAGCAGGGGGCCCGCGACGGACGCCAGGCCGAACCCGGCCCCGATCAGCCCCATGAAACGGCCGCGTCGGCGGGGCGGCACGATGTCCGCGATGATCGCCTGCACGCCGATGAGGAGACCGCCCGCGCCGACGCCCTGGAGCGCGCGGAAGGCGATCAGTTGGTCCATGGTGCGCGACCAGCCGGCGAGTGCCGAGCCGATGACGAAGACGACGATCGCGAACTGGAAGACGCCCTTGCGGCCGAAGAGATCGCCGAACTTGCCGTAGACCGGGAGTCCGACGGTGGAGGTGAGCAGGTAGGCCGTGATCGCCCAGGACATCTTGTCCAGGCCGTGCAGCTCCCCGACGATCTTCGGGAGCGCGGTGGCCACGATCATCTGCTCCAGGGCGGCCAGCAGCAGGGCGAGCATCAGCCCGATGAAGACCAGACGGATCTGGCGCGCGTCGAGCCCGGCGGGCCGGGCGGCCGCCTCCACGGCGTCCATCGGGGGTGCGGTACCCGGCTCGTCCTGCACCAGAGTGATCCCGCCCACGTGCCGCTCCCCTCGTCGCGCCCACCGCACAATTCCCGCTTATCGCGACAACTGCGAGCAAGCGCGACGAGTTACGGCACGACGTCGCGCAACAGGGGGATCCACTCGAAACGGTGAGGACGGCAACGGGCCCTGGAGCGCCGCCCCTTGAGCGCTCGGCCCCTGCCTCCCGGGACCGCTACTTCTTCTCGGTCTCGGCGGCGAGCCTGACGAGCACCGCGTCGTAGATCCGCCCGAGCCCCTTGGGCGCGAAGGTCTTCTCGAAGAAGCCGCCGATGCCGCCCGCGCCGTTCCAGACGGTGGTGACCACGACGCGGGACGAACCCTCGCCCGCCGGGGTGACACGCCAGGTGGTGACCATCGAGGAATTGCGGTCCTTCTCGACGAGCTCGCCGTCGGTGGGCTCGCTCACCTCGAGCAGGCAGTCGCGGACGCGCTTGCTGGTGGCCTGGAGCTTCCAGTGCACGAGGGTGCCCTCGCCGTCGCCGCCCTCGCGCACCTCGTACTCGCTGAAGTGCTCCGGCAGCAGCTTCGCGCGCGTGCCGCTGTAGTCGGCCAGCGCGTCGAACACCGCCTCCGCGTCCGCCGCGATGACCCGCTCCGTCGTGGCCTCGACCTGCGCCATGGCACTTCCTCCAGCACTTGGTTCCTCGGGGTGTGCGGCCAGCCAACCACCAGGCGGCCCGGCCGCCCAAATCGGGGCCGGGCGGGGTCTCCCGGGCGGCGCAGGTATCCGGTCGCACGATCAAGGGAACATGTGTTCTATTCTGTGGCCAGTGCTACCGAGGAGGCGCCATGCGCTGGGAGAACCTCACCGTGGACCCCGCCGGGGACCCGGCCCGCGACGCCGCGCTGTTCGGCGCGGACGCGGTGACCACCCGTACGTTCGACACCCCCGAGTTCCGCGGGATCACCTTTCACGAGATCCGGGCGCGATCGATCGTGAACCGGGTGCCGGGGGCTTCACGCATGCCCTTCGAGTGGACGGTCAACCCCTACCGAGGGTGCACGCACGCGTGCGTGTACTGCTTCGCGCGCAAGACGCACAGCTATCTGGACCTCGACACCGGACTCGGCTTCGACTCCCAGATAGTGGTGAAGGTCAACGCGCCGGACCTGCTGCGCCGCCAGATCGCCTCGCGCCGCTGGCACGGCGAGCACATCGCGATGGGCACCAACGTCGACTGCTACCAGCGGGCCGAGGGCCGCTACCGGCTGATGCCCGGCATCATCGCGGCCCTGCGCGACCACGCGAACCCCTTCTCGATCCTGACCAAGGGCACGCTGATCCTGCGCGACCTCGACCTGCTCGGGCAGGCGTCCGAGGTGACCGACGTCGGCATCTCCGTCTCGGTGGGCTTCACCGACACCGAACTGTGGCGCACGGTCGAGCCGGGCACCCCGGCTCCCGAACGCCGCCTGGACGTGGTGCGCACCCTGACGGACCACGGCATCGGCTGCGGTGTGCTGATGGCGCCCGTCATCCCCTTCCTCGGCGACCACCCCGCTCAGCTGCGCGCCACCGTCCGCGCGATCGCGGCCTCGGGGGCCACGTCCGTGACCCCGCTGGTCCTCCACCTCCGGCCCGGCGCCCGCGAGTGGTTCATGGCCTGGCTGGAACGGCATCACCCGCACCTGGTCCGCCGCTACGAGCGTCTGTACGCGGAGGGCGCCTACGCCCCGACGTGGTACCAGCGCCGGATCACCCGTCAGGTGCACGAGCTGGCGCGGGAATACGGCATCGGCCCCACGCGCGCGAGGATGCCGCGCAGGGTCGCCGCCGCCGAAGCGGCCGCTCCCGAAGCCGTGGCTTCCGGGCCGACCCAGCTGACGCTGCTGTGACGACCGTGCGGCGCGCCACCCGCGCCGCATGAACTCCCAGGACCGGTCCGCGGGCGTCCGTGAACACTTCTGTCGGCAACCGAGCGATCCCGCGGCTCAATCGGGTCAAGTCTTGTCAGAACCGGTTCCTCCGGCCTCCCTTTCCGGCACGATGCGGCGAAGGCCGTGGCGTGCACGGCTCAAAACCTCCGTCCTGGGAGGCCTTATGAAGAAACGCGCAGCTGCTCTGTGCGGGGCAGCCGCCGTGGTGGCCGGGATGATCACGTCGATCCCGGCCGACGCGAGCGCCGGCTCCGAGACCGCACCGCGCACCACCCAGACCGCCAAGCTCACCTGGAAGAAGTGTGCGACCAGCGACTATCCGACGCTCCAGTGCGCGTCGGTGAAGGTGCCGCTGGACCACTCGCACCCGGCCGGGCGGAAGATCACCCTCGCCCTCTCGCGCGTCCCGCACACCGCCGCGAAGTCCCAGGGACCGTTGCTGGTGAACCCGGGCGGCCCCGGCGGCAGCGGGCTCACCCTGGCCGGATTCGTCGCCTCCTCGCTGCCGAAGTCGGTGGCCGCGCAGTACGACGTCATCGGCTTCGACCCGCGCGGCGTCGGCAAGAGCCAGCCCGCCCTGGACTGCAGGCCGGGACACTTCGCACCCGTCCGCCCCGACTCGGTGCCCGCCACTCCGGCCCTGGAGAAGGCCAACGTCGACCGCGCCAAGGCCTTCGCCACGGCGTGCGGCAAGAAGTACGCGAGCCTGCTGCCGTACATCGACACGGTCAGCGCCGTCCGCGACATGGACTCCATCCGCGGCGCGCTCGGGGCCAGGAAGATCAACTACTTCGGCTACTCGTACGGCACCTACCTGGGCGCCGTGTACGCGAAGCTCTACCCGCAGCGCGTGCGCCGCCTGGTGCTGGACTCCATCGTCGACCCCGTCGGCGTGTGGTACGACGACAACCTCGGGCAGGACTACGCCTTCGACGACCGCCAGAAGGCCTTCCTGGCGTGGATCGCCAAGCACGACGCGACCTACAAGCTGGGCACGGACCCGGCCAGGGTCGAGGCCAAGTGGTACGCGATGCGCGCCGCGCTCGCCAAGAAGCCCGCACAGCAGAAGGTGGGCGCCTCCGAGCTGGAGGACACCTTCATCCCCGGTGGCTACTACAACGGCTACTGGCCCTACCTCGCCCAGGCGTTCTCGGACTACGCGAACGGCAAGAAGAGCGACTCGCTCGTCCAGGCGTACGAGGACTTCGGTGCCGTGGACGCCTCGGGCGACAACGGCTACAGCGTCTACACCGCGGTGCAGTGCCGTGACGCGTCCTGGCCGAGGGACTGGAACCAGTGGCGCAAGGACAACTGGGCGGTGTACGAGAAGGCGCCGTTCATGGCATGGAACAACGCCTGGTACAACGCGCCCTGTGCCTTCTGGCCGACGCGCTCGTTGCGGCCGGTGGACATCTCCAACAAGTCGCTGCCGCCGGTGCTGCTCTTCCAGGCCACGGACGACGCCGCCACCCCGTACCAGGGCGGTGTCACGGTCCACCGCAAGCTGCGCGGCTCCAGTCTGGTCGTCGAGCAGGGCGGCGGGAACCATGGCATCACGCTGAGCGGCAACGCCTGCCTGGACAAGTACCTGACGGCGTATCTGACCGACGGCAAGGTGCCGCACGGCAGCGGTGAGGCCGACGCGGTGTGCCAGAAGCTGCCCGACCCGGAGCCGCTGAAGGCGAAGGCCGCGTCCTCCTCCTCGCGGGGTTCGACGCTGCACGGACTGCTCGGCTTCCGGGGCTGATCCCCACAGGCCGAAGGCCCGTCGGAGGCGTTGTCGGACCCGTGGTCCACCATGGACCCATGACCGAGCCGATGCGCGTTCCCGCCCCCGACGGGCCCGTCCCCGCCGCCACGCCGCAGTCCCCGACGCCCCACGGGGACAGCGGGGGGAGCAGCGCGTACGAGGCGGTGCGCGGGTGAACGGGCTCGTGATCCGCGAGATGACCCTCGACGACTGCCCGCACGTCGCCGAGATCCGTGTGCGCGGCTGGCAGAGCGCGTACCAGGGGCTGATACCGCAGTCGTACCTCGACGGGCTCAGCGTGGCCGAGGACACGGCGCGCCGGCGCGCGTTCTTCGAGCGGGGCGACGGCGATGTGGTGAACCTGGTCGCCGAGCGGCAGGGCGAGCTGGTCGGCTGGGCCTGCCACGGACCGTACCGGGACGGTGAAGTCCGCACCGGCGAGATCGAGTTGTACGCGATCTACGTGCGTCCCGACCGGGTCGGCAGCGGGATCGGGCGGGCTCTGCTCACCGAGTCCGTCGCCCGGTGCGTGGCAGCCGGTCACGAGCGGATGCTGCTGTGGGTCCTCGAGGAGAACGCTCCGGCCCGCCGCTTCTACGAGCGGTCGGGGTTCGGGCCGGACGGCGCCGAGGAGCCTTTCGAGGTCGACGGTGTCGCGATACCCGAGGTGCGTTACGCGCGCTCCCTGGCCGATGCCGCCCTCGGCTGAGCCTCCGACGTCCCAAGGCTCCGGACGGTCCCGTACCGGCGCCCTCCGGCCGGCACCGCACCGGCCGAACGCCCGCACACCTTCCGGCCGCTCCCGCACCTCTCCGGTCCGCCCTACCCCTTGCGAGCGGGCAGCAGGGCCAGTGCGTGGACCGCCGCCTCAGCGAGGGCCGGATGGGCCAGCGCCTCGCTCAGCACGGGTCTCGCACGCTCGTCCCCCAGGACGCCGAGGCCCTGCACGCACGCGAGGGCCACGCTCCGGTAGGGGTCGTGCGGACGCAGCCGACGCTCCAGGGTGGTGATCAGCGCGGGCACCGCCTCGGGGGCGCGCAGCTCGACGAGCAGCCGTACCGGATGGAGGGCGTAGGCGACGCGCAGTTCGTTCGTGGCGAGCGCCGCCGCCGCGCGGGCGGTGCGCGGATCACCGAGCCGCGCCAGCGCGTACGCGGCGGACGCGCAGCGCTGCGGGTCGCGGTGGTTGAGCAGCAGGACGAGTGCCTCGAAGGCCCGCCGGTCCCCGGCCAGCCCGAGCCGGAAGGCGACCAACTCCCTGGCCCACAACGGCTGTCCGGTCTCCGTGAGCACGGACGCCAGTGCGCCGGCGTCCTCGGCCGCCACGAGCCGGTCGTACTCCGCCGAGCCTGCGGCCTCGTTCCGTAGACGCTCCGTGAGTGATCGCAACTCTTCGTCCATGCCGCCGAGCCTAGAGAAGCGCGCGGGACGTCGGGACGTACATCACAAACTCGGGGCTGGCGCGCTCGTTACCGGCGGGTTAAGCTCAGACGAGCGAGTTACCCACTCGCCTCACCCTTGCGGTGGCCTGGTGACGCAGCCGCCGCAGGAGCAGTCGGTTCGGTGCCTCAGGTACCGCAGTACGGCACGGCTTGGGACAGGGCCGGTCGACTTCACCGTTCGTCGGGGCGCGCGATCCGAGCGCCCCGGGACGGACCGGGCGTGTGCGCCAGTAGCCCGGCAACACGCGCAATCCCAGCACCATGTGCGCCCGTCGGCGTACCCCATGTGCACTCCTCAGTCGTCACCCTCTTCCTGGAGTCCCGCGATGGCCACTCCCCTGTCCGACACCTCTCTGCCCCAGCTCAAGACCGTCGCCGTCGTCGGCCTCGGCACCATGGGCACCGGCATCGCCGAGGTCCTCACCCGCGCCGGCCGCGAGGTGATCGGCATCGACATCAGCGAGGCCGCGGCCACCCAGGCCGTCGCCGCGCTCGAAGCGTCCACGGCCCGCGCCGTGCGGCGCGAGCGCCTCACCGAGCAGGAGCGCGGCGACGTCCTCGCCCGCTTCCGCACCTTCACCGAGCTGGCCGCCGCGGCCGACGCCGACCTGGTCATCGAGGTGACCCCGGAGTCGTACGACATCAAGCAGCAGGTCTTCCGGGAGCTCGATGCCATCGTGCGCCCCGAGGCCATCCTCGCGACCGGCACCAACGCGCTGTCCGTGACACGGCTCGCCGCCGACTCGGCCCGCCCCGAGCGCGTCCTCGGACTGCACTTCTTCAACCCGGCCCCGGCGATGAAGCTCGTCGAGGTCGTCTCCTCGGTGCTGACCTCCCCGCAGGCCGTCGGCGCCGTCACCGACCTGGCGATCGAGCTCGGCAAGGAGCCCGTCGCGGTCGGGGACCGCCCCGGTTTCGTCGCGGACGGACTGCTGTTCGGCTACCTCAACCAGGCCGCCGCGATGTACGAGGCGAAGTACGCCTCCCGCGAGGACATCGACGCGGCGATGAGGCTCGGCTGCGGCCTGCCCATGGGCCCGCTCGCGCTGCTGGACCTGATCGGCGTGGACACCGCGCGCACGGTCCTGGAGGCCATGTACGCCGAGTCGCACGACCGGCTGCACGCCCCCGCGCCCATCCTCAAGCAGCTCAGCGAAGCTGGCCTGACCGGCCGGAAGTCGGGCCGCGGCTTCTACTCGTACGAGGCCCCCGGCAGCGCGACCGTCGTGCGGGACGCGCTCACGCCGCTGGAGGGCGCCGCCCTGGTCCCGGGCCGCACCGTGCGCTCCGTCGGCGTGGCGGGTTCCGGCACCATGGCGTCCGGCATCGCCGAGGTCTTCGCGAAGGCCGGGTACGAGGTCGTCCTCGCCGCCCGCAGCGCGGAGAAGGCGCAGGCCGCCAAGGCCCGTATCGGCAAGTCGCTCTCGCGCTCTGTCGACAAGGGGCGGATGACCGCCGAGGCCGCCGCGCGGACCCTGGACCTGATCACCCCGGCGGGCACGTACGACGCGTTCGCCGACGTCGACCTGGCCCTGGAGGCCGTCGCCGAGGACCTGGAGATCAAGCAGCAGCTGTTCGCCACGTTCGACAAGGTCTGCAAGCCCGGGGCGATCCTGGCCACCACCACGTCGTCGCTGCCCGTCGTGGCCTGCGCCCGCGCCACGTCGCGCCCGCAGGACGTGATCGGCATGCACTTCTTCAACCCGGCCCCGGCGATGAAGCTCGTCGAGGTCGTGCGCACCGTGCTCACCGCCGACGACGTGCACGCCACCGTGCGCGAGGTCTGCGCGAAGGTCCGCAAGCACCCGGTGGACTGCGGTGACCGGGCGGGATTCATCGTGAACGCCCTGCTGTTCCCGTACCTGAACAACGCGATCAAGATGGTCGAGGAGCACTACGCGACGCTCGACGACATCGACGCCGCGATGAAGCTCGGCGGCGGCTACCCGATGGGCCCCTTCGAGCTGCTGGACGTGGTCGGCCTGGACGTCTCGCTCGCCATCGAGAAGGTCCTGCACCGCGAGTTCCGCGACCCCGGCCTGGCCCCCGCGCCACTCCTCGAACACCTGGTGGCCGCGGGCTGCCTCGGCCGCAAGACCGGCCGCGGCTTCCGCGAATATGCCCGGCGCTGAGCGTACGGGCGACTGGTTCGCGGAGAGCCCCGACTGGGGCGGACTGCTCGACCCGGCCGGACACCCCCCGCCCCAGGAGGGCGGGGGGATCCCCGGACATGCGCGCTCTCCTGCGCACATGCAGTACGTTCGGGTCATGCCCCAGCCCGCCAAGTCCTCACGTACGCCAGCCACGCCCGACGCACCGGAACGTGCCGCCGGCAGCCGCGCGGCCGCTCAACGCCTCAAGATGCGCCGGGAACTGGCGGCCGCGGCCATGGAGTTGTTCGCGACGAAGGGGTACGAGGCGACCACCGTCGACGAGATCGCGGCCCAGGCCGGGGTGGCCCGGCGGACCTTCTTCCGCCACTTCCGCTCCAAGGAAGAGGCGATCTTCCCCGACCACGACGACACCCTGATCCGGGCCGAGGCCGTGCTCAACGCGGCTCCCGCGCACGAGCATCCGCTCGACACCGTGTGCCGGGGCATCAAGGAAGTCATGAAGATGTACGCGGCGCGGCCCGAGATCTCGGTCGCCCGCTACAAGCTCACGCGCGAGGTACCCACCCTGCGCGAGGCCGAGATCGCGTCGGTGGCCCGCTACGAGCGACTCTTCACCCGCTATCTGCTGGGCCACTTCGACGAGCACGCGCACGACGACGACGCCAACGACGACCCGCTGCTGGCCGAGGTGGCCGCGTCCGCCGTCGTCACCGCCCACAACCACGTGCTGCGGCGCTGGCTGCGGGCGGGCGGCCAGGGCGACGTGGAGGCGCAGCTCGACCACGCCTTCGCGATCGTGCGGAAGACGTTCGGCAACGGGATCGGCGCCGGGCGGGAGACCACCCCCCGCTCGGCACCCGCCTCCTCCTTCACGGAAGGCGACGTGCTGGTGACCGTCGCCCGCGTCGACGCCCCGCTCGACCAGGTCATGCGCACGATCGAGCAGGCGCTCAAGGAGCGTCCGTAGCGGCTTCGCCCGCACGCCGGGCCGGCACCGGGGCCCGCACCTCGGATCCGTGAGGGCTCCGGACTCCGAGACGGGCCCCGAACCCCGACCCGAGACCGCGCGGCTCCCCGGCCGGGTCGGCACCGGGGCCCGCACCCGCGCACCGTGAGCGCACCGGACTCCCCCACGTGCTCCGCGCCCGCTCCAAGGGCGCGCACTCCCCAGCCGCGCCGGCACCGGGGCCCGCAGCTCAGAGGAGACGTGAGGGCTCCGGCCCACGAGCCGCGTCAGGCTCCATCCCCGGGCCTTGCCAAGCTCCTCCAGCCCGTGCCCCCTGGCCGCGCCATGCCCCGACCTTTGGCCGCGAGAATCCAGGCCTTCGCCGGTCCCGCCGATCTCGGGGGCCGCCGGGCCCGCACCCGGCCCGGCCCGGAGCCGGCAGCCGGGCGGGCGTCCCGCGCCCGCACCTCCGGGCCGGCGACCGTCGTCCGGCAGCGGCGCCCCCGCGCCTCCTCACGGACGCTCGCGAACAGGCCTTCGGGGCCGGACATCGGTCCTACCCGGGGCAGACGGCCCGCTGCCGACCTCCCGGGCCGCCTCGCCGGCGACCACCACCGGGTCCGCGGCGCACGTGTCGCCGGGCGTTACCCAGCCCCTCGTGCCGCGAGCCGGGGTGCGGCACCACGTGCCGCGAGCCGTCGCGACCGGCGTTCGTCCGAGCTCTCTCTCGCCCCGCCCTCTGCGCACCGTTCCGCGCACCCCGGTATGAACGCCCGCTGCCCGCACCCCCGCTGCGGCTTCCGGCGGACCACGACAAGACCGCCCATAGCCACCTACTGGGCAGTAGCTTTGATCGATCATCGCTCATTTGTTACGTAAAGATTTCATCTGAGGCCAACTTATGGCACTCAGTGCCTTGTCAGGTGACACGCGGTGTCATACGTTGAAGGAGTCCGGGCGGCCGGCGTGCAGAGACCTTTCGTACGCCGGCTGTCCCCGCAAGCCCCCCAGGCTGCGCGCCCGGACGCCTGCGTCACAGGCACCCTCCTGCGCCGACCAAGCGCCGCCACAGCACCACCTCCGCCGAACCGACGGCACCCCTCCCTCAGCAGCACCGACGTAACCCTCAGCGTCTTCCCTCAGGACGCTCATCGCCGGAGGCAACACAGTGAAGGAAATCCTGGACGCGATTCAGTCGCAGACCGCCACGTCTGACGACTTCGCCGCTCTGCCGCTCCCCGAGTCCTACCGTGCGATCACCGTGCACAAGGACGAGACGGAGATGTTCGCCGGGCTCAGCACCCGCGACAAGGACCCCCGCAAGTCGATCCACCTGGACAACGTGCCGGTGCCGGAGCTCGGCCCGGGCGAGGCCCTGGTGGCCGTCATGGCCTCCTCGGTCAACTACAACTCCGTGTGGACCTCGATCTTCGAGCCGCTGTCGACCTTCGGCTTCCTGGAGCGCTACGGCCGGCTCAGCGAGCTGACCAAGCGCCACGACCTGCCCTACCACATCATCGGCTCCGACCTTGCGGGCGTCGTCCTGCGCACCGGCCCGGGCGTGAACGCCTGGCACCCCGGCGACGAGGTCGTCGCGCACTGCCTGTCGGTCGAGCTGGAGTCCTCGGACGGCCACAACGACACGATGCTCGACCCCGAGCAGCGCATCTGGGGCTTCGAGACCAACTTCGGCGGACTCGCCGAGATCGCCCTCGTCAAGTCCAACCAGCTGATGCCGAAGCCCGACCACCTGTCGTGGGAGGAGGCCGCCGCTCCCGGTCTGGTGAACTCCACCGCCTACCGGCAGCTGGTCTCCCGCAACGGCGCCGGCATGAAGCAGGGCGACAACGTGCTGATCTGGGGCGCGAGCGGCGGGCTCGGCTCGTACGCCACCCAGTTCGCGCTGGCCGGCGGCGCCAACCCGATCTGCGTCGTCTCCAGCGAGCAGAAGGCGGACATCTGCCGCTCGATGGGTGCCGAGGCGATCATCGACCGCAGCGCCGAGGGCTACAAGTTCTGGAAGGACGAGCGCACCCAGGACCCGAAGGAGTGGAAGCGCTTCGGCAAGCGCATCCGCGAATTCACCGGCGGCGAGGACATCGACATCGTCTTCGAGCACCCCGGCCGCGAGACCTTCGGCGCCTCGGTCTACGTGACCCGCAAGGGCGGCACCATCACCACCTGTGCCTCGACCTCGGGCTACATGCACGAGTACGACAACCGCTACCTGTGGATGTCGCTGAAGCGGATCATCGGCTCGCACTTCGCCAACTACCGCGAGGCGTGGGAGGCCAACCGCCTGATTGCCAAGGGCAAGATCCACCCGACGCTCTCCAAGGTCTACTCCCTGGAGGACACCGGCCAGGCGGCCTACGACGTGCACCGCAACCTCCACCAGGGCAAGGTCGGCGTGCTGGCGCTCGCCCCCGAGGAGGGCCTGGGCATCCGCGACCACGAGAAGCGCGCCCAGCACATCGACGCCATCAACCGCTTCCGGAACGTCTGAGGTCCCCAGATGACTGAGCGTCAGAAGGACCGGCCGTGGCTGATGCGCACGTACGCCGGTCACTCCACCGCCGAGGCGTCGAACGAGCTGTACCGGCGCAACCTCGCGAAGGGCCAGACAGGCCTGTCGGTCGCGTTCGACCTTCCGACGCAGACCGGCTACGACCCCGACCACATCCTCGCCCGCGGCGAGGTCGGCCGGGTCGGGGTCCCGGTCTCCCACCTCGGTGACATGCGCCGTCTGTTCCAGGACATCCCCCTGGAGCAGATGAACACCTCGATGACGATCAACGCCACGGCCATGTGGCTGCTGGCGCTCTACCAGGTCGTCGCCGAGGAGCAGGGCGCGGACATCACCAAGCTCCAGGGCACGACCCAGAACGACATCGTGAAGGAGTACCTGTCGCGGGGGACGCACGTCTTCCCGCCGGGCCCCTCCCTGCGTCTGACGACGGACATGATCACCTACACGGTGAACCACATCCCGAAGTGGAACCCGATCAACATCTGCAGCTACCACCTGCAGGAGGCGGGCGCCACGCCGGTCCAGGAGATCTCGTACGCGATGTCCACCGCGATCGCCGTCCTGGACGCGGTGTTCGCGTCCGGCCAGATCGCCGACGACCGCAAGGGCGACGTCGTGGCCCGTATCTCCTTCTTCGTGAACGCGGGCGTCCGCTTCGTCGAGGAGATGTGCAAGATGCGGGCGTTCGGGCGCATCTGGGACCAGATCACCCGCGAGCGGTACGGCATCGAGAACCCCAAGCAGCGGCGTTTCCGGTACGGCGTCCAGGTCAACTCCCTCGGTCTGACCGAGGCGCAGCCGGAGAACAACGTCCAGCGGATCGTGCTCGAGATGCTGGCCGTGACCCTCTCGAAGGACGCACGCGCGCGTGCCGTGCAGCTGCCCGCCTGGAACGAGGCGCTGGGCCTGCCCCGGCCCTGGGACCAGCAGTGGTCGCTGCGCATCCAGCAGGTGCTCGCGCACGAGAGCGACCTGCTGGAGTACGAGGACATCTTCGAGGGTTCGCACGTCATCGAGGCCAAGGTGTCGGCCCTCGTCGAGGAGTCGCTGGCCGAGATCGACCGCATCCAGGAGATGGGCGGCGCCATGGCCGCCGTCGAGTCGGGCTACCTGAAGTCGCAGCTCGTCTCCTCGCACGCCGAGCGCCGCGGCCGTATCGAATCCGGCCAGGAGAAGATCGTCGGCGTCAACATCTTCGAGTCCACCGAGCCGAACCCGCTCACGGCCGACCTGGACGCCGCCATCCAGACGGTCGACCCGGCCGTCGAGGCCCGGGTGATCGGCGCCCTGGAGAACTGGCGCGACACGCGCTACCAGCCTCCGTTCAACCACCCGCGCCCGTGCAAGGCGCTGGAGCGGCTGAAGGAGGCCGCCAAGGGCACCGACAATCTCATGGAGGCCACCCTGGAGTGCGCCCGCGCCGGGGTGACCACCGGCGAGTGGGCCGGGGCCCTGCGCGAGGTGTTCGGCGAGTTCCGCGCGCCGACCGGTGTCTCCTCCGCGCCCGTCGCGGTCACCGCCGAGGAGGGCACCGCGCTCGCCCAGGTCCGCCGCAAGGTGGAACTGACGGCACGGGACCTCGGTGTCGGCAAGCTCCGCTTCCTGGTCGGCAAGCCGGGCCTGGACGGGCACTCCAACGGCGCCGAGCAGATCGCCGTGCGGGCCCGCGACGCCGGCTTCGAGGTGGTCTACCAGGGCATCCGGCTGACGCCCGAACAGATAGTGGACGCCGCGGTCGCGGAGGACGTGCACGGTGTCGGGCTGTCCATCCTGTCCGGCTCGCACGCCCAGTTGGTGCCGGACGTGCTGGAGAGGCTGCGCGAGGCCGGCGCGGCGGACATCCCGGTGATCGCGGGCGGGATCATCCCGAACGCCGACGCCGAGCAGCTGCGGGCCGCGGGAGTGGCCGCGGTCTTCACACCCAAGGACTTCGACATCACCGGAATCATCGGCCGTATCGTCGACGAGATCCGGAAAGCGAACAAGCTCGACCCCCTGGAGGTCCCCGCATGACCACGCCCGTCAACCGTCTGCGTCCGCGTCGCTCCTGCCTCGCGGTACCGGGGAGCAACCCGCGTTTCCTGGAGAAGGCCCAGGGCCTCCCCGCGGACCAGGTCTTCCTCGACCTGGAGGACGCGTGCGCGCCGCTGGCCAAGCCCGGGGCACGGCACACCATCGTGAAGTTCCTCAACGAGGGCGACTGGACCGGCAAGACGCGGGTCGTGCGCGTCAACGACTGGACCACCGAGTGGACGTACCGCGACGTCGTGACCGTCGTGGAGGGCGCGGGCCAGAACCTCGACTGCATCATGCTGCCGAAGGTCCAGGACGCCCAGCAGGTCGTGGCGCTGGACCTGCTGCTGACGCAGATCGAGAAGACGATGGGCTTCGAGGTCGGCAAGATCGGCATCGAGGCGCAGATCGAGAACGCCCAGGGCCTGAACAACGTCAACGAGATCGCGACGGCCTCCCAGCGTGTCGAGACCATCATCTTCGGCCCGGCCGACTTCATGGCGTCCATCAACATGAAGTCGCTCGTCGTGGGCGAGCAGCCGCCCGGCTACCCGGCGGACGCCTACCACTACATCCTGATGAAGATCCTGATGGCCGCCCGCGCCAACAACCTCCAGGCCATCGACGGCCCCTACCTCCAGATCCGGAACATCGACGGCTACCGCGAGGTCGCCCGGCGCGCCGCAGCGCTCGGCTTCGACGGCAAGTGGGTGCTGCACCCGGGCCAGGTCGAGGCGTCCAACGAGATCTTCTCGCCCTCCCAGGAGGACTTCGACCACGCCGAGCTGATCCTGGACGCGTACGACTACTACACGTCCGAGGCGGGCGGCAAGAAGGGCTCCGCGATGCTCGGCGACGAGATGATCGACGAGGCCAGCCGCAAGATGGCCCTGGTCATCTCGGGCAAGGGCCGGGCCGCCGGCATGCAGCGCACCAGCAAGTTCGAAGCCCCGGAGGCCTGAGCACCATGCAGTTCGGACGCACCTACGAAGAGTTCGAGGTCGGCGCGGTCTACAAGCACTGGCCCGGGAAGACGGTCACGGAGTACGACGACCACCTCTTCTGTCTGCTGACCATGAACCACCACCCGCTCCACATGGACACGAACTATGCGGAGAAGACGACAGATTTCGGGAAGAACGTCGTCGTCGGCAACTACATCTACTCGCTGCTGCTCGGCATGTCCGTGCCGGACGTGTCGGGCAAGGCGATCGCCAATCTGGAGATCGAGTCACTGCGGCACGTGGCGCCGACCTTCCACGGCGACACGATCTACGGCGAGACGACGGTCCTGGACAAGACGCCCTCCCGGTCCAAGTCGGACCGCGGGATCGTCTACGTCGAGACCAAGGGCTACAAGCAGGACGGCACGCTGGTGTGCGTGTTCCGCCGCAAGGTGATGGTCCCCACCGAGACGTACATCAAGGAGCGCGGCGGCGAGCAGCCCGGCCGTCCCGAACTGAGCGCACCTGCGGACAAGAAGACGGAGAAGTAGCCATGGCGCGACTCGCCCAGACCGCCGGTCTGACCGACATCCAGCAGGAGATCCTCTCCACCGTCCGCGACTTCGTGGACAAGGAGATCATTCCGGTCGCCACCGAACTGGAGCACCGCGACGAGTACCCGCAGCAGATCGTCGACGGCCTCAAGGAACTGGGTCTGTTCGGCCTGATGATCCCGGAGGAGTACGGCGGCCTGGGCGAGTCCCTGCTCACGTACGCGCTGTGCGTGGAGGAGATCGCCCGCGGCTGGATGTCGGTGTCCGGCATCATCAACACGCACTTCATCGTGGCGTACATGCTCAAGCAGCACGGCACGCAGGAGCAGAAGGACCACTTCCTGCCGCGGATGGCGCTGGGCGAGGTGCGCGGCGCGTTCTCGATGTCGGAGCCGGGTCTCGGCTCGGACGTCTCGGCGATCACGTCGAAGGCGGTCAAGGACGGCGACGAGTACGTCCTGAACGGTCAGAAGATGTGGCTGACGAACGGTGGCTCGTCGACCCTGGTGGCCGTCCTCGTGCGAAGTGACGAAGGACACCCCGAGGGCACCGCGCCGCACAAGTCGATGACGACGTTCCTGGTGGAGAAGGAGCCCGGCTTCGGCGAGGTCCGTCCCGGTCTGACCATTCCCGGGAAGATCGACAAGATGGGCTACAAGGGCGTCGACACGACCGAGCTCATCATGGACGGACTGCGCATTCCGGCCAATCGTGTACTCGGCGGGACGACCGGCCGAGGGTTTTACCAAATGATGGACGGAGTCGAGGTCGGGCGCGTCAATGTCGCGGCCCGTGGCTGCGGTGTCGCACAGCGTGCCTTCGAGCTGGGTGTCTCCTATGCCCAGCAGCGTCACACTTTCGGCAAGGCGATCGCCCAGCATCAGGCCATCCAGTTCAAGCTGGCCGAGATGGCTACCAAGGTCGAGGCGGCCCATGCCATGATGGTGAACGCGGCACGCAAAAAGGACTCCGGTGAACGAAACGACCTCGAAGCGGGTATGGCGAAGTACCTCGCCTCCGAGTACTGCAAGGAGGTCGTGGAGGATGCATTCCGGATCCACGGCGGCTACGGCTTCTCCAAGGAGTACGAGATCGAGCGTCTCTACCGCGAGGCTCCGATGCTGCTGATCGGTGAAGGCACCGCCGAAATCCAGAAAATGATCATCGGGCGCAGGTTGCTCGAAGAGTATCGACTCCAGGGCTAGATGTCGTGATTCGGGGTGTTTTCTTCGCGAAGAAGATCACACCCCGTCAACACTCTTCGGTCGCCGACTCGGCTTCCTGGCTTGCCCAGTTGCGGCCCGCGACCGGTACGATCGCCGGAAAGCCGCCGTCCCCCGTTCCAGCGCGGCATCATCCGCTACGAAGGTCATCCATGCCCCACAGCCAAACCTCTGCACAACGCGGCCGGGTCCGCCTCGCGCGCGGAGCATCGCCGTGGCTCCTCCCGACCGTGGCCACCGCAGCACTCAGCCTGGCCCGCGCGCGCCGCTCCGGCGCCGCCAAGGCCGTGGCCGTACCCGCCACCGCGCTCGCGGCCGGCATGCTGTGGTTCTTCCGCGACCCCGAACGTGAGATCGCCCAGGGCCGCGTCATCTCGCCCGCCGACGGTGTGGTGCAGAGCATCATGCCGTGGAAGGACGGGCGCACCCGCGTCGCGATCTTCATGAGCCCGCTCAACGTCCACGTCAACCGCGCGCCGCTCTCCGGCACGGTCACGTCGGTCGAGCACATCCCCGGCGGGTTCGTTCCGGCGTTCAACAAGGAGAGCGAGAACAACGAACGCGTCGTCTGGCACTTCGACACCGAACTCGGTGACATCGAGATGATCCAGATCGCCGGCGCGGTGGCCCGTCGCATCGTCCCCTACATCCCTCAGGGCACCAAGGTCGAGCAGGGCGACCGGATCGGTCTGATCCGCTTCGGCTCGCGCGTCGACATCTACCTCCCCGAGGGTGTCGAGGTCGATGTGGAGGTCGGTCAGAAGACCGTGGCTGGGGTGACTCGAATTGACCGTGATTGATCCTGAGACACAGGCCGGCTGGGTGCCGGAGGCCGAGGACGTGGACGACGAGGAGGAGATGCCGCTCTCGCTCCGCCTCTCAATAGCGGACACCCTCACCCTCGGCAACGCCACGTGCGGCTTCATGGCGGTGTACTTCACCACCACCGGCATCCTGATCCCGCACCTCACGGGCAGCCAGGAGACCGGCATGGCGCGCCACAGCGCCGCCACGGCCGTCATCCTCATGCTCTGCGCGGCGGTCTTCGACCTCTTCGACGGTCTGGTCGCCCGCAAGCTGCGCTCCTCCCCCATGGGCGCGGAACTGGACAACCTGTCCGACCTGATCAGCTTCGGACTCGCGCCGGCGTACTTCGTGCTCGTCTACGGCATGGTCGCGGACGACGCACACCAGCGGGTGGCGGCGGTGGGGGCCATCGTGGTCCTGCTGGCGGTCGTCCTCCGCCTCGCGCGGTTCTCCTGCGTCACGGTCAAGGACGGCACCTTCCAGGGCATGCCCTCGCCGTTCGGCGCGCTGACAGTCGTCTCCATCGTGCTGCTGGAGCTGCCGTTCGTCGCCACGCTCATGGCGATCATCGGCACCGCCTGGCTGATGGTGAGCCGGGTCGAGTACCCGAAGCCGCGGGGCCGCCTCGCGGTCGCGATGCTCTCCTGGATCGTGCTCAGCATGGGTCTCCTGGCGGCCTGGGCGTTCGACGCCCCGAGCGGCCAGCTGCTCCTTCAGACGGGCTGCGCGCTGCAGCTGGTCATGGGCGCCGTCATCCCGCTCTTCGCCACGGCCCGGAGGGTGAACAACTTCCGGGACAACCGCCGCGAGGCACGCGCGGCACAGCTGCCGTAACACCCCGTACGACGCGAAGGGCCCCGAACCGGATGGTTCGGGGCCCTTCGCGTGCGTGGGGCGGGGTGTCACGAGCCGGGTGTGTAGCCCTTGGCCGCGGACGAGGCCTCGGCCTCGCGGACCACCTTCATGCCGCCCACCGCGCTCTTGTCCGGCCGCAGGATCACGCTCTGCTTGGAGGACGCCGACTTCGGGTCGCTGAAGTCCTGCGTGATGCCGAAGCCCGGGTCGAAGGCGTTGATGGTCAGCAGGGCCTTGTCGACGCCCTCACGGGTGAGGTCCTTGGCCGCACACGCCTTCTTCAGGGCCTCGCCGAACGCGGCGGCGGCGGTCCAGCCGGCCACCACGCCGTTGTCGAGGGAGTCCTTCGGATAGGCGGCCTTGTAGTCCTCGACCAGCTTCTTGGCCTGGGGCGTGTCGGCCCCGATCGGCAGCGACGGCGAGGCCACGTAGTAGTTCGCCGTCAGGGCGGGGCCCGCCTGGGTGGCGAGCAGCTGCGGGGCGAAGGCCGAGTTGTTGCCGATGATCGGCACCGGGAACTTGCCGGCCGCCGCGACACCGACCAGGGAGGCGGCCTGACGCGGGCCCGCGCTGATCACGATGGCCTTCACCTTCGCCTGCTTCAGCGCCGCGACCTGTCCGGTCATGTCGTTGTCCGTCGGTTTGATCTTCTGCTCGACGACCTGGAGCCCCGCCTTCTTCGCCATGTACTTGGAGCCGGCCAGCGCGTTCTCGCCGTAGTCGCCCTCGAAGTACACGTGGCCGATCTTGTCGCCCTTCTTGAGGCCCTTCTCCTTCATCAGGAAGTCGATGGCATTGATGGTCTCGATGTCGTACGTGGAGCCGATGACCCGGATGTACGGGCTGCCAAGGAGGGTGGCGGACCAGGCCTGCGGCAGCACCAGCCCCTTGTCCTGGCCGTCGACGCGCTGCTTGACCGCGGCGACGAACGGCGAGCCGATGAACTGCGTGAAGCCGAGCACCTTGGGCGCCAGCTCGGTGTATCCGGAGACGGCCTTCTGCGGGTCGTAGCCGTGGTCGCGGACCGTGAGTGAGAGCTTGTAGCCGCAGACCCCGCCGCTCGCGTTGACCTGCTTCACATAGAGCTGCTGGGCCTGGGTGACGCTCTTGCCGAGGGTCGCGTACACCCCGGTCATGTCGGTGAGCACCCCGAGCGAGATCGTCTTCCCGGAGATGCCGTCACCGGTCTTCACCCCGCCCGCCGACCGCTTGTCTCCGTCGTCGTCCTTGGCCTTGGAGCTGCAGCCGGCCAGCACCAGCAGTGCCGCCAGTGCCCCGGTGGCCACCCTGGCCGTACGTGTCGTTCTCATCGTTCCTCCCCTGGAGTGGCCCCTGAACCGGGACTGACGCGGCGCCGGGCGGCCAGCCTGATCAGGCCGCCCGGCAGGAAGAGCACCACCGCCACGACGGCGGCGCCGTACAGGTACCGGGCTGCCTCGCCCGGTGCGATTCCGCCCGTCCCGGGGTCCGAGACAAGGGGCAGCGCATCGCTGTAGCGGGTCAGCAGCTGCGGCAGCAGCGAGACGAAGACGGCCCCGACCACCGCACCGGCCACCGATCCGAGCCCGCCGATGACGATCATGGCGAGGTAGTCGAGCGAGAGCGTGATCCCGAAGTAGTCGGGCACGGTCCGCTGGAAGACCAGGGCGAGCAGGACCCCCGCCAGACCCGCGTACATCGACGACAGGACGAAGACGGCGGCGCGGTAGCGGGCGACCGGCACCCCCATCACCCCAGCGGCGATCCGGTGGTCGCGGATCGCGTTCATGGCGCGGCCGGGCCGGCCCCGCAGCACCCCGCGGGCGAAGAGGGCGCAGCCCAGCAGCAGCACCAGCCCCGCGTACCAGAGCTTCTCGGCGGAGCCGAACGGCACGGCGGCCACGACTGCCTCCCGGTCGTCGAAGGTGAGGCCGAACAGGCTGAGCGGGGGTACGTCGCGGCCGTTGAAGCCGCCCGTCAGGTCGCGCGCGTTGAACAGCACGTGCTGGCCGATGAAGATCAGGGCCAGCGTGGCGATGCCGAGGTAGGCGCCGCGCAGCCGGCCGGCGATCGGGCTGAACAGGCCTCCGGCGACACCCGCGACCAGTACGGCGAGCACGGCCGCCAGCCAACTCGGCAGTCCCAGACCGGTCAGCCCGTCGCCCCCGTCGGCGGCGAACACGCAGTAGCCGTAGGCGCCGACCGCGAGGAAGAAGGCATGGCCCATGGAGAGCTGCCCGGTCGCGCCGGTGAGGAGATTGAGGCCGATCGCGCCGATGGCCGCGGCCATCGCGAACAGCCCGGCCTGGAGCCAGAAGCGGTCGAGATAGAAGGGCAGCGCCAGCAGCAGGACCGCACCGGCGACCCGGACCCAGGTCCGGGCCCCGGGCAGCCGGAGGGCGCGGTGACGGGCGGGCCGGGTGGTGCCGGTCGTCTCGTCACGGGCGAGGACGTCAGACACGGGCGAGCTCCTTGGTGCCGAACAGCCCGGCGGGCCGGATGAGCAGGATCGCGACCATGACCAGGTAGGGCGCGAGGTCGCCGAGGCCGCGCCCGAGGAAGGTGAGGTCGCTCTGGTAGCCGGTGGCGAGGGACTCGGTGATGCCGACGAGCAGCCCGCCGACCAGCGCGCCCGTCGTCGAGTCGAGGCCGCCGAGGATCGCCGCGGGGAACGCCTTCAGCGCGGCGAGGGAGGTGGCCCGTTCCAGTCCCGGTGTGGGGAAGACGGTCAGGAACAGCGCGGCGACGGCGGCGAGTCCTCCGGCCACCGCCCACGCGCCGAGCGACACCCGGCCCAGCCGCACACCCATCAGTGCCGCGGTCTCCGGGCTCTCCGCCGCCGCGCGCATCGCCACGCCCCAGGACGTGTACCGGAAGACCAGCAGGAAGGCGGTGATGAGCAGGGCGGCGGCGACGAACGCCGCGATCCGTGTGTGGGCGAGCGAGACCGGGCCGACGGTGAGCACGGCGTCGCCCCACGGGTCGCCGAGCGCCAGCACGTCGGTGCCGATGCGCCGGGTCAGTTCGGTGGTGAGCAGGATGTCGACGCCGATCGTGACGATGGCGAGGACGCTGTGGTCGGAGCCCCGGTAACGGCGCATCACCAGGAACTCCACGGCGGCCCCCACCGCCGCCGCGCCGGCGATGCCGACGAGGAGAGCGGGCCAGAAGCCGATGTCGTCGTGGAGGGTCGCGGTGACGTATCCGCCGGCGAGGAGCAGCGAGGCGTGGGCGAAGTTCACGACCTCGGTGGCCCGGAAGATGACGACGAAACCGAGCGCGATGAGTGCGTAGACGGAGCCCAGCGAAATGCCGTTGAGCAGGAGCTCGGCGAAGGTGCTCATGAGTCGCTCTCCTCCCCGTCGGCGCGCTCGCCCAGATAGGCGCGCACCACCGCCGGATCGTTCTGTACGTCCTCGGGTGCGCCGTCGGCGATCCGGCGCCCGAAGTCGAGTACGGTCACCGCGTCCGCGAGCCGCATCACCACCCCCATGTCGTGTTCCACCAGCAGGATCGAGATGCCGAGGCTGTCGCGAACCCCCGCGACGACCGCGGCGGTGCGGCGCCGTTCGTCGGCGGTCATGCCGGCGACGGGTTCGTCCAGGAGCAGGATCCGGGGTTCCATGCACAGCGCCCGGGCGAGTTCGGCGAGCTTCTGCTGCCCGTACGGCAGTGAACCGGCGGGCCGGTCGAGGCAGTCCTCCAGGCCCACGAACGCGGCGATCTCGCGGACACGTTCGCGGTGCCGCCGTTCCTCGCGCGCCGCCGCGGGCAGCCGCAGCCCCGCGGCCAGGAAACCGGTGCGGGTCAGCCGGTGGCGGCCGAGCAGCAGGGAGTCCTCGACGGTGGCGTGCGGCGGCAGGGCGAGATTCTGGAAGATCCGGGCCACGCCCAGTTCCGCGATGCGGTGGGGCGGCAGACCGGTGAGCTCGCGGTCGCCGAAGCGGACGCTGCCGGACGCGGGCCGGCAGACACCGGAGAGCACGTTGAAGCACGTGGACTTCCCGGCGCCGTTGGGGCCGATGAGGGCGTGCACGGTCCCCGGACGCACGGTGAAGCCGACCCCGTCCAGCGCGGTCAGCCCGGCGAACCGGACGGTGACGTCGCGGACGTGCAGCGGGGGGACGTCGGCGATCGTGCCGTGCCCGGGTCCGGGAGCTTCGGCGGCGTCGCCCTGCACGGCGGCGCCGGAGGAGGGCCGGTCCTCGGCGGGGCCGGGTGTCACGGCTGTTTCAGGTGTTTCCACTGGTGCTGTTCACCCCTTCCAGCGGGACAGGGCCGGCAGGCCGCCCGCTCGGGACACGTCGGCCGCCGCGTCCTCGTCGGTCACGCCCAGATAGCGGCGGCGCACTTCGTCGGAGGAGGCGAGCGTGTCCGCGGGGCCGGAGAGGGTCACCTCCCCCACCTCCAGGACGTAGGCGCGAGATGCCAGCCGCAGGGCGAGCGCGGCGTTCTGCTCGACGAGCAGGACGGAGGTGCCCTGTTCGTTGATCTCCCGCACGGTGTCGGCGATCCGGGCGGCCATCAGCGGGGCGAGCCCGAGCGACGGCTCGTCGAGGAGCAGCACCTTCGGGGAGCCCATGAGTGCCCGGCCGACGGCGAGCATCTGCTGCTCCCCGCCCGACAGCAGTCCCGCCCGCTGCTGGGCCCGGTCGGCGAGGACGGGGAAGAGGTCGTGCACACGGCGCAGGGCACGGGCCCGCTCCGCCCGGCCGCCCGAGCCGCCGAGCGCGCCGGCACGCAGATTGTCCGCGACCGTCATGCGGGCGAACACCCGCCGTCCCTCCGGGACTTGGGACACGCCGGCGGCCACGACCCGTTCCGGCGGCAGCCGGTCCAGTGGGCGCCCGCCCAGCGAGACCGTGCCGCCGGTCACCGCTCCCCCGTGGAAGGAGAGGGTCCGGCACACCGCCCGCAACAGCGTCGACTTTCCGGCGCCGTTGCTGCCGAGAACGGCCACCACGGCGCCTTCGGGCACCTCCAGCGACACCTGGCGCAACGCGCGCACGGGTCCGTATCCGACCGACAGATCCCGCACGAGCAGAGCGGATCCGCCCATGGCACCTCCCTTTCCTCGCTCGGTGTGGCGCTCACCTCAGCACCGGCGGGGACGCCCGTCCACGGGGTGCGGACGAAACGCGGCGGGAGCCCAGAGGTGACGTCGGCCGGTTGTGCGCGCGCACAACACCGCGTGTCAGGGGCCTGTCCGGCAGGGTCCCGCGGTGGCATCCTCCGGCCATGGGACGGCGCAGACCGCGGACCGGTCATGACTGGAAGCTGCTCGGGGAGTCCTGTGCGGCGCTGCTGGAGCGACTGCCCGAGCTCGTCGACGAGCACCTGCGTCAGCTCGCCGAGCACTCACCGGTCTACGGGCAGGTGCTGCCGTACGACCAGCAGTGGCAGGAGGCGGAGACGGCGATGCGCATCGGCATCCAGACGATCTCGGCACCGCGGGACTCCCCGCGCCGCGACCTGGAGCACGCCGAGGACGCGGGGCGCCGCCGCGCCCAGCAGGGACTGCCTCTGGAACTCCTCGTCCACGCCTACCGTGCCGCGGGCTATCTCGTGTGGGACGCCCTGCTGGAGGGTGCCGCGGGCCGGGAGCCGGAACGACTGGCGGTGCTGATGCGGTCCGCGACGATGGTGTGGGCGGCCGTGGACGCACAGGCCGCCATCGCCTCCGAGGCCTACCTCGCGACCGAGAAGGAGCTGCGGCGCCGCACGGACGAGCAGTTGCAGGCCCTGCTCGACGCCCTGCTCGAAGGCAAGGAGGCGCCCGGGCTGGCGGCGCGGGCCGCCGCGGGACTCGACCTGCCGGAGCGGGGGCCGTACGCCGTGGTGGTGCTGCGGCCCGACCGCCGCGACGGACGGGACGCGTTCCCCCGGCCCATGCGGGGAGCGGGGCTGCGTTTCATCTGGCGGATGCGGACGGACTGCGAGGTCGGTGTGGTCGCGCTGGGCCCGGGGCAGGGCCTGGACGCCGTGGCGCAGCTCTTGGACGGGCGCCATGCGGGGCCGGGTGGCATCAGTCCGGTGGTGTCGGGCCTCGCCGAGCTGGGCCGGGCGCGGCGGATGGCCGAGCTGGCGTTACGCACCTGTCCGCCGGACGCGGCACATGTCGTACGCCTCGACCGGCGGATGCCGACGGCGCTGGTGGTGAGCCAGCCGGAGCTGGCGGGGCAGCTCGTGTCGGACGTGTTCGGCGAGCTGCTGGCGCTGGACCCGGCGGACCGGGCGGTGCTGCTGGAGACGCTCGACGTGTGGCTGGCCTGTGAAGGCTCCGCGGGCCGGGCGGCAGGGCAGCTGTACTGCCATCGCAACACGGTCTTCAATCGGCTGCGGCGGCTGGAACAGCTGACGTCGAGATCCCTGGCCCGGCCCCGGGACCTGATCGAGATGACGCTGGCGCTGGACGCGTACCGGCTGGCCGGGGGCGGGGCGGCGGCCTGAGCCATCACGGATCCCTCCGGCCGGGGCGAGCGCCGCCTTTGCACCACGGACGTCCGGGTCCGGACCCGGCAGCGGGCCCGTCACCTCGGCGGGCTCCGCCGCGCCTCAGCCCCGAAAGCCCTGTCGGTGGCTCGGCCGGGAAAACCCGGCCGCCGCTCAGCCGGAGGGTCCGGCCGCCCCTGAGCCCGGACGGGAAGGACCCGGCCGCACCCCCGTCACGGCGTCTCAGCCGAGGAAGTCCCGCCCGATGTTCTCCGCGACCCGCTCCAGGATGGGGCCGGCGTTCGCGATGCACTTCGCGACGTCGGGCTCGACCTCCGTCAGCGGGTACGCCCGCCTGATGCCGGCTCGTCCGAGCGCCTCGGGAGGAAGGGCGAGGCGCCCGCAGACCGCGACGACCTCCTTGCCCGCCGCGCGTGCGGCGGCGGCGACGCCGGCCGGGGCCTTGCCGTGCAGGGTCTGCTCGTCGAGCGAGCCCTCACCGGTGACGACGAGGTCGGCGCGGTCGAGGGCCGGGGCGAAGCCGAGGACGTCGAGCATGACCTCGATGCCGGGACGGAAGCGGGCCCCGAGGACGAGCGCCCCGTACCCGATGCCGCCCGCCGCACCGGCGCCGGGTGCGCCCGCGTACTCGGCGGCCCGGGCACCGATCGCCTTCTCCAGGACCGTGGCGAAGTGGGCGAGCGCGGCGTCGAGGGTGGCGACGTCGTCGGGGCTCGCGCCCTTCTGGGGGCCGTAGACGGCCGGGGCGCCCTTGGGCCCCGTCAGCGGGTTGTCCACGTCACTGGCGAGCACGAAGTCGACCGAGGACAGCCGGGCGTCCAGCGCGGAGAGGTCCGCGCTCGCCACGTCGCGCAGCGCCGCACCGCCCGGTGCGACCGGCTCGCCGTCCGCGTCCAGGAAGCGCGCTCCCAGCGCGGCCAGCATGCCCGCGCCGCCGTCCGTCGTGGCGCTGCCGCCGACGCCGAACACGATGGTGCGCGCACCGGCGTCCAGCGCGGCGCGCAGCAGCTCGCCCGAGCCGTACGTCGACGCGGTGAGCGGTGCGAAGACCCCGGCGGGCAGCCGCTGCAGCCCGCTCGCCTCGGCCATCTCGACCACGGCGGTGTCCGACCGCAGCGCGTACGCAGCGGTCACCTCGTCGCCGAGCGGCCCCGCGACGCGCAGCTCGCGCCGCTCGAACCCGGCCGCGACCGCCGCGTCGACGGTCCCGTCGCCTCCGTCGGCCACGGGCAGCGCCTCGACCTCGGCGCGCGGCGCGACCCGGCGCAGTCCGGCCGTCACCCGTTCGGCGACCTGCACGGCCGTCAGCGATCCCTTGAACTTGTCCGCGGCGATGAGCACACGCGGGGTCCGATTCACTGCAGCGTCCGCCACCTTGCATTCCCCTTGCTTTCCGGGCCTTGCTCACGTCAAGGCAGTCGCGCCGCTGCGACCTTAACCGGAGGAAGCCCCCGCCGTCATGCCCCGCCCACCTGCCGGAACCGTCCCGCTCCGTGGACCGCGACGGTCCGATCCGTGGATCACAGCGGTACGGCCACGGCTCCCCATCCGTGGCTCGCGGGGCTATCCGCAAGGGGTCCGGCACCCGGCGGCGTACGGCGGCCCGGGCCGTGCGACGCGGCGAAGCCGTCCGGCGCCCGGAAGCACCAGCCTCGCCGAACACCGCGCGGGGGCGCCCGTAATTGGGTAAACCGGAGCTATGACCCCTGTGGGCACTGAGCTCGCGGACCGCGTCCTCGGGGGCTGGCTGGGCCGGATCGCGGGCAACATGCTCGGCAAGCCGGTCGAGCAGGGCGACCACTGGACGCGGGATCGCATCGACCGCTATCTGCGGCAGGCCGCGGCCCTGCCGCTCACCGACTACCTCCCCGAGCCGGCCGACGACGGCGCCGGTGAGGAGTTCGCGCTGCGCCCGGAGTGGCGGCAGTGCGTACGCGGGCGTATCCACGGCAGCTGCCGTGACGACGACGTGGACTACGCGATTCTCGGACTGGACCTGCTGGAGACCCACGGGTTCTCCTTCAGCACCGAGCAGGTGGGCGACCTGTGGCTGCTGCGGCTGCCGTATCTGCAGACGTTCACGGCGGAACGCGCCGCGTACCGCAACCTCGCGAACGGTCTGAAACCGCCGCTGACGGCCACCTACGACAATCCTTACCAGGAGTGGATCGGGGCGCTCATCCGCGCCGACGTCTACGGCTGGACCTGTCCCGGTCATCCGCGCCGCGCGGCCTCTCTGGCGCGCCGGGACGCCGTCCTGTCCCACACCGGCAACGGCGTGTACGGGGCGATGTGGGCGGCCGCGCTGGTCTCGGCGGCGTTCACGGCACCGACCGTACGGCACGCCCTGGACACGGCGCTGACGGTGATCCCCGCGAGCAGCCGCCTCGCCCGCACGGTGCGCCGGGTGCTCACGCTCCACGAGACCCGGATGAACTGGGAGGACACGCTCAGCACGGTCGCCGAGGAGACCGCGGGCCTCGGCTGGATCCACACCGTCCCGAACGCCGCGGTCCTCACGGCGGGGCTGCTCTACGGCGACGGGGACTTCACCCGCACCATCACGCTGACCGTCCGCGGCGGTCTGGACACCGACTCGAACGGCGCGACGGCGGGCTCGGTCGCCGGGGTCCTGTGCGGGGCGGACGCGCTTCCGGAGCAGTGGAAGGACCCTCTGGAGGACACCGTGCGCAGTGCGGTGTTCGGCTTCGACGGGGTGCGGATCAGTGAGCTCGCGTCCCGCACGGTCGCTCTCGCCGAGGCCGGGAACGGTTCCTGAGCCCCTGGGCCGGTGCGCTGCTCAGCCGGTGGCCGAACTCACGCGGCTGAGCCCGTACTTCGCGCAGGTGAGTCCGGGGACGGGCGGCGCGGGCTGGTTACCCTTCGGGCATGACCACTTCGGACTTCGCCACGTACATCGCGGGTCTGCCCCGCATCCTCGCCGGGGCAGCCGCCCTGTTCCGCGACGCCGAGGGGCGGGTGCTGCTCGTGGAACCGAACTACCGGGAGGGCTGGGCCCTGCCGGGCGGCACCGTCGAGTCGGACGACGGGGAGACCCCGCGGCAGGGCGCGCGCCGGGAGACCGCCGAGGAGATCGGTCTGGATGTCGGCCTGGGCCGGCTGCTCGCGGTCGACTGGGTGCACGGGACGGCGCGGCCCCCGCTGGTGGCCTATCTGTACGACGACGGCGTCCTGGACGAGAGCGCGCTCAAGTCGATCCGCCTCCAGGAGGAGGAACTGCTGTCCTGGCGCCTGGTGCCGCGCGAGGAGCTGGCCGGCCATCTGCCGGGCGCCCTGGGCCGACGGGTCCTGGCCGCCCTCGACGTCCTGACGGACGGCGGGGGCACGGTGGAGCTGGAGAACGGCCACCGGGTGGGCTGACCGCCGTCCTTGGGTCACCCGGCCTCGCCCCGTCGTGGCAGCTGCCCGTCTCTCGGCGGAGTCGCCGTGCGGAGGGAGAGCGCCGGCGCAGTCGTCTTACCGGATGGGCGAGTACCGCGAATCGCTGGAGTGCCGCGAGAAGCTGCTGGACGGCGGGAAGCCCTATGGGGACCATCGTCCGCGCATCGTCGCGAACCGGGACTTCGCGCCGGGGAAACCGCGCTCGGGTGCCGGGCCGGGCGCACGGACACGCGTCGGTGGGTGAACTTCGTTCCGTGCGGGGCGAACGATATCCGTTCGACCCGCTCTCCGGCCCGGCCTACCCTCGGTCCCATGAACAGGCCCCTCGTCGCCATTCTGAGCGGCGCCGGTATCAGCACGGACTCCGGAATCCCCGACTATCGCGGTCCCCAGGGGCTGTGGCGGCGGGATCCCGAGGCCGAGAAGCTCGTCACGTACGAGTACTACATGGGTGATCCGGAGATCCGGCGCCGCTCGTGGCAGATGCGGCGCGGGAACCGGGCGCTGGAGGCCGAGCCGAACGCGGCGCACCGGGCGGTGGCCGAGCTGGAGCGGTCCGGGGTGCCGGTGCGAGTGATCACGCAGAACGTGGACGGGCTGCACCAGCTGGCGGGCATGCCGGCGCGCAAGGTGCTCGAACTGCACGGCACCGCACGGGCCGTGGTGTGCACCGAGTGCCACGTGCGGGCGCCGATGGAGGACGCCCTGGCGCGCGTCGAGGCCGGCGAGGGCGACCCGCCGTGCCTGGAGTGCGGCGGCATCCTCAAGTCGGCGACCGTCATGTTCGGCGAGCGTCTCGACCCGGTCGTCCTCGGCGAGGCGGTCGCGATCACCAAGGCCTGTCAGGTGTTCATCGCGGTCGGGAGCAGCCTCCAGGTGCAGCCGGCCGCCGGGCTCGCGGGGGTCGCCGCCGATCACGGGGCGCGGCTGATCATCGTCAACGCCGAGCCGACGCCGTACGACGACCTCGCCGACGAGGTCGTACGGGAACCGATCGGCACGGCGCTGCCCGAGCTGCTGCGGGGGCTGGGGAGCTAGGGGGCCTTGGGACCCAGGCTGGTCAGAACGACGCCCCTGGCCGGCCGGCCCTCAAAAGAGGGCTCCTCCGCTCTCGAAGTCGAGCAGTCGCTTCTTGCGGTCCAGGCCGCCGCCGTATCCGGTGAGGCCGCCGTCGGCGCCGACGACACGGTGGCAGGGCACGATGATGCCGATGGGGTTCTTGCCGTTGGCGAGGCCCACCGCGCGGGAGGCGCCGGGGCTGCCGAGGGCGTCGGCGAGGTCACCGTACGAGCGCGTCTCGCCGTAGGGGATGCGGCGCAGCTGGTCCCACACGCTGCACTGGAACGGCGTTCCCCGCAGGCTCAGTTCGAGGGTGAACTCCTTCAACTCCCCTCCGAAGTAGGCCTCCAGCTGGTCGGCCGCCTCGTCGAAGAGCGAGTCGTCGCGGTCGCCGAAGGTCTCGTCCGGCGGACGGTGGCGCTGGCCCACCATGTAGAGGTTGGACAGGACACCGTCCGTGACGACGAGGGTCAGGGGTCCGTACGGGCTGTCGAGCACTGTGTGCCGTTTCGCTGTCATGTCGCGGAAGATCCTTGGTCGTCGGCCCTTGAGCCGGTGGTCACACGGGGAGGAAGTTGATCGGGTGGCCGTCCGTCGCCCACAGGTACTGGACGGCGTAGGCCCGCCACGGCCGCCAGGCCGCCGCGCGGGCGGTGAGCGCCGCGGGCGTGGACGGCAGGCCGAGCCCCTGTGCGGCGCGGCGGATGCCGAGGTCGGTGGGCAGGAACGCGTCGGGGTCGCCGAGTGCCCGCATGGCGATGACGTCGACCGTCCAGGGGCCGAACCCCGGCAGGGCGAGCAGCCGGGCCCGGCTCTCCTCCCAGTCGCTCTCGACGCCCAAGTGGAGTGTCTTGTCGGCGAGTTGGGTCACCAGTGTGGTGAAGGTGGTCCGCCGGGTGCGGGGCATGGCCAGCGACTCGGGGTCGACGGCGGCGAGCGCGTCGGGCGCCGGGAAGAGATGGGTGAGCCCGCCCTCCGGGTCGTCGACCCGATCGCCGTGCGCGGCGACCAGACGGGACGCGTGGGTGCGGGCCGCGGCCGTGGAGACCTGCTGGCCCAGCACGGCGCGTACGGCGAACTCCGCCTCGTCGACCGTGCGCGGCACCCGTCGGCCGGGCGCCTTGTCGACGAGCGGGGCGAGCAGCGGGTCGGCGCGCAGCCGGTCGTCGACGGCGACCGGGTCGGCGTCGAGGTCGAGCATGCGGCGGCAGCGGCTGATCGCGACGGGCAGGTCGCGCAGGTCGCTGAGGGTGAGCCGGCACGCGATGTGGTCCGGCATCGGCGTCAGCGCGGCGATCCCGTGTCCGTACGGGAGCCGCAGGGTCCGCCGGTAGGCCCCGTCGCGCCACTCCTCCACGCCGGGTACGGCGGTCGCGGCGAGGTGGCCGAAGAGGTTGTCGGGGTTGAGCGGGGCGCGGAAGGGGAGCCGGAGGCTGAGCACGCCCGGTGTGGCGCCGGCGCCGTTCTTCGGCCGGCGGGCGCGCAGTTCGCTCGGGGAGAGCGCGAAGACCTCGCGCACGGTGTCGTTGAAGGTACGGATCGACGAGAAGCCGGCCGCGAAGGCGATCTCCGCCATCGGCAGGGGTGTGGTCTCGATGAGCAGCCGCGCGGTCTGGGCGCGCTGGGCCCGCGCGAGGGCGAGGGGTCCGGCGCCCAGCTCGGCGAGGAGCTGCCGTTCGATCTGGCGGGTGCTGTAGCCGAGCCGGCCGGCGAGGCCGGGGACGCCCTCGCGGTCGACGACGCCGTCACCGATCAGGCGCACCGCGCGGGCGACGACGTCGGCGCGCTGGTTCCACGCGGGAGAGCCGGGGCTGGTGTCGGGCCGGCATCGCTTGCAGGCCCGGAAACCGGCCTGCTGGCAGGCGGCGGCGCTCGGGTAGAAGGTCATGTTCTGCGGCTTCGGCGGTACGGCCGGGCAGCTGGGCCGGCAGTAGATCCGCGTCGTCAGCACCGCGGTGAAGAACCATCCGTCGAACCGCGCGTCCTTCGACTGGACGGCACGCACGCAGCGCTCGATGTCGGTGTGCATTCCGTTCCGCATGTCTCCAGCATCGGGCACCTGCGAGGGCGGGGCTGGCGAAAAAGCGACATGTACGTGGGCCTGCCCGCCGGCGCCCGGACCGCCCGGCTCACCGGCCGTGGCCCGGCCTCAGCGGCACGGCCGAGTGACGTCCCGCCGAGCGGGACACGGGCGGGGTCAGCGGACCGCTTCGCCCTGAGCCACCTCGACCTGGTGGTGGAAGGCGAGCACCCCGGCCGCCGAGGAGCCGGCCGACACGCAGGCGCAGGCGACCACGAGCAGGGCCGGCCAGAAGGCGGCGCGGGAGCGGCGCCGGGGAGCGGCGAGGAGGGCGGCGACGCGCCGGGGCACGGGCCCCGTGCTGACCGCGGGGGCGAAGTCGGGACGGTCCGAGCGGGCCGCCTGCGTGGCCAGCGCGGCACGGGCGATGGCGCGCGCGGTCAGTCTCCGGTCCCCCACCACGGCGGCCGCCGCCTCGTCGGCGGCGCGCTCCGCGGCGAGCGCGACGGCCGCACGGACCGGGCGCAGACCTGGATGGCAGTGCGCGGCGAGCTCGGCCGCGAGAAGGAAACGGTGGTGGCCGTAGTCGTTGTGGGCGCGTTCGTGGGCGAAGAGCACTTCGCGTTCGCGGGGGGCGAGGCTGCGAAGCATCGCGGTGGTGACGACGATGCGGTGCGGGCGGCCCGGCAGGGCATAGGCGTCCGGGTGCGGTGACTCGATGACGCACAGGTCGCCCGCGGCGGGGCGGCGGCCGGCCCGGGTCCGGGCCACTCGGAAGGCGCGCAGCTGACGCACGGCGGAACGGACGAGGGTCCAGGCGCCGACGGTGAGCACACCGGTGGCGCCCGCTGCGGCGGGCAGCACGACCAGGTCGGACGCGGTGCGCAGCGGATGGACGAGTTCGCCGAGGCTCGCGAGGACCGGCACCTTGAGCAGGCCGTTGAGGACGAGGGCGCCGAGCGCCGCCACGGACGCGCCGGCCAGCACGAGGACCGCGCAGGTCAGCGTCCACAGCGCGGTCACCGGCGCGAGCCGGTCGAGACAGCGGCGGGCGAGCGGCGGCAGCGTGAAGGGCAGCAGCAGCGGGAGGAAGAGCAGGGCCGTCATCGCCCACCCGATTCCGGCAGGCATTCCCCGCCGGGCTCCGTCAGGCCGTGCTCGGCCGTTCCCGGGGAGCCGTCGGACTCCAGCAGGTCGCGCAGGAGGCGTTCGTCGTCGGGGCTGAGCTGGGCGACGAACCGGGCGAGGGCGGTCCCCCGGTCGTCGTCCCGGTCCAGTTCGGTGTGCATGCGCCGGGCGGTCAGGCCGTGCGGGTCCTGGACGGGGAAGTACGCGAAGCCGCGGCCCTGCCGCTCACGGCCGACGATCCCCTTCTCGTGCAGCCGGGACAGGATCGTCGTCACCGTCGTCCGGGCGAGGCCGGAGTCCAGCTCCGCCTGGACGCGCCCGGGCGTCAGGGGTGCGCCCGCGGCCCAGAGAGCGGCCAGCACGTCGGCCTCGAGCTCGCCCGCCGGCCGGCGTTCGTCCTTCGCACTGCTCATGGGCACGATCCTCATCCCGTCATCGTCTACAGTCCAGTAGACCATCTACGGGATTGTAGTCACCGAGGTGTGCCTCGACGCTCCGACGCTACGCGCCGGTCGCACGTGAGCGGTCGTGCGCGGACGACCGCGCCCGCGGCCGGCCCGGTCCTGCGGTGGTTCACAGGACCCGGCGTCGCACCAGTACGCCCAGCGCCATGAGGCCCGGGAGCAGGGGCAGCCAGGTGGTGAGCAGCCGGTAGCCGAGGACGGTCGAGGCGGCCGCGCTGCCGGACGCCCCCGCGAGAGTCAGGGCCAGGGCGAGGGCGGCGTCCAGCGAGCCGAGGCCGCCGGGAGTGGGCAGCAGGACCGCGGCACCGCTGGCGGCGAGGTAGGCCAGGGCCACCTCGGCCGGGGGCAGCGGCAGGCCGACGGACTGGGCCACGGCGACGACGACGACCGCGTGCAGCCCGGCGAACGCCAGCGAGCCGCCCCACAACGCGGCCGCCCGTCCGGGGACCTCGTGCACCGCGCGGACGTCCGCGAGCACCGCCCGCAGCGCGCGCCGCAGGAGCCCCGAGAGCACGATCACAGCGGTGGCGAGCACCAGGACGGTCACGGCCCATGCCGCCGGGGAGACATGCGGAAAGCGCAGGGTGCCGGGGCAGGCGGGCGCCAGCGCGGCGATCAGCAGGGCACGGGCCACGGCGCCGGCCGTCGCCTTGACGGCGAGCGCCGTCGCCGACCTGGGCACCGGCAGCCCGCACCGGTTCAGGAAGCGGAAGTTGACCGCTCCGGAGCCCAGTCCCGCGGGCAGCAGATGGTTGGCGGCACAGGCCGCGAACTGGACCGCCACCAGGCGGCCGGTGGGCAGCGGCCGGACCACGGCGCCTTGTTGGGCGAGGGCTGAACATGCCCAGGTCGCCAGGGCGGCCGCGGCCGCCACGAGCAGCCAGCCGCGGTCGGCGTGGGCGAGCCGGCCCGCCGCGGTCTCGATCACCGGCCAGTGCCGCCAGGCCAGCCAGCCGGTGCAGAGCAGGACGGCCAGCGCGATCCCGGCCTGCCAAGGCGCCCGCCGGCCCAGGGCCGTCTCGGCGGTGCCGGGCGGAGAACTCATGAGGCCCGTCCTCCCGGCCCGGTGGGGGCGAGGTAGGCGCGCAGGCCGCCGATGCGATGGACTTCCCAGGTCCGGGCGAACGCGGGCGGTCGGCCGCTTCGGGAGGTCAGCACCGCGACCGGCCGGCTCCGTCCGGTCCGCGCGAGCGCCTGCCCGGTCGTGTTCGCGTTGTGCCCTGAGGTCGCGACGGAGGCGCACCCGGCGCGGAAGGCGATCGGGACGGCGTCCCGGCCGGTCAGGACGCACGGCGGCCGTATCCCCAGCCCGCGCAGGTCGGCGGCGGCGCGGGCCCAGTCGCGACGGGAGTCCGTGGCGTCGCGGACGGTGTCTTCGAGCACGGTGTACTGGACCGCCAGATGGCAGGCGAGGCCGAGCGCGACCGCGGTCACGGCCGCCGGGCGCCACACGCCGTGCGCGACGGTGACGAGACGGACGAGGGCGTCGGCGACCGGGAGGGAGAGGAGCGCGTAGGCCGGGAGCAGGAAGCGCGGGGCGGCGTAGCCGATCATGAACAGGTACGGGAACGCGGCCGTCGCGGCGCAGGCCAGCGGGAGCAGCGTGGGCGCCGTGCGCCGGGCCCTGACCGCGGCCACGAGACCTGCCGCGGCCAGGGGGAGCAGCGCGAACCACCACACCAGCACGGCGGTGTCGGGCATCGCGCCGGTGCAGGGGCGGCACAGGATGCGTCCGCCCAGGCTGCGCATCTGGTCGGCGACGGCGATGTTCCAGCCCAGGCCGCCCTGGATGCGGGAGCCGTCGGCGAGCCTCTGGCCGAGGCCCCCGTAGCCGATGTACGCCTCGACGATCCACTCGGCCGCGCCGGCCATCAGGCCCCCGGCCAGCGCGGCGGGCAGCCAGGGCCGTCGTCGGCGCAGCTCCGGCACCGCGAGGACCAGCAGCGGGAGGGTCGCCCAGACCGCGTCGGTGGGCCGCATCCACGCCATCAGCGCCGCGCCCAGCCCCACGCCCCACAGCGCCGCCCGGTTGCGGGGGACGGAGCGTGCCCGCAGGAAGCAGGCGACGCACAGCAGTGCTCCGACGGCGACCCAGTAGTTGGGCATGGCCTGCGGACCGTAGAAGAGGGTCACCCACAGGGTCGCGAACAGGGTGCCGGCCAGGGCGAGCAGCCGCGCCGGGAACAGGTGCCGCCAGGCGCACAGCGCCACGAAGAGGCCGAGCCCCGACAGCAGGGCCAGACACACCCGCAGGAGTGCCGTGGACGACGACCAGGAGGCGACGGGGGCGACGAGCAGGGGGACGCCGCGGGCGCGGGGTGCGCTGAAGAACGCCGCCGGCGCGTCCCCGCTGACCTGGCTGACGTAGACCGTCTCGTCCCAGCCGAGCCCCATGCCGGGCCCCACCAGCAGCAGTTGGGCCAGAGTGAAGGCGAGGGCCACGAGGGCGATCCCGCGCCGTCCGCCGACGTACCGAGCGGCCGGACGGCCCGACGGCCGACCGGCCGCCCTTTCGGCACCGGCGAGCGGAATGTCCGCGGTCCTGACCATCGTCCTCCCTCCAGCCCTACAAGCTGTAGGGCCCCTTCGACCCACGTGACGCGAGGCAAGGGTCAAATCCGTGAAATCATGGACAAATTACCGCGCACCTCAGGGCCTCGCAGTCCGGGAACGGCATCCGGGGCGAGCGCCTCGCGCCCCGGTCCCCCGTCTCGCCCGAGGCCCGGACCGGCCTCCGCTCCCCCCTACGCGCTGTAAGGTGGCGACCATGGCTGGCACGAGCCCCCACGGCAGAGCGGACCGGCGCGGCGCGGGCGAGTTGGAGAGCGCGGTGCTCGCCACCCTCTGGGCCACCGACGACGCCCTGACGCCCGCCCAGATCCAGGGAGAGATCGGCGGGGGCCTCGCCTACAACACCGTGCACACCATCCTCAAGCGCCTGTACGACAAGGGGTTGGTGCGCCGCGACGTCGACGGGCGGCGCGGCGCCTACCGGCCCACGAAGGACGCGGCCGAGATGACCGCCGACGCCATGCACGAGGCGCTCGACCGCGGCCCCGATCCGATCGCCGCCCTCCGGCACTTCGTCACCGGGCTGAGCCCGCAGGAGGGAGCGGTTCTGCGCGGGCTGCTCGACGGGGACGAGCCGTGATGATCGACGTCCATGCCGTGGACGTCACCCTCGCTCGTGTCGTCCCCTCCACCAGGTGGCCGGTCCCTCGCGTCAGCGGCCGGCAGCCGTGGGACGCCTTCCACTGCGGTCCGGGACACGGCCGACCGGCCTTCGGCGGCTACTTCTCCTCGGAGGGGACCTGTGCGGCGAAGGCCCGGTAGGCGGACTCGTCGAAGAGGACGAAGGTGACCTCCTCGACGTCCGTCGGGGTGGCCCGGACCGTCTCCACGGCGATCCTCGCGGCGTCGTCCATCGGCCACCCGTAGATGCCGGCGGACACGGCCGGAAAGGCGACCGTGCGCGCGCCGAGTTCGTCGGCGACGCGCAGGGACTCGCGGTAGCAGGACGCGAGCAGCGCCGAGCGGTCGTCCTCGCGGCTGTACACCGGCCCCACGGTGTGGATCACCCAGCGCGCGTCCAGTTCGCCGGCGGTCGTGGCGACGGCCCGGCCGGTGGGCAGACCCTTGCCGTAATGCGAGGCGCGCAGCCTGCGGCAGTCCTCGAGGACGGCAGGGCCGCCGCGGCGGTGGATGGCTCCGTCCACGCCTCCGCCGCCGAGCAGCGAGGAGTTCGCCGCGTTGACGACGGCGTCCACGCTCTGCCGGGTGATGTCGCCCTGGACCAGCTTGATCGCGGTCATGCCTGTCTGAGTCTCCTCCACACGGCCTTCGCCGCGTTGTGCCCCGACATGCCGTGGACGCCCGGGCCCGGTGGGGTGGCGGACGAACAGATGAAGACGGCCGGGTGGGGGGTGCCGTAAGGGAACAGGGACAGTCTGGGGCGCAGCAGGAGCTGAAGCCCGGAGGCGGCGCCGCAGGCGATGTCACCGCCCACGTAGTTCGCGTTGCGGGTGGCCAGCTCCGGCGGGCCCGCTGTCGCACGGGCGAGCACACGGTCGCGGAAGCCCGGCGCGAAACGCTCCAGCTGCCGCTCGATCGCGTCCGTGAGGTCACCGCTCCAGCCGTTCGGCACGTGTCCGTACGCCCAGAAGACCTGCTTGCCCTCGGGCGCGCGGCTGGGGTCGGCGACACCGGGCTGCACGGTGATCAGGAAGGGCGTGTCCGGTGCCCGGCCCTCTCGGGAGGCCGCGTGCAGCGCACCGGCGATCTCCGCACGGCTGCCGCCGACCTGCACGGTACCGGCGGCGCGCGCCTCCTTCGCGGTCCAGGGCACGGGCCCGTCCAGCGCGTAGTCGATCTTGAACACGCTCGCCCCGTACCGGTAGTGCTCGTAGAACCGGCCGAGCCCGGCGATGCGGGCCAGGGCGGTGGGCGAGGTGTCGAAGACGTACGCGCGGGCGGGCGGCAGGTCGTCGAGGCGCTTGACCTCGTAGTCGGTGTGGACGGTGCCGCCGAGGTCCTCGAGGTACGCGGCGAGCGCGTCGGAGATGGCCTGCGAGCCGCCGCGCGCGACCGGCCAGCCCCGGGCGTGCGCGGCCAGCGCGAAGACGAGGCCGACGGCGCCGGTGGCGAAGCCGCCGAGCGGGGCGATGACATGGGCGACGAGGCCCGCGAACAGTGCCTGGGCCCGCTCGTCGCGGAAGCGGCGCATCAGCCAGGTCGAGGGCGGCAGCCCCGTGAGGCCGAAGCGGGCGAGGGTGACCGGGTCCCGGGGCAGCGCGGTCAGCGGCAGCGACATGAAGTCGTGCGCCAGCGTGTCCCACTTGGTGAGGAAGGGCGCGACCAGCCGGCGGTACGCCCCGGCGTCGCGCGGGCCGAACGACGCGGCCGTCTCGGCGACGGACCGCGCCAGCACCGCTGCCGTGCCGTCCGTGAAAGGGTGCGCCATGGGCAGCTCGGCGTGCAGCCACTCCAGGCCGTACCGCTCCAGGGGCATCGCCCGGAACGCGGGAGAATTGACGCCCAGCGGGTGCGCCGCCGAGCAGGGGTCGTGGCGGAAGCCGGGCAGGGTCAGCTCTTCGGTCCGCGCTCCCCCGCCCACGGTGTCCCGGGCCTCGAAGACGGCCACGGAGAAGCCGCGGCGGGCCAGCTCCACGGCAGCGGTCAGTCCGTTCGGCCCCGCACCCACCACGACGGCATCGAGCATCGACGGCACCTTCGGACTCCTTTGTCAGCCGATGGCCACTGGGGATCAGGATATGCCGCAGGACCGACAGCCTTGGCGGCGCGGGGGGTTGGGAAGGAGACACCTCCCGACGTGCGCGGGGCGGCCCACGCCCCCCGGGGGGGCTCGGCGGAGGCACCGGCGAGCTCCCCGAGCCCGACCGGCAGCACCCTGGTCCCGGCGCCATCAGCCCCCTGCCCCGGTCACGCTCGGTCCAGCGCCCGGACCGGGCCCGGCGGAACCTGGTGCGTCCGCGGCAGGCCGGCGTCTTCTCGAGGGCCCCTCCCCCTTCGGGTTCGGTACCGCCGCGCACGACGGACTCCGTACGGGCAGTGATGCCCTCACCGGGGTCGGGCGGCGGACGCCGGGCGGCGGTGGCCGTGCTCGTCCGGGTGCCGCTCCGCGGCCGGGCTCGTCGACGGCGGGCTCGGTGTCATCCCGGCCGGCCGACCGCTCCGACAGCCGGGGCCGTGACCAGGCGTAACCCCAAGCGGTCGAGCTCACCGGCACCGACGGGGCGGGTCGGTGACCGGGCAGGCCCTCGGTGTCACCCCGGAAGGCCGAGCTCACCGCAGATCGGGACGGGGTGCTCCGGCCGGGAGGGGCCGGGTCGGCGTCGGGTCGGGCTCACGCCGACAGCAGGGCCACCACGCGGCGGGCGGTGGCCTCGTCCCGGGCCGCGGTGAACGGCAGCGCGTTGCCCCCCGTCACGCGGAACGGCTCGCCCGCGAGGGTCAGGTGGGCGCCGCCCGCCTCCTCCACAAGGAGCAGGCCCGCGGCGTGGTCCCACGCCGCCTCCCATGAGAACGCGACCGCGTCCGACTCCCCCCGTGCCACGGCCAGGTACTCAAGGCCGGCCGAGCCGCAGGGGCGCGGGACGACTCCCTCGACGCGCAGGCCGATCAGCGCGCGCTTCTGGTCGTCCGTGGTGTAGTCCGGGTGGGACGTGGCGACGTCCAGGTCACGGCCGGGCACCGGCGAGCCGGAGCGCAGGGGCACGCCGTCGAGGAAGGCTCCCCGGCCGCGTATCGCGACGGCGAACTCGTCGCGCGCGGGGGCGTACGTCCAGGAGGCGAGCACGACTCCGTCCCGGGCGAGCGCGACGAGCGTGCAGAAGCCGGGATCGCCGTGCACGAACTGGCGGGTGCCGTCGACGGGGTCGACGATCCAGACCGGCGCGGAGCGCTGGATCGCCTCGTAGGTGGCGGGGTCGGCGTGCACCGCTTCCTCGCCGACGACGACCGAGCCGGGCAGCAGCGCGGTGAGGGCACCGGTCAGATACTGCTCGGCCTTGCGGTCGGCGTCCGTCACCAGGTCGTGCGGGCCGGACTTCTGGTCGATCTCATGCGCTGCGAGCTGCCGGAAGCGGGGCATGATCTCGGCCGCCGCCGCCTCGCGGACCGCTTCTTCGACGTCGGAGCTGTGCCGGGCGAGAAACTCGTCGATGGTTTCGATGTCTTCGATCATGGCTCCATGAGAGCACGCGCCGCTGACAATCCCCGCACGCCCGGTGCACTCCGGGTGGAATCCGGATGAACTCCGAGGGGCGCCGCACTCAGCGTCCGACCGCGTACCCCTGCATCCCGCGCGGATTCGCCGCGGCCGACAGCACGCCGGTCGCGGGGTCCCGCGCGACCGCGCACAGACGTCCCTCCGACCACGCCTCTCCCACCTGGACGTCGTGCCCGCGGCGCCGCAGCTCGTCGACGACCGCCTCGTCCGTGCGGGCCTCGACCGTGAGGCTGCCGGGGTGCATGCCGCGCGGGTAGAAGGAGCCGGGGAAGCTGTCGTTGTGCCAGTTCGGGGCGTCGATCGCGCCTTGGAGGTCGAGACCGCCGCGCACGGCGGAGCGCAGCGCCACGGCCAGGAAGAAGTGCGTCTGCCACTGGTCCTGCTGGTCTCCTCCCGGCGTACCGAACGCCATGACCGGGACGCCGTCGCGCAGGGCGAGCGACGGGGTGAGCGTGGTGCGGGGACGGCGGCCCGGCGCGAGGGAGTTGGGCAGTCCCTCCTCCAGCCAGGTCATCTGGAGCCGTGTACCGAGCGGGAAGCCCAGTTCGGGCACGACGGGGTTGGACTGGAGCCAGCCGCCGCTGGGCGTGGCGGCGACCATGTTGCCCCAGCGGTCGACGACGTCGAGGTGGCAGGTGTCGCCCCGGGTGCCGCCGTCGGCCGCGACCTCGGGTTCCGGGGCCGTGCGGGCGGGCCGTGCCACGGTGGGTTCGCCCGCGCCGGGCGCCGCGAGCGCGTCGAAGCCGGGTTCCCACGGAGCGGGCACGCGCGCGTGCCCGCTCAGCCGCGGGACGCGCCCTCCGGGGCTGCCGGGACGCAGCTCGTACGACGCCTTGTCGCCGACGAGCGCCCGCCGCTCGGCGTTGTACGACTCGCAGAGCAGCTCGTCGAGGGGTACGTCGTCGGCGTCCCCGTACCAGGCCTCCCGGTCGGCCATGGCGAGCTTGCAGCCCTCGACGAGCAGGTGGACGTACTCGGCGGAGCCGTACGCGGGCAGTTCGGGCGGCAACAGGGCCAGCTGCTGCAGCAGGACCGGGCCCTGGCTCCAGGGGCCCGCCTTGCACAGGGTCCAGCCGCGCCAGTCGTAGGTCACGGGCGGTTCGTAGGTGGCGGACCAGCTCGCGAGGTCCGCGGCCGTCAGGGTGCCGGTGTGGCGCTCGCCGCTGGTGTCCAGGGTGGGGCGGCGGGCCTGGCGCACCAGGGCCTCGGCGATGAAGCCGGAGCGCCAGACCCGGCGCGCGGCCTCGATCTGTTCCACCCGGCCGTCCTCCGCGGAGACCTCGGCGAGGAGCCGGCGCCAGGTCGCGGCCAGGGCGGGGTTGCGGAACAGCTCGCCGGGGCGGGGCGCCCTGCCCTCCGGCAGGTACACCTCGGCCGAGGTCGTCCACTCCGTCTCGAACAGCTCGCGCACCGTCTCGACGGTCTCTCCGACGCGTTCCACGGGCGCGTGGCCGTCCTCGGCGTATCCGATGGCGTACGCGAGGACGTCGGCGAGCGGCTTGGTGCCGTGGTCGCGCAGCAGGAGCATCCAGGCGTCGAAGGCGCCCGGCACGGCGGCGGCGAGGGGCCCGGTGCCGGGGACGAGGTCCAGCCCGAGCCCCTTGTAGTGGGCGACCGTCGCACCCGCGGGCGCGACGCCCTGCCCGCACAGCACCCTCACCTCGCCACCGGCCGGGGCGAGGATGATCGGGACCTCGCCCGCGGGTCCGTTGAGGTGGGGTTCGACGACGTGCAGGACGAAGCCCGCGGCGACGGCGGCGTCGTACGCGTTGCCGCCGTCCTCCAGGACGGCCATCGCGGACTGCGAGGCGAGCCAGTGGGTCGAGGACACCATGCCGAAGGTGCCCTGGAGCGTCGGTCGGGTCGTGAACATGCCTGCCACCTCGCTGTGCCGAGCGATCAACCTCGCCCACGACTATGGCACTTGCCGCGGCCAGGGCGGCAGGGTGGCCCGCCCGGATCGGACGGGCGCCTTCCGGGACGTCCCACGGACCGGCCCCGCCGGTACGGAAGAACCCGGAATGATCGGAATCATTCGCCCCCGGCCGTCGTTGCTCCTCGTGGAACTGAACGGAGGCGGATCGGTGCACGGTGAGTACAAGGTCCCCGGCGGCAAGCTCGTCGTGGTGGATCTGGACGTCGAGGGCGCGGTGCTGCGCCACGCGCGCGTGGCGGGCGACTTCTTCCTCGAACCCGACGAGGCGCTGGACGCCGTCAATCACGCGCTGGAGGGTGCGCCGGCCGACACCGACGCGGCGGGTCTCGCCGCCCGCATCGACGCCGCGCTGCCCGAGGGCACGGTCATGTACGGCCTGACCTCGGAGGGCATCGGGATCGCGGTGCGCCGGGCGCTGGCGCACGCCGCCGACTGGACGGACTACGACTGGCAGTTGATCCACGAGGGGCCGCAGTCCCCGGCCCTGCACATGGCACTGGACGAGGTGCTGACCACGGAGGTGGCCGCGGGCCGGCGTGCGCCGACGCTGCGGGTGTGGGAGTGGGGCGCCCCGTCCGTGATCATCGGCAGTTTCCAGTCCCTGCGCAACGAGGTCGACCCGGCGGGCGCCGCCCGGCACGGCATCGAGGTGGTCCGCCGCATCTCCGGCGGCGGCGCGATGTTCGTGGAGCCGGGCAACACCATCACGTACTCGCTCTCGGTGCCCGAGGCCCTGGTCCAGGGCCTGTCGTTCCAGGACAGCTACGCGTATCTCGACGACTGGGTGCTGGGCGCGCTCGGCGACATGGGGATCAAAGCCTGGTACCAGCCGTTGAACGACATCGCGACGGATCAGGGGAAGATCGCCGGCGCCGCCCAGAAGCGGGTGGTCGGACCCGGCGGGGGCCCGGGCGCCGTGCTGCACCACGTGACCATGTCGTACGACATCGACGCCGACAAGATGCTCGAAGTGCTGCGCATCGGGCGGGAGAAGCTCTCCGACAAGGGGACGAAGAGCGCGAAGAAGCGGGTCGACCCGCTGCGGCGGCAGACGGGACTGGCGCGCGAGGCGGTCATCGAGCGGATGATCGACTCGTTCCGCGGGCGGTACGGGCTGGTGGACGGCAAGGTGACGCCGGAGGAACTGGCGCGGGCGCAGGAGCTGGCCCGCTCGAAGTTCGGCGCCCCGGAATGGACCGCGCGCGTGCCGTGACCGGTGCCGCGCGCGGCACCCGCCGCCAGGGCCTGTCCGATGCCTCCCGGCGTCGACCGCAGGGCGGCCCGGCGGCGTCAGGTGCGTGCGCTCGGTGTGCCGGGCGCGGCCCCTCGTGCTGGATGTACTCGGGGCTGTGCCCGGTGCGGCGAGCGTGCGTGCATGGCGTCGCACCGGGCGGGCGGGAATTGTCCGACAGGTCCTGGCTAGGTGGCCGGTGCCCAGGCTGTCGTGCCCAGGGTGTTCTCCGGGCCGATGTCGAGGGGGTCCGGCAGGCGTACCGTCGTGGGGCTCCGCCCCGCGGCCGGGGCGACCCGCAGGTAGGTGCCGTCCTCTGCGGCCATCCGCCAGTACAGGCCCGCCCGCGCGCTCTCGCCGGGACCGAGCGTGAGTGCCTCGGGGCCGGGGTCCTCGGGCGCCATGGCCACCTGGTCGGTGCCCTCCACGGTCAGCACGCCGGGGATCGGGTCGCCCTCCGCGCCGAGGACCCGGACGGACGGGTACCCCTTCAACTCGTACGGCTTCTTGCCGCAGTTGGTGAGCGTGATGGTCATGGCGCGCAGTCCCATGGCCGCCTCCACGGGGCCGGTGCCGACGCGCAGGCCGGACGGCGGGCAGCCGCGGTCCTGCTGCACCGGGACGGCAGGTGACGATTCCGGCCCTCCGGGGACGGCGAGTGACGTCTCGGAGACCACGGGAGCGGACGGCTGGGCGGCGCGGGTCCGGGTGGCGGCGGGGGTGGGCTCCCGTCCGGGGTTGCGCTCGCGGTCCAGCTCCGCGGAAAGTCCGCAGCCGCTGAGGGTGAGCGCCAGCAGACAGGCGAGAGCGGCGGAACGGATTCGCTTGCGGTGTGTGGCGATCACGGACCGATGATCGCACGAGGCGGCCTCGACGGACGGCCTCACTCCGTGTGCCCACGTGCCGTGACGAGACCCGACTCGTAGGCGAAGACGACCAGTTGGGCGCGGTCGCGGGCCCCCAGCTTCGTCATCGCGCGACTGATGTGGGTCTTGGCCGTCAGCGGGCTGATCACCATGTGCGCGGCGATCTCCTCGTTGGTCAGGCCGCGCGCGGCGAGCGCGGTGACCTCGCTCTCTCGACGGGTGAGGCATTCGAGTCCCGGCGCCGTGGCCCGGTCGGGGGGACGGGCCACGAACTCCCCGATCAGCGTCCGGGTCACGGACGGGGACAGCAGCGCCTCGCCGAGCGCGACGACCTCGATGGCCTGGAGCAGATCGGCCGGTTCGGTGTCCTTGAGCAGAAACCCGCTGGCGCCGGCCCGCAACGCCTCGAAGACGTACTCGTCCAGGCCGTAGTTGGTGAGGATGACGACGCGTACGCCGGAGAGTGCGGGGTCCTCCGCGATACGGCGGGTCGCCTCGATGCCCGTCATCACGGGCATCTGCACGTCGACGAGGGCGACGTCGGGGATCTGCGCGCGGACGAGCGCGAGCCCCTGCTCGCCGTCGGCGGCCTCACCCACCACCTCGATGCCGTCCTCCGCCTCCAGCAGGGCGCGGAAGCCGGCGCGCATGAGGGCCTGGTCGTCGACGAGCGCCACCCTGATCACGGGGCGTCCCCGGGCGGGCACAGCGGAAGGGCGGCCCGGACCGAGAAGCCGCCCTCGGTGCGCGGGGCGGCGTGCAGGGTGCCGCCCAGGGCCTGGACGCGCTCACGCATTCCGGTCAGTCCGATGCCGGGGACGGGCGCGCAAGAGGGCCGTGCGGTGCCGTCGTCGTCGACGCGGATCGTCAACTCCTGCTGCTCATAGCCGAGTTCGACCAGGACCTTGGCGGGCCCCGCGTGCCGGGCGGCGTTGGTGAGGGCCTCCTGCACGATGCGGTACGCGGCACGGTCCACGGTCGCCGTCAGGGGCCGTTCCTCGCCGGTCACCCGGAGGTCGACGGCGAGGCCCGCGGCACGCGCCCGTTCCACGAGCACAGCTGGTGTGCCGGTCGGCTCGTCGGTGCGCAACACCTCCAGGGTGGAGCGCAGTTCGCGCATCGCCTCGCCGCTCGCCGCCTGGATGGCGAGCAGCGCGGGCGGTATCTCCTCGCCGCGCTTGCGGGCGAGGTGCACGGCCACCCCGGCCTGGAGCTTGACGATCGAGATGCTGTGCGTGAGCGAGTCGTGCAACTCCCGTGCGATGCGCAGCCGTTCCTCGCCGGCGCGCCGCAGGGCCGCCTCCTCTCGAGTGCGTTCGGCCTCCAGGGCGCGCTGCTCCGTCTGCCGCAGATACGCCTGCCAGTTCCGGTCGGCGAGGCCGGTGACCAGGGCGCAGAGGAACCAGCCGGTGAGCAGCGTCGTCCGCTCCACGAGCTCCTGGGTCGTGGGGCCCGCGGTCGCGAAGCCCGCGAGGAACACGACGCTCGCCAGCGCGGCCACGCCGCGGCGACCGGCTCGTGCCGCCGTGTGGACGGCGCTCAGCACCGGGAGCGCGGACAGCGAGCCGGGGTGGGCGTGCACGACGTACGCGGTGGTGGTGACCGTGGTGATCGCCAGCACGGCGCGCGGGGTGCTGCGGTAGGCGGCGAGGGCCAGTGAGCCGAGGGCGACGAGGGCGAGGTCGACGGGGGTCGTGTCGGCGTCGAAGGCGGCCGCGGTCAGCACGAGCGCGCCGACGACGACCGCGAGGGCCGTGTCGGCCAGGCGTCTGCGGGTGGCCTGGTCGAGCTGCATGGACGGCACTTTATGCGTCGGGCGCGAAACCCGCGTCAGACCTGTGGAGGGCACCCGGCCTACTCCCGGCGGAGTAGGCCGGGCGTTTCCCGGGCCCGGTGGAGCAGCCCGCATCGCCTCCGGGTGTACGACGCCCCCAGGGCCCCGTCCGGGCGAGGGTTCTCACGGCGCAGCACATGGCATCCGGCGCCGCCGGGGGTGCCGCGCTCGCCCGACCCAGGAGGCATGACATGCCGCTCTCCAGCCCCTTCCGGTACACCACCCCACCGCCGCCCGACGCGGCGAGGGGACGGACCGCCGAGGTCTACGCCCAGCTCTCCGAGGACTTCGGCATCGCGCGTCCGCCGACCTTCGTGGTCCTCTCCTCCGCTCCCGAACTCATGGCCGCTTCCTGGGCGTTGATGCGCGAGTCGCTCGTCGCGGGCGCCGGCGGGCGGGCGGACAAGGAGCTCGCGGCACTCGGGGTGTCCCAGGCGAACCGCTGCCCGTTCTGTGTGGACGCGCACACGATGCTGCTGCACGCCACCGGCGACCACGCGCTCGCGGAGTCGGTGGCCCGCGGCGAGGCGCCCGCCGACGCGGAGCACGCGCGTGTGCTGGCCTGGGGCCGGGCGACCCGGACCCCCGGCGCGCGGGAGCTGAGGCCGTATCCCTTCCCCGCGGCGCACGCACCCGCGTTCATCGGCACCGTGCTCTCCTTCCACTTCATCAACCGGATCGTGTCGGCGCTGCTGACGGAGAACCTGCTGCCGGGCAACATCCAGCGGTTCCGGGCGGTGCGGAGTCTGGCGGGGCGCTCGGTCGCGCGGACGGTGCGCCGCAGCCCGGCCCCGGGCGCGGGGACGACGCTGCTCGACACCACGGACCCCGGTCCCGGCTGGGCGCTCGGCACCTCCGTCGGTCCCGCCTACGCCGCCCTGCGCGACACCGCACTGCAGGGCGCGGGACTTCTCGACGAGGCCGACCGGCTGCTCGTACAGGACGTGGTCGGGCGGTGGGACGGCACGCACCCGCCGCTCGCGTGGGACGCCCTTCCGGACCGGTCCCGCCCCGGGGCGCGTCTCGCGCTGCTGGCCGCCCTCGCTCCGTACCGGATCACGGACGAGGACGTGACGGCGTGGCGCGGACCGGAGCATTCCGACCATTGTCTGGTGCATCTCGTGGCGTACGGCGCGTTCGCCGCCGTCGACCGCATCGAGAGCGCCCTGCCCGTGCGCCGGGTCCGGGAGGCGTCGTGACCGTGATCGCCAACTCCGTGCAGGCAGAGGCCTGGAACGGCCCCGTCGGGGCGCACTGGGCCGCCCATCAGGAGCGGTACGACACGATGATCTCCGGCGTGAACGACGCGCTGTTCGCGGGCGCGGACATCGCACCAGGCGACCGCGTCCTGGACGTGGGCTGCGGCGCCGGGGCGACCACGCGGATCGCGGCACGGCTCGCCGCGACCGGGCACGCGGTCGGGGTGGACATCTCGGCGCCGCTGCTCGCCAGGGCGCGGGAGATCACCGCGGCCGAGGGCGTCCCGAACGCCGCGTACGAGCTCGCCGACGCGCAGGTCCACCCCTTCCCGCCCGCCGGGTACGACGTGCTGATCAGCAGGGGCGGTGTGATGTTCTTCGCGGATCACGCAGCCGCGTTCCGGAATCTGGCACGGGCGTTGCGGCCCGGCGGGCGGCTCGCGTTCGTCTGCCCGCAGCCGGCGGGTCCGGACGTGGAGGAGTCGCGGGCCCTCGGCCTCTTCGCGGGCCTTCTGGAAGGAGCCGCACGGGCCGCCGGACAGCGCTCCGGTGCGCTCCGCGGGACGGACCCTGCCGCGGAGGCCGGTGCCCGCACCGGCACGGACGCCGCTCCGGCCCCAAAGGACCGGCGGACCTGTGCGGCTGTCCAGTCCGCTCACGCCGCGATGACCGCGATGGCCTCGCTGTCCGACCCGGCACGGATCCGTGAGGCGCTGAGCCTGTACGAGGACGTGTCCGTGACGCCGGTCGACACGGAGACGGTGTGGGGACGCGACGCCCCGGACGCGGTGCGCTTCCTGCTGTCCCGCACGCCGGGCCGGTCGATCGCGTCCGAGACCCGCGCCGCGCTGGAGGACACCCTGCGCCCGTACGAGACGGCCGGCGGCGTCCGGCTCCGGGCGGCGGTGTGGCTCGTGACCGGACGGCGCAGCGCGCGACGGAGCGTCTGACGGACCGTGAGCCGGTGTCCCGTTGTCACCGCACGGGCATGGTGCCCCCGCTGTCACCGCACAGGCACGGAGCGAGTTGGCACTTTCGCCCCACAGGGACTCGTGTGACACTGGCGTCCCGTCCGCAGTGCGGACCCGCTCCGCACCGTCCCCCACGAGAAGTGAGCCGTGCGTTCTCTTCCTCTGCCGCTCGCCCTCACCGCGCGTCTGCTGCCGGTGGCCGTGCTCGCCTCGGCGGGCTGGGCCCTGACGTCAGGCCCGTTCGCCGCGGCCCCCACCGCGGAGCACAAATCGTCCCAAAAGAAGACCAGTACGGCGTCCGCGCCGTCGACGTCGGCGGCCACCAAGACGTTCACGGCATCGCCCGCGCCCTGCGGAAGCGTGCCGACGGCCACGCTCAAGTCCCTGGTCCCGGGGGCCAAGACGGCAGGCCAGGAGATTCCGTCGACGGATAAGTCGGTACGGCGCACCTGCTCCTGGAACGCCCTGAAGGGGTTCGACTACCGCTGGCTCGACGTCTCGTACGAGATCAAGGAGTCGGACCAAGCGGCACAGAAGTCGTACGAGGGTCGCATCGCGGACAAGAGCGGCGGAGGGGCGGTTCCCGGGCTCGGTGACTCGGCGTACTCCGTCGTGAACCTGACCACCGAGGACAAGCAGCAGACCCGTGAGGGGGTGGTGATCGCCCGCGCGTCGAACGCGGTGGTGATCATCACCTACAACGGCAGCGACTTCGAGACGAAGAAGGCGCCCGGCACCGACGAGATCAACAAGGGCGCCATCAAGGCGGCCAAGGCGGCGGTGGCCGCACTGGAGGACGGCCAGAAGGGCTGACCGTCCTCCCTAGCGCGTCAGGCGGTGATCTCCTGCCTGCCGCGCGGCAGCATCAGCACCAGGTACAGCACCAACGAGGTGCCGAGGCCGACCGCCCAGCCGTAGTCGGCCAGGGGTTCCAGCGCCGGGATCGGCCGTCCGTCGACCAGTGGGTGGAAGTCGGCGCCGCCGACGGCCAGGACGCCGCCGGTGACGAAGGCGACGACGGCCCGCCAGTTCCAGCCGCCGTCGTACCAGTACCGGCCGCTCGTGCGATACAGGTCCACCAGGTCGAGCCGGGTGCGCCGCAGGATCCAGTAATCGGCGATGAGGATGCCGGCGACCGTGCCGAGCAGGCCGCCGACGAGGCCGAGCCAGGTGAAGATGTAGCCCTGCGGGTCCGAGTACAGCTTCCACGGGAAGATGAGCACGCCGAGCACGCAGGTGACGAGCGCGCCCGCACGGAAACTGACCTTCCGCGGCGCGACGTTGGAGAAGTCGAAGGCAGGTGAGACCAGGTTGGCCGCGATGTTCACGGACAGGGTCGCCACCAGCACGGTCACCAGCGCGTACAGCAGTCCCACCACGTTGTCGGTCTTGGCGGCGAGCTGGACCGGGTCCCAGACCGGCTTGCCGTACACCGCCTGCGAGCCGGAGGTCACCAGCACGGAGAGGAAGGCGAAGAGGGTCATCGTGGTCGGCAGGCCGAGGGCCTGGCCCCACGTCTGCGCCTTCTGGCTCCTGCCGTACCGGGTGAAGTCCGGGATGTTCAGGGCCAGCGTGGACCAGAAGCCGATCATGCCCATGAGAGAGGGCCAGAACAGCTTCCAGAAGTCCCCGCCCCAGCCGAGCGCGGAGGGCTGGTCGAACAGCGGGCCGAAGCCGCCGGCCTTGCTGCTCATCCACCACAGCATCACGCCCGCGCCGACGAGCACGAAGGGCGCGGCCCAGTTCTCGAAGCGGCGGATCGTCTCCATGCCCCGGTAGATGATCGCGACCTGGAGCGCCCAGAAGATCGCGAAGGACAGCCACATCGTCCAGGCGTGGCCGCCGATGTGCGAGGCGTTCGCCCAGCCGTCGCCGAAGAGCTTCCCGGCGAGGAAGTAGATGGCCTCGCCGCCGATCCAGGTCTGGATGCCGAACCAGCCGCAGGCCACCAACGCCCGCACCACGGCTGGGAGGTTGGCGCCGCGAATGCCGAACGAGGCGCGCGCGAAGACGGGGAAGGGGATGCCGTACTTGGGTCCGGCGTGCCCGGTGAGCAGCATCGGGACCAGCACGATCAGATTGGCCAGGGCGATGGTGAGGACGGCCTGCTTCCAGTCCATGCCGACGGCGATCAGGCCGGAGGCCAGGGTCCAGGAGGCGGTGTTGTGGGCCATGCCGACCCACAGCGCCGAGAAGTTGTAGGTGGTCCAGGTGCGCTTCCCGGTGGGGACCGGCAGCAGGTCCTCGTTGGCGTAGGGGCCGCTGGGCTGCGGCGAACCAGGGGCGATCTCCACCCGGCCGTCGGCGAGGGTGACTTGGTGTGTCGGCGGTATGGCCGTGGGAGCGGTGTCGGTCATGGGCAGGCCAATCGAAGGAGGTGGGACGGGAGAGGCCGTGCGGGTGACGCCGATGGGGGGTGCACTCCTGGGGACACCGGTCGCGGTGTCCTGTGACGAACCTGCTCGGAGCGCCCTGACCCCCTTCCCGGGACGGCGGGAAGGGGGAGTTCACAGGGGACGTACGGGGACGGGGGGCCCGGACGGGGGACGGGAGGCTAGCCGTTGACGACGGGGATGACCTCGTCGCCGTACGCGTCGATGGTGGCCTCCTGCGCGTCGTGCATGTCGTAGACGGCGAACTGGTCGACGCCCAGCGCACGGAGCGCGTTCAGCTTCTCGATGTGCCTCCCTGGGGTGCCGATCAGGCAGAACCGGTCGACGATCTCGTCGGGCACGAACGCGGTGTCCGGGTTGTCGGCGCGCCCGTGGTGGGAGTAGTCGTAGCCCTCGCGGGCCTTGATGTAGTCGGTGAGTTCTTCGGGTACGGCGCCGGAGTGCTCGCCGTACTTGGCGACCAGGTCGGCGACGTGGTTGCCGACCATGCCGCCGAACCAGCGGCACTGTTCCCGTGCGTGGGCGAGCGCCTCGGGCGAGTCGTCCTCGGTGACGTACGCGGGTGCCGCCACGCAGATCTTCACGTCGGACGGGTCGCGGCCCGCCGCGGCCGCCGCGTCCTTCACCGCCTTGACCATGTACTCGGTGAGGTAGAGGTCGGCCAGCTGGAGGATGAAGCCGTCGGCCTCCTCACCGGTCATCTTGAGGGCTTTCGGACCGTAGGCGGCCATCCAGACGGGGAGTTCGGCGCCGGGCCGGACCCAGGGGAACCTGACGACGGTGCCGCCGAGGTCGGCCTCCTCGCCGCGCGCGAGTGCGCGGATCACCTTCATCGCCCCGCTTATCCGGGCGAGGGTGTTGGGCTTGCGTCCGGCGACGCGCATCGCCGAGTCGCCGCGCCCGATGCCGCACACCGTGCGGTTGCCGTACATGTCGTTGAGCGTCGCGAAGGTGGAGGCGGTGACCTCCCAGGTGCGCGTGCCGGGGTTGGTCACCATCGGTCCGACCGTCAGCCGCTCGGTGTGCGCGAGGATCTGGCTGTAGATCACGAAGGGTTCCTGCCACAGCACGGCGGAGTCGAAGGTCCATCCGTAGGTGAAGCCGTTGTCCTCGGCCCGCTTCATCAGCTCGATGACGCGGGAGGCAGGGGGGTCGGTCTGCAGGACGAGTCCGAAGTCCATGGCGCCACTCCTGGTCGCTCAGAGAAGGTACTGACAGGTGGAGCGGGGGGTGTAGACGCCGTGCCCCACGCGTCCGGTGAACTCCCGCTCGGTGATCACCGGTTCGCCGCGCGAGAGCACGGACTCGACCCGTCCGGTGACGCGCTTGCCCTCGTACGCCGAGTAGTCGACGTTCATGTGATGCGTCTCGACCGACATGACCTGTTCGGCGTGCGGGTCGTAGATGACGACGTCGGCGTCCGCGCCGGGCGCGATCGTGCCCTTCTTCGGGTACAGACCGAACATGCGCGCCGGGGTGGCGCAGGCGATCTCGATCCACCGGCGGCGTGAGATGTGCCCGTCGACGACGGCCTGGTGGAGCAGGTCCATGCGGTTCTCGACGCCCGGCAGGCCGTTGGGGATCTTCGAGAAGTCGCCCCGGCCGAGCTCCTTCTGGCCCACGAAGCAGAAGGGGCAGTGGTCCGTCGAGACGACCTGGAGGTCGTTGGTGCGCAACCCCCGCCACAGGGCCGCCTGGTGCTCCCTGGGGCGAAGAGGCGTGCTGCACACGTACTTGGAGCCCTCGAAGTCCGGCTCGGCGAGGTTGTCCGTCGACAGGAACAGGTACTGCGGGCATGTCTCGCCGAAGACGTTCAGGCCCTCGTCGCGCGCCCGTGTCAGCTCCGCGACGGCCTCCTGTGCCGAGACGTGCACGACGTACAGCGGGGCGCCCGCGACCTGGGCCAGTTTGATGGCGCGGTGGGTGGCCTCAGCCTCCAGAAGCGCTTTGCGGACCTCTCCGTGGAAGCGCGGGTCGGTCTCGCCGCGGGCCAGCGCCTGCTCGACGAGCACGTCGATCGCGATGCCGTTCTCGGCGTGCATCATGATCAGTCCGCCGTTCTCGGCGGAGCGCTGCATGGCACGCAGGATCTGGCCGTCGTCGCTGTAGAAGACGCCGGGGTAGGCCATGAACTGCTTGAAGGAGGTGACGCCTTCCTCCACCAGCAGGTCCATCTCCTTGAGCGTCTCCTGGTTCACGTCGGAGACGATCATGTGGAAGCCGTAGTCGATGGCGCAGTTGCCGTCGGCCTTGGCATTCCAGGTGTCGAGGCCCTCGCGCAGCGAGCGGCCGACGCTCTGGACCGCGAAGTCGATGATGGTGGTGGTGCCACCCCAGGCCGCGGCCCGGGTGCCGGTCTCGAAGGTGTCGGAGGCGAAGGTCCCGCCGAAGGGCAGCTCCATGTGGGTGTGGGCGTCGACGCCGCCCGGGATGACGTACTTCCCGGTGGCGTCGATGGTCCGTTCGGCCGTCCACGCCTCGGCCGCGGGAGTGCCTGTCGCGGCGAGGGCGGCGATCCGGCCGTCCTCGATCAGGACGTCGGCGTGGATCTCGTCGGACGCGGTGATGACGAGTCCACCACGGATGACGGTACGGCTCATGCTCCCTCTCCTTCCGGTCGTGCGTGCACTGAGGGAATACCGAAGCTGTCAGGGGCTGGGGTCAACGCTGTTTCCTCGGGGGAAAGCCGGGTGCGGGGGCGGGGGCCGCGCGCCGGTCCGCGGGCCCGCCCCCGTGTGCCGGGCCCGCGGGACGCGGCGTGCCTACGGGGCGGTCAGCGGCCCGTACGTGCCCGGGGCGCGGTCGCGGTAGAACTGCCAGCGGTCGCGGACCTCGCGGAGCTTGGCGAGGTCCAGGTCGCGGACGACGAGTTCCGTCTCCTTGTCGCCTGCCACCTCGCCGACGAACTGGGCTTCCGGGTCCACGAAGTACGAGGTCCCGTAGAAGTCGTTGTCGCCGTACTCCTCGACGCCGACCCGGTTGATCGCGCCGATGAAGTACTCGTTGGCGGCGGCCGCCGCCGGCTGCTCCAGTTGCCACAGATAGCCGGACAAGCCGCGGGAGGTGGCCGACGGGTTGAAGACGATCTCGGCACCGGCGAGGCCCAGCGCGCGCCAGCCCTCGGGGAAGTGCCGGTCGTAGCAGATGTAGACCCCGATCCTGCCGACCGCCGTTTCGAAGACGGGCCAGCCGGAGTTGCCGGGCCGGAAGTAGAACTTCTCCCAGAATCCCGGGACCTGGGGGATGTGGGTCTTGCGGTACTTGCCGAGGTACGAACCGTCGGCGTCGATCACGGCCGCGGTGTTGTACAGGACGCCGGGCTGCTCCTCCTCGTACATCGGCAGGACGAGGACGAGGCCCAGCTCCTTCGCCAGCGCCTGGAAGCGGCGCACGATGGGTCCCTCGGGGATCTGCTCGGCGTACGCGTAGAACGCCTTGTCCTGGACCTGGCAGAAGTACGGCCCGTAGAACAGCTCCTGGAAGCACAGGACCTGGGCGCCCTGTGCGGCCGCGTCGCGGGCCGCCTGCTCGTGGACCTGGATCATCGATTCCTTGTCGCCGGTCCATGCGGTCTGGAAGACGGCGGCGCGGATCACTCTGCTCATCGGGACCTCCGGTCGCTCGGTGTGCGAGGAGCCTAGGAAGCCCGGACGGCGGCTTTGAGTTGCACCGTGTCACGTCTGAGACGCCCGGCCGTTCCACCGTGTCACCCTTGCGTCGTCCCATGTTTCACCTGAGTCGTCCGGTGTTTCCGTGTCTTTGCCCGTCGTGCTCCCACCGGTGACGCGGGGTGTGCTCCCGGTGTTGTTGCGCGTCGTGCGCGAGCAGTGCGATGTGCACGGACGCGGCCTGTTCGAAGTCGTCCAGGTCGACGCCCAGACGCGTCTGTATGGCCTCCAGCCGGCGGTACAGGGCTGGCCTGCTGACGTGGTGCAGCTGAGCGGTGCGCGACTTGTTGCGGCCGGTCGCGAGGTACGTCCGCAGCACCGGCAGCAGCTCCTGCTCCGCGTCGGCCCCGCACAGCAGCCCGTCGAGCTCCCGCTCGGCGAAGGACTGGACGTGCGGATCGTCGCGCAACAGCCGGACCAGACCGCGCAGATGCACGTCCCGCAGTCGCACCAGCACCGGCCGGTCCTCGTCGGCGGGCGCGTCGGCGGCGGCCTCGGCGACGTGCAGGGCCTCGCGCAGGCCGCCCGGTACGTCGTCCCAGGCGATGCGCGCGGAAGCGGCGGCCACGGTCGTACGGGTGCCGGTCTCGTGGCGCAGCCGGGCGGCGAAGTGCGCGGCCAGCGCCTCCGCGTCCTGGTCGCGGGCGAGACTGAGCAGGACGGCCGTGGCCCCGTCCGCGAGTTCGGCGACGAGGCCGGGAAGGCCCACCAGCCTGAGGACGCGGTCGAGTTGTGCCGGATCGCCGTCCGGCACGACCAGCGGGACGAACGTCCGCCGGTTGACGGGCAGTCCGGCCGCCCGCGCCCTGGGCAGCAGGTGCCGGACCGGGACGACACCGCTCACCAGGTCGGTCAGCAGACCCTGCGCCGACTCCTCCTCCCAGGTGTGCACGGAGCCGCCGAGCATCCGGTGCAGGACCAGCGCCTCGGCGGCGCGGTCGGCGAGCAGTCGCCCGGTCGCGCCGTCGCCGCGGTATCCGCACAGCACGATGCGGCCCCAGCGCTCTCCGCGTCCGCCCAGCTCGGCGCGGATCCACCCGTCGCCCTCGCTGCCGCCCGCCTGCCGCGCGATGCGCTCCCAGTCCCGCAGCACGTCGTCCACCGCGGACCGCTCGCCCGCCGTGGCGAGCACTCGGTGCGCGAGGTTGCTGACGACGACGGGGCAGGCGGCGTGCCCGGCGATCTCGTCGAGCATCCGTTGCAGCGGGGCGCCCGCGGTGACGAGCCCGGTGAGCGTCGTGCGCACGGCCTCGGAGAGGCTGACGGCCGCGAACTTGCTGCGCACCAGCCGGGACTGCACCTCCTCCGTCAACTCGGCGAAGGGGAACGGCCGGTGCAGCACCACCATGGGCAGCCCGCACCGCTCGGCGGCCCGGCGCATCACGTCGGGCGGTGCGGGGAAGGCCCGGCCGAGCCCGAGGACGACGGCCGCGGCCTCCGCGCGGTGCAGGGAACGGATGTACTCGGCCTGCGCGTCGGGGTCGCCGGCGAGCAGCACGCCGGTGGTGAGCACCATTTCGCCACCGCTGAGCATGACGCCCACGTCGGCGGCCTCGGCGACGTGCACCCAGCGCACCGGCCGGTCGAGGTGGCCCGCCCCGGCCACCACCTCGGGCTCTCCGGCGAGCACCCGGTCCAGGCTGAGGACCTGGCGTACCGACAGGGCGGGTTCCAAGGCGGTGGTCATGGCGACGTTCCCCTCATGTCCTCGGCTCGGTTCGCTCCGGGGTGCCGTCGCCCGTGCCGGGGAGGCCGGCCGTGCTCGGCTCTCCTTCGCCGTGCTGCTACTGGGCGCGCCGCAGGGCGCGCTCCAGGATCGCCGCGCCCTCCTCCGCCTCCGCGACGGTGAGGGACAGCGGCGGCGCGATGCGCAGCACGCTGGTGCTGTGGCCGCCGCCCTTGCCGATCAGCAGGCCCTCCTCGCGGGCCGCTTCGAGAACGGCCGCGGCCGCTTCCGGGTTCGCCTCGTCGCTGCCCGCCTTGACCAGTTCGACGCCGATCATCAGGCCGCGTCCGCGGACTTCGCGTACACCGTCGAGCTGCGCGGCGATCGCGCGGAGCCGCTCGATGAGCAGACCGCCGACGCGCCGGGCGTTGCCCTGGAGGTCGTGTTCGAGGAGGTAGCCGAGGTTCGCGAGCCCCGCCGCCATCGTGACCGGCGAGCCGCCGAAGGTGGAGATGGAGTTGGAGTCGAGGCTGTTCATGATCTCGGCCCGGGCGACGACCCCGCCGATGGACATGCCGTTGCCGATGCCCTTGGCGAAGGTGAGCATGTCCGGGGGGCCCGCGTCGGCGTGCGCCTGCCAGCCCCAGAAGTGGTCGCCGGTGCGGCCCCATCCGGTCTGCACCTCGTCCGCGATCCACAGGACGCCGTGCCGGTCGAGGACTTCGCGGAAGGCCGCGTACAGGCCGTCCGGCGGTGTGGTGAAGCCGCCGACGCCCTGGATGGGTTCGGCGATCAGGGCCGCGGGCGAGCGGACATGGCCGAGCAGGTCCTCCAGGTCTTCGACGCAGGCCGCGATGAACTCGGCGTCCCCCAGAGCCGCGTAGGGGCCGCGGGTGCGTACGCCGCCGTGGACGTAGAGTGTCTGGAGGGGCGAGAGCGAGGTCGGTGACCAGCTCTTGTTGCCGGTGATGCCGACGGCGCTGAAGGAGCGGCCGTGGTAGCTGTTGCGCATCGCCAGGATCTGGTTGCTCCGCCGGTGTGCGGTGGCCAGCAGCAGGGCGGTGTCGTTGGCCTCGGTGCCCGAGGTGGTGAAGAAGACCCGGGCGTCGGGGATGCCGGACAGCTGGGCGATCCGCTCGGCGAGTTCGACCATCGGCCGGTTGAGATACAGGGTCGAGGTGTGGATGATCCGGCCGGCCTGTTCGCTGACGGCCTTGGTGACCTCGGGCAGGGCGTGCGCGGTCATCGTGGTGAGGATGCCGCCGAAGAAGTCCAGGTACTTGTTGCCCTGGGCGTCCCAGACGTGCCGGCCCTCGCCGTGGGTGATCTCGATCGGGTCCTCGTAGTAGAGGGCGAGCCAGTCCGGCAACACCGCCTTGTGCCGCGCGTACAGGTCCGTCACGGCTGCACCAGCCCTTCGTACGCGTCGGGACGGCGGTCCCGGTAGAACGCCCATTGCTGCCGTACTTCCTCGATCAGGTCGAAGTCGAGGTCGCGGACGACGAGTTCCTCGCTCTTGTCGCTCGCGGGGTCCCCCACGAACTGTCCGCGCGGGTCGACGAAGTACGACGTCCCGTAGAAGTCGTTGTCCCCGTACTCCTCCTGCCCGACGCGGTTGATCGCCGCGATGAAGTACTCGTTGGCGACGGCCGCCGCGGGCTGTTCCAGCTGCCAGAGGTAGGCGGAGAGACCGCGGGAGGTGGCGGAGGGGTTGTACACGAGCTGCGCGCCGTTCAGGCCGAGCTGCCGCCACCCCTCCGGGAAGTGCCGGTCGTAGCAGATGTAGACGCCGATCCTGCCCACGGCGGTGTCGAAGACGGGCCAGCCCAGGTTCCCCGGTTTGAAGTAGTACTTCTCCCAGAAGCCCTTCACCTGGGGGATGTGGTGCTTGCGGTACTTGCCGAGGTAGGTGCCGTCGGCGTCGATCACGGCCGCGGTGTTGAAGTAGAAGCCGGACTGCTCGACCTCGAACACGGGCACGACGACGACCATGCCGGTCTCGCGGGCGAGCTCCTTCATGCGGGTGACGGTCGGGCCGTCCGGCACGGGCTCCGCCCAGCGGTAGTGCTCGGGCTCCTGGACCTGGCAGAAGTACGGGGCGTTGAAGACTTCCTGGAACCCGATGACCTTGGCGCCCTGGCGGGCCGCCTCGCGGGCGTGTTCCTCGTGCTTGGCGACCATGGATGCGGTGTCGCCGGTCCAGGTGGCCTGGACCAGGGCGGCACGTACGACGTTGGCCATGAGCTGCTCCTTCGACGGGACGTCAGAGAGCCTCTACGCCCGTAGACAAAGGCTGTAGAGGCTCGAAAGTAAGCCCCGGGGAGAGCCTTGCCAAGACCATCGTCGTTAACCCGCTGAGTCGATCACGTTTCTTACCCCAGCGGGTGAGTGACGGCACGGACGCCCCGGCGGAAACACCCGCGCGGAAGGGGGCGGGGGACCCGGCGGTGGCGGCCGGGCGCCTGTCCGGTGGGTGGGTCGGCGCCGTGCCGGTGATCCGCCCGTTGCAGCCGTTGTGTGGTCCGGCGTGTCAGTGCGGTGGGGTGGTGGCGCCGTCCGCAACGGGCAATTGATTCACCGGCACGGCCCCTTCCGCGAGAGGGCGACTGCGGGTGTGAGGGGCTGGGGGCTGGGGCCGGCCGTCGGCCCGTCCGACCGTGGCTCCCGTCCGGTCCGACGGCAGCTCCCGTCCCGCATCGAGGGCAGGGCAGCACCTTTCAGCCCGTCCGGCGTTTGAGGACGAGGCCGTCCAGGCCGATCGGGGGTCCGGGGGCGGAGCCCCTGGGCTTGGGACGGGTAGGGGCGGAGGGGGCGAAGGAACCCGGGGTCCAGCCTGGGACGGGCGCGCGGGGCCGGTCGGGGCTTCGGCCGGACGGCGGGGCGTTGACACTGCCGGGCGACAGGTCACCGCATGCGGGCGGGATCACGTCAGCCTCCCCCGGACGGGGGCCGCACCGCCAACAGGCGCGGCCCTCTCCCGACGAGCGGGTCAGGCCGTGTGGCCCGCCACTCTGAGGGCGTGGACCAGGTCCCAGTGACACTCGTCCGACACCTCCCGCGCGGCCTCCAGGAGCAGGGGGACCAGCCGCTGCGGGTCCGTTTCCGCGCTCCGGGCCACCTCCTCCGGGGTGCGTACGCGGACGTACGCGCCGAGCAGGGCGCGGATCTCGCGCTCACGGCCGTGCTCCGCGAGGCCCAGCACGGCGGCCCCGATCTCCGGCGCCGGCCGCGCGACGCCCTGGCGCAGCATCCGGCGGCCGTCGGCGCTCCGGCCCGCGGCGGTGAGCGCGTCGGCGGCGGCGACCAGCCGGTCGGCGGGCAGCGAGGCCGCCTCCCACAGCAGCGTCGCCCAGTCCGCGTCCAGGCCCGCGCGGTGCAGTTCGGCCGCGAGCAGCGGGAAACGGGCGGCGGGCCAGTACGCGGCCTCGACGAGCAGGGCGTGCGCCTCGCCGCTCCGTCCCTCGCCGCGCAGCCGCGTGAGCACCGCCACGGTCTCGGAGGCGGCCCGCAAGGCGTCTCCGTCCACGGGGGCCGTGCGTGGCTGTTCGGGTTCCTCGGCAGCCCCCGCGAAGCGGGCACCCCGGGGCGTGCGCCGGGCGCTCGGTGCGGCCGGTGCGGGCAGCGCCTGCACGGGCTGGGGTACGGCCTCGGGTGCGTCGTCCTGCTCCATCATCCCGGCGAAGCGGGCGCTGCCCCGGGGGCGGCGTTTCGATCGCTGCTTGGGGACGGGCGCCGGCGTCCCGGCCGTGGGGCGAGGACTTCCGGACGCTTCTGCGGGCTCGACGGCGGGCCTCGGGCCGCGCGAGACCCCGGAGGGCTCCTGGGGGCTCGCCAGGGGCTCCGCGGGCGCGTGCGCGCTGCTGTGCGGGCCACTGGCACCGAGTGGGGCGTGCACGTCGTGCGCGGCGGCGGGCGGACCGCTCCATGCCTCTGCCTGCGGGCCGCCGTATCGGGTTGCCTGCGGGGCGCCGTGCTCATCTCCCCGCAGGCCGCCGTATCCGGTTGCGTGCGGGTCGCTGTGTGCGGCTGCCTGCGGACGGGCCACCGCACCGCGCGCGCCAGCACCAGCACCAGCACCAGCCTCCCACCGGGGGGCACCCGTCGACGTCGGCAGGCCGTCCGGTGCGCGTGCCGGCAGCGCGTCGCCGCTCGCCCCGGGCGGAAAACCGAGCGCGCCCTGCGCGTGGGGGCGCAGGGCGCGGCGGTCGAGGTCGACCATGCGGCGTCGGAGCTCCGCGCAGCGGGCCGAGGCGCGTTCATGGTCGTCGTGGGCCCAGGCGAGGTCGAGGCGGATCGACTCGGCCTCCTCCGCGGAGCCGGCCGAGGGGAGCTGCCGGTTCAGTTCGGCCTGGCGTTCCGCCGCGTAGCGCTGCTCGCGGAGCATGACGTCGAGTCGGTCGCTGAGGGCGTCGCGTCCGCCCGGCCGGGCGTCGTACGCGGCGAGCGAGGCGCCGTGCAGGGCGCGGGCCCGTTCGCCCTCCTCGTCGGCCGCACGGTCACCGAACTCGGCGGCGAGGTCCTGGAGGAGCGCCGCCACGACGTCCCAGGGCGGGACCTCCCAGCCGTGCAGGCAGGCCCGCATGCCGTCGGGATCTCGCTGCCAGAAGACTCCGCACCAGCCGCCGCCCTGGTCGAGCCGTGCCATCAGCCCGTTCAGGTACTCCGCGAAATCCCGTATCTGCACCGGGAGTTGTCCTACGGCCATCACACGACTCCCTGCCCGAACGGACCACTTCGGTCCGGTAGACAACACCAGTCGTGTTACGGGACGGCTACGGGGAGTTTGCGGGCGGGACGCAGCGGGCTCCCGCACGGGGCGCACGGTGGTGTGCGGTCCCGCACGACCCGCCCGTCACGCCGCCACGGTCGGCGCGCACCGCACGACGAGGTCGTCCATGGACAGTCCGAGCGCCTGAGCCAGCGCCGCCACCCGGACGCGGGTCCGCGCATCCTGACGGCCCGCTGACCGGCCCCCGGGGTCCGGCGGCGTCCGCCCCCCCCGTGCGCCCGCCCGGACCGCACCGAGCGGGCGCGAACAGCCTGCCGGGGCCGGGCGCGGACGACGCGGGGCCGGCCCTGCCGGCCCCGTCGCCGCACACCCCCCGTACCGCGCCCGTGGCTACGAAGCCGGGCGCACCACCATCGCCGAGCCTCCGCCGCGGCGCACCTTCTCCGCCGCGGCCAGCCACTCGCCGCTCGGCAGGCGCTGGACGCCCGTCGCCGCGCCGATCTCGGGGTTCAGCTTGAAGGAATGCCCGAGGGCGGCCAGCTGGGCACTGGTCGTGCTGTCGTACAGGCCCGGTTCGAGTTCCGTCTGAGCGGCGTTGCGCTGGCTGGCCCGCGGCGCGGCGATCGCGTCCACCAGCGGCATCCCGCGGTCCACGAACTCGGTCAGGGTCTGCAGGACGGTCGTGATGATGGTCGCGCCGCCGGGCGACCCGAGCGCCACGACGGGCCGGTCGCGCTTGTCCAGGACGATGGTCGGCGAGATCGACGAGCGCGGACGCTTGCCGGGGCCCGGGAGGTTGGGGTCGTGCACCGCCGGGTTCGCCGGCGTGAAGGAGAAGTCCGTCAGCTCGTTGTTGAGGATGAAGCCGCGGTGCGGGACCGTGATGCCGCTGCCGCCCGTCTGCTCGATGGTCAGCGTGTACGAGACGACGTTGCCCCACTTGTCGGCGACCGTCAGGTGCGTGGTGTTCTCCCCCTCGTACGTCGTCGGGGCGGCCTTCCCGGCGGCGGCGCAGGCCGCCGGGTGGTCCGGGTCACCGGGTGCCAGCGGGCTGTTCAGTACGGCGTCGTCCTTGATCAGGCACGCGCGCGAGTCGGCGTACTTCTGCGACAGCAGTCCGCGGGTGGGCACGTCCTCGAAGGCGGGGTCGCCCAACCAGCGGCCGCGGTCGGCGAAGGCGATGCGGCTCGCCTCGATGTAGCGGTGCAGGTACTGCACGTCACTGGCCTTCGAGAGGTCGGACCGCTCCAGGATGTTGAGCGCCTCCCCGACCGTGGTGCCCCCCGAGGAGGACGGGGCGATCGAGTAGACCTTCAGACCGCGGTAGGAGACCTTCGTCGGCGCCTGCCGCTTCGCCTCGTAGGCCTCCAGGTCCTTGAGGGCGAGCCTGCCCGGGCGCGCGTTGTAGCCGGAGGCCGGGTCGACCGGCGGCTTGTTCACGGTGTCGACGATCTCCCGGCCGAGCTTGCCGCCGTAGACGGCGTCGACGCCCTTGCTGCCCAGCTCTTCGTAAGTGCGCGCCAGATCGGGGTTCTTGAAGGTGGATCCGACGACGGGCAGGGAGCCGCCGGGGAGGAACAGCCGCGCGGTGTCCGGGAAGTTCTTGAAGCGGGCCTGGTTGGACTCGGTCTGCGAACGGAAGGTCGCGTCGACGGTGAAGCCGTCGCGGGCGATGCGCTCGGCCGGAGCGAGCACGCTCGTCAGCCGCTTGCTGCCCCAGCTGTCCAGCGCGGTCTGCCAGGTGGCAGGCGTGCCCGGTGTGCCCACGCTCAGCCCGCTGGTGACGGCGTCCGCGAAGGCGAGGGGTCTGCCGTTCTCCACGAAGAGGTTCGAGTCGGCGGTCAACGGCGCCGTCTCGCGGCCGTCGATCGTGTGCACCGTACGGGACTTGGCGTCGTAGTAGACGAAGTAGCCGCCTCCGCCGATGCCGGACGAGTAGGGCTCGGTGACACCGAGGGCCGCCGCGGTGGCGACCGCCGCGTCCACGGCGTTCCCGCCCTTCTTCAGGACCTCGATCCCCGCCGCGGAGGCGTCCGCGTCGACGCTCGCCACCGCGCCGCCGTACCCGACCGCGACGGGCACCTTGGCCGGCGTGACGGGTGCGCCCTTCGCCCCGGCGGAGGGCGGCGCCGCCGCACCGACCGAGACCACCGCCGCCGAAACCGCCAGGACCGCCAGATTCCGCGCAACAGAGCGACGCATCCGTACCTCCAGTCATCAGCCGTCCGCGCAGCGTAACTTCAGCGCACCGTCCCCGTCAGGACCCCCTCGAACACCGTTCCGCATTCCCGCTAGCATGCGCGCCCATGAATGACGACGTGCGCAACATCGTCCTCGGCGTGGTCGCCGCCGGCCTCAGCGCCGCGCTCGGCTGGCTCACCCGTACCTACCTGTGGAAGCGCAAGCTGCGCCGCAAGCAGGCGTTCTTCGGACTGCCGGACAACTCCGAGTCGCTCCTCGTGGTCAACCGTGAGGCGGGCGGGCCTGAACTCACGGTAATGCGCCACGACGTGTTCGCGCTGCTCGAACTGTCCGCGCTGATCAAGGACTGCGGTGCGCATGCCCAGGTCATCGCGCACGACACGGCGCAGCAGGGCTTCGGCGAGCGCACCGAGTTCTGCGTGGGCGGGCCGTCGTCCAACCGCCGGATGGCCGCGCATCTGCACTCGCTGCTCCCAGGCATCCGCGTCAACGTCGACCCCGAGCCGGGTCCGGACCGCGGGGCCTTCCAGATCGGCAGCGAGCGCTACCGTCTGGAGTCGGGCAAGAGCGAGTACGTGATCCTCGCCCGGCTGGTCGCGGGCCAGGACCGTGCGACGAGACCGGTCTTCCTCTTCTGCGGCCAGCGCGCGATCACCAATCAGGCGGCGACCCGTTATCTCGCCCGCAATCACGAGCGCCTCGCACGCAAGCACAGCAACGGCTCCTTCGTCCTGCTGCTGAAGGTCGTCAACTCCCAGGCGTACGGCCCCGATGTCGTCGAGGTCGTCGCGGACGTCACCCGGGCCGCCCAGAGCCCGCTGCCCACGCCCGCCCCGCCGCGGAGCTCGCACCGGGCCGCCTCGTAGCCCGAGGGGTGATCCCACACGTGTCGCCGGGCTCCCGGCGGCACATTTCACGCCCGGCGTCCAGCACCTGGAGCGCACACTTCGGCCCCCTCGGCACTCATCGAATGCACAGTTCAACGATCGTTACTCCCACGTAACTTACCAGCGGGTTACCTTCAGTAAGAGGGTGAGGTTACCGTCGGGTCACTTTGCGCTGACACGAGTGAGGAGTGCCCCGTGGGACACGGTCGCAACACCCTGCGCACGTCCGCCGCCGGTGCCGTCTCGGCGACGCTGCTCGCCGCCGGTCTCGGCCTGGCCCCCGCCGCCTCGGCCGCCGCCGGCACGCCCGGCATCCGCTTCGTCGACATCTCCGGAGACGGGGGCACGGTCCTCAAGGCCAACGTCGTCGCCCCCGCGGGCGCCGACGGCACCCGCAGCTATCCCCTCGTCGTGCTGCCGACGAGTTGGGGCCTGCCTCAGGCCGAGTACCTCGTCCAGGCCCAGAAACTCGCGAACTCCGGTTATGTGGTGGTCAGTTACAACGTCCGTGGCTTCTGGCAGTCGGGCGGCGAGATAGAAGTCGCGGGTCCGCCCGACGTCGCGGACGCCTCCAAGGTGATCGACTGGGCGCTCGCGAACACCCCGTCCGACGCGCGGAAGGTCGGCATGGCGGGCGTGTCCTACGGGGCGGGCATCAGTCTGCTGGCCGCGGCGCACGACGAGCGGATCAAGGCGGTGGCCGCCCTCAGCGGCTGGGCCGACCTCATCGACTCGATCTACTCGGGCCGCACCGAACACTCCCAGGCCGCCGCGCTGCTGGACGGCGCCGGTGCGCTCACGGGCCGGCCGAGCGCCGAACTCCGGCAGACCTTCAAGGACTTCTTCTCCTCCGACCTCTCCAAGGAACAGAACCTCATCGCCTGGGGCAAGAAGCGCTCCCCGGAGACCTACGTCGACCGGCTCAACGCCAACGGCGCGGCGATCATGCTCGCCAACGCCTGGGGCGACACGATCTTCCCACCCAATCAGTACACCAAGTTCTACGAGGAGTTGACCGGTCCCAAGAGGCTGGAGTTCCGCCCCGGCGACCACGCCACGGCCGAGGCGACCGGGCTGTTCGGACTCCCCAACGACGTGTGGACGGACACCGGACGCTGGTTCGACCATTACCTCAAGGGCGCGGACAACGGCATCGACCGTGAGCAGCCGGTCCAGCTCAAGTCGCGCTCCACGGGCGGCTACGAGGGCTACCCGGACTGGAAGTCGGTCGGGAAGGCGTCGAAGAAGCTCGCGCTCCCGGGCACGACCACCATCCACGCGAACGTGGACTCGGGCGCCGACGGCGGAATCGTGTTCCTGTCCAGCATCCTGGACCAGCTCGCCCAGTTGCCTCCGACGGCCTCGATCCCGCTGCTGCCGCGGTGGTGGGCGGCGGTCTGGCAGTCGGAGAGGTGCGCGAGCGCGCAACAGGTGCGCGGCACAGCCAGGTTGCACACCACGGTCACCGCGACCAAGGAGAGCGGCACCCTCGTCGCGTACCTGTACGACGTGGGCCCGCTCGGCCTCGGCAAGCTGGTCAGCAACGCGCCGTACACCTTCCACGGGCGGACGCCCGGCAAGCCGTTCGGTGTGGACCTGGAGTTGTACTCCACGGCCTACGACGTTCCGGCAGGGCATCGCCTCGCCCTGGTCGTCGACACGGTCGACCCGCTCTACATCGAGCACAACCCGTCCGGCGCGCAGCTGACCTTCTCCTCGCCGGCGCACGACCCGTCGTATGTGACGGTGCCCCTGCGCGAGCAGTGATCTCCGGCTGCCGCCGGCCGGGCCTGGCCCTGTGAGCTGCTGCTCCCCCTACGGTCTCGGGGCCGTGGGGGGACCCCCACCCGGCAGCAGCGTCCCTGGTTCGGCCGGTGCCCCGTGCACGGCCTCGGTCTTGGGACCGTGCCGCTCCCGCCGGGCCGCCCCGAGGGCGACCCAGTGGTGCGGCATGCACGTCCCGGTGCGCGACGGCGGGGGCGCCACCGGCACGAGGACGAACGGCACATCGTAGTCGACGTTCCGCGCGAGCGGCTTCCCGGTGCGGACGAGCGCCCTGTCGCCCGGCAGCGGCCGGACCTCATGGGCGCACACGTGGGGTACGGACATGTGCGGCACTCCCCGTTCAGTGCTTGAGCATCTCGGAAAAGAAGTCCTTGGCGCGGTCACTGCGCGGGTCGGTGAAGAACTCCTCGGGAGTGCGGTCCTCGACGATGCGGCCGTCGAGCGTGAACACGACGCCGAAAGACCATGCCGGCCTCGGTGCGGAGCCGGGCCGGGGCCTCGCCCTCGTCGGGGAGCGGCCGGCCGTCGAGCTCGATCCTCCCTGATTCGACGGTCTCCGGACGGTTGATCGTTCCGTGCGGGGTGGATGCGTCCGGGCCCGACGGGCCGGTGATCACCACCACCTCCCCCGTGCCGGCCGTGAGGCTGATGTCTTGCAGGACATGTGGCTCCCCGAAGTACTTGTTCACGTCGTGCAGCTCGATCAACGGATCGACAGCCATACCGGACCTGCCCGCTTTCAGCTCTGTCGATCACGCAAACTATCGACGCAAAAGGGGACTTACGGGACGACACGCACTCACCATAATTAACCGTATTTGAGGCTGCATAACGGTCGGATCACGACGCCGGGCGAGCGGGGCCGCCCCACCTCGTTCCGGCGCCGCGAGGGCACGGCCGCCCGATCGCGCCCGGTCAGCGGGGGTGCGGAACCTTCCGCCATGGGTTCACCCCGGACGGCGGTCCCCTGAGCGGCCCCTCGGACGATCCGATCGTCGGCCTGGGCGTGTCGCCGGTCGACGCCCACGAGCGGCGGTCGTGGGGCGCACCCGAGGCCGCGCCGCGGCCGGACGCGGGTCCCGCCCTCTCCGCTGACGGGCCGGGCGCAGGAGCCGGCCATCCCCCAGGACACGACGGGCCACGAGGGCCCGCTTCCTGGGACTAGGTCCACGCCCCGAGCTTCTCGGGGTTGCGCACCGCCCAGATATGGGTCACCCGGCCGCCGGAGCCGGAGAAGGCCGCCACCGTCACCGTGATCCCGGCGCGCTGGGCCACGAGGCCGGGCTGGCCGTTGACCGTCCGCTCCAGGAGCGTCAGGCCAGACACCTTCTCGGCGAAGTGGGCCAGGTACTGGGCGATGCGCTCGCCGCCCGCGACCGGGCGCAGCGCGGCGCCGACCACGCCGCCGCCGTCGGCCGTCATCGTGGCGTCGGGGGCGAGCAGACCGACCAGGGCCTCGATGTCCCTGGCCTCCCACGCCTGCTTGAAGTCCCGTACCGGACCGGCCTGTCCCGAGACCGGGGGGTGCGCGGCACGCACCCGGCGCCGGGCCGACGACGCCAGCTCACGGCAGGCCCCCGGCGACCGGTCGAGGATCTCGGCGACCTCTGCGAAGGGGTACCGGAAGACGTCGTGCAGCACGAACGCCACGCGTTCGGCCGGTGTCATCGACTCCAGGACGACGAGGAAGGCCATGTGCACCGACTCGTCGAGCGTGACCTGGTCGGCGGGGTCGACCGCCCGGTCGGTCCACTCCGCGCGGTCGGGCAGCGGCTCGGGCACCCATGCGCCGACGTAGCGCTCACGCCTGACCCGCGCAGAGCCGAGCACGTCCAGGCAGACCCGGGTCGCCACCGTCGTCAGCCAGGCGCCGGGCGAGGCGATGGCCTCCTGCTGCCGCGACGACAGCGCGCACCAGCGGGCGTACGTCTCCTGCACGGCGTCCTCGGCCTCGGCCAGCGACCCGAGCAACCGGTAGGCGATGTTGGTCAGATGCCGCCGTTCGCCGAGGACCGCGCTCAGCTCTGTGGTCACGAAGACCGTCCCCCTGACATTTTCCGAACCTGTGTCGTCGAAACAGCGCAACCGTACAGAAGATCCACTGCCACGAGGCAGGAGAGAGGACCGCATCATGGCCATCCGGACGTCGGCACTCCCGCGCGGCACCACATTCCTCCAGCTCGCGGTCGCCCTGCAGACCGCCACCATCTTCCTCCAGGCCGTCAGCGCCGGACTGCTGCTGACCGCGCACTACGGCGAGGTGATGCACAGCGTCGGTGCGCGGGTGATGTACGGCGCGTCGATGCTGTACGTGCTCGCCGCGGTGCTGGCCTGGAAGCCGGGCGGGGGTTCGTCCCGGCCCGTCCTGCACGCGTCGGGCTTCCTCGCCCTCGCCTCGGTGCAGGTGGTGCTGGGCATCGCACACGTACCGGCGTTCCATGTCCCGCTCGGCATCCTGATGTTCGGCCTGAGCGGGCTGGCGCTGGCGCGCCACCGGTCCGAGGCCGTCCCTTCCTGATACGGCGCCGACCGGATCACGTCGCCCGCGCTGCGATCGCACGGGCCGGGAGGGAGCGCCTCAGGCCTCGGCGGCCTCGGCGTACACCTGCGACAGCTCGGGGACGCCCTGCACGGCCCAGTCGAGCCCGGCCTCGACGACGGGGAGCTCGCGGCCCGAGGGGAGCCGTACCACCGGGCTGCCGCCCGACCAGACGTGCCACGTGGCCCCGGGAACGGTGCGCACCACGACGGTGCCGAGATACAGGCCCGCGTCGTTCCCCAGCCACGGCAGCGCCTCGGGGTCGTCGCGCCAGCGCGGCAGGAGCTGATCGAGCGCGGTCAACGAAGCGGGCGTGTCGTCGAGTTCGAGCCCCACGGCCGACGCGTGGGAGCGGAGCAGCTCGCACTCCGAGAGCAGTTCGGCCACGCCCTCCGGGTCGTTCTCGAAGGCGACGGCGAGGCTCTGTCCGTGCTCGTGCGGGGTGCGCCCGAGCAGTCTGTCCAAGAAGCGGATGTTCATGACCGGCCTCTCCGTGGGGTGCGATCTCCGACAGCTCCGCGTTTCCGGTATTTCCAAGAATGTATCTTGCGGCAGTTGATCACGGAATCATCCGAATCACGGCGCCGTCCCCCCGGACCGCACGTCTCGCCGCGAGCATGACATGCCGTCGGCACCTCACCACCGGCCGCCGCGAAAGGGTCACGCCACCCACACCGCTCGCCGACGCCCGCCCCGAGCGCGGCACACCGCTCGCCGACGTCGCCGCTGCTTGCCGCCGCCGTGAACAGAGCACGTCGCACGCACATCATGCCGTCGGCAGCCGCCCGGCACGAAAGGCGCAGGTCGCCCGCACCGCCCGCCTCGAACGTTCCACACCCCCTCACTCCCTCACCCCACCCTTGCGCGACCTACTCCGGCGGCCGTGTCCGTCGCACCCTTGCCAAAGATATTCATCCTTCGTAGAGTTCAACGCAGCATGAGTTCAACACACGTTGACTTTCATGTTCCGCCGCCCCACGACCAGGAGAGGCAGGGCCCGTGCAGAAGATTCCCTTCCAGGTGAACGAGGGCGGGATCGTCGCCCTGCTGCCGAACGGGCATGTCGAGTTCCTCGCCGCGTCCGCACGGGAGCTGATCGAGCGCCACAACTCCGGACAGGCCGTGAGCGCCACGGAGTTGATGACGCACGCGCTCGCCGATCCGCTGGTGACGCTCGACCGGTTCCATCTGCCCGCCCCGGCCATCGCCTTCGTGGAGACGACGAACCTCTGCAATCTGCGCTGCCGCCACTGCTACGCGGACTCCGCGCTCAAGCGCCCCGACGAGATATCCACCCCGCGCATCAAGCAACTCCTCGACGAATTCGCGGAGATGGGCGTCCTCCAGGTGTTCCTGACGGGCGGCGAGATCTTCTCGCACCGGGACGCGGTCGAGATCATCCAGCACGCCCGTAGCAAGCCCTTCAGCACGCAGATCTTCACCAACGGCCTGCTGGTCACCGAGGAGCGGCTCGCCCGGATCCCGCCCGGCCAGTCGTTCTTCATCAGCTTCGACACCGCGGACCCCGAACGGACCGTCCGCGGCAAGATGGACTTCCCCAAGCTCCAGCACGCCTTCGAGATGATGCGCAAGCACGGGCACGTGTTCCGCACCGCCATCTCCGTCCACCGCAACAACATCCAGGACGCCGAGGAGATCTTCGACTGGTGCGCGGAGCGCGGGTACCCCCGGCCCCAGTGGCTGGAGACGCACCCGGTGGGCCGGGCGCTGCTCCACCCCGACATGCTGCTGCGCCCCGAGGACGTCGACGAGGTCTTCGAGGTCTACAGGCGCTGCATGGACCGGTACTCGGCCGAACCCGACCAGGAACCGGTCGCGACGCCCGCCGGTGAGGGCCGGCGGGCCGCCGACGAGATCCGCGGGGTGGACACCATCCAGTTCTGCCAGCGCCTGGAACGCGCCGTGGGCCAGGAGAAGTGCGGCCGCTCGGTCGTCTACGTGAACAGCCGCGGCGACGTGTACCCGTGCAGCAACTGCATGTCGGGGCAGCTCTACCGGGCCGGCAACACCACCGAGAAGCCGTTCGCCGAGATCTGGCGGCACGGGTTCGACGAGTTCCGCGACATCCGCTTCAGCGACCACTCCGTGTGCGGCTCGTGCCCGGTGGCCCAAGAGGACATCTGGTGCCAGTTCCGCTGCCCGCCGCTGGCCCGGAACATCACCGGCGACCCGAAGGGCTGCGGCGCCACCGAGTACCTCCAGGAGTTCACGCTGCGCTCCGGCCGCTACTGGCGCGACCGCAAACAGCGCAACGTACGCCTGACCCTGACACCTCGTCAGTCACCGTCGGCCGACCCGTCCGGCCCCACCCGACTCCCGCTCCCGACGACGTGAGCGGGCCCCTGTCCCACGGCGGCGCGACAGCTGCCGCCTCCACCGAAGGGAAGACTGCCATGCCCGAAGAGAAGAAGGTCATCCGCATCCACCTGGAGCCGGGGCAGGAGGGCGTGACCCTGAGCGCCGTCGGAGCCGCCTCGGCCACCGCCCCCGCCGAGACCCTGGTGGAGGCCACCAACATCACGGAGGCCACCGTCATCGAGGTCGAGGTCTGATCCCACGCCTTTGCCGAAGGCGACGAAGCGGTGCACCGCTTCCCGGCCCGTTGAGGGGCGGGCCGGGAAGCCCCGCCGGACGGCAGAGGCCCGCACGCCATCCGTTCCTCCCCCGACGCGCCGGACGGCCCGGAGCGGGGGGAGACCATGCCCAGCTCCCTGCGCGGAGCCGGCTGTAGGAGACGAGGTCGCGATGAGCAGGACGGCTGCTTCGGCCGGCACCACAGCACTGCGCCGCCCCGGTGGGGGAACCACGTCACGCCCCGGTACGGGCACCGCGCCGCGCCCCGGCACGGGACTCGCGCGGCTGCTCGACCAGAACCCCGCGCTGCGGATCGGCCAGGACGACTACAACATCAACGTGACGGCCAACTACGGTGACCAGCTTTCGGCTTCGCAGGTCGCCGCCGCCATCCGGGACCATCCGGGAGCCGGCCGCCCCGCCCACCTCTACTTCCACGTGCCGCTGTGCGCCTACATCTGCCACTTCTGCAACTACGTCAAGCGCAAGGTCGCGGACGGCCCCGAGGGCGAGGCGGCCCCGCGGATCTGGACGGACCTGCTGCTCGACGAGTCCGGCCGGCGGCTCGCCCACTCCCCCTGGCTCGCGTACGCCCCGATCGAGTCGGTCTATCTCGGCGGAGGCACCGCCTCGCTGCTCGGCACCGAACAGCTGAAGCGGCTGCTGGACCACGTACGCGCCCGCTACACGCTCGCCGACGACTGCGAGATCTCGCTGGAGGGCAACCCGGACAACTTCCAGCACGACGAGCTGGCCGAGGCATGCGCCATCGGGTTCAACCGCTTCAGCGTCGGCGTGCAGTCCCTGCAGAGCGAGGTCAACGCGTTCGCCGGACGCGGCCACGACGCCGAGATGTCGCTGCGGGCCGTCGCCAAGCTGCGGGCCACCGGCAGGCCGTTCAACGTCGACATGATGTTCGGGCTGCCCCATCAGTCGACGGCGACGGTCGCGGACGACATCCGGCGTCTCATCGACCTGGACGTCCCGACCATCACCATCTACCGCCTGCGCAACGCCGACCGCGCCAGGATGGGCATCGGCAACCGGGCGCTGTGGAACGTCGAGAGCGTCAAGAACAGGCTGCGCGAGCAGCACCTGTTCCCGTCGCTCGGCGAGACGTACGCGATGCGCGAGGCCGTCGTGGAACTGCTGCTCGACGGCGGCTACCACCCGAGCCCCTGCGGCTGGTGGAACCGGCCCGGCGTCTACCCGGACGGGAACATCCCGCGGGTCTCCCGCAACAAGTGGCAGCGCCACGACTCGATGATCGCGTACGGGCCGGGCGCGTACGGCTGGCTGACCGGCGACGGGGACACCGTCGTACAGACCCACAACATCGCCGACATCTCCGGGTACGCGGCCCGGCTCAAGGAAGGCCCCGGTCTGCCCCTGGCCTCCGGGCGGCGGCTGGCGGGCTACCAGGCCGTCGGCATGGTGCTCGGCTTCGCCTTCAAGGCGAACCAGCCCGTCGACGCGGGCCGGTTCCGCCGGCGGTTCGGCGTCGAGCTCTTCCACGACGAGCCGTTCGCAGGGGTCTTCGCCGAACTCGTCGAACGGGGCCTCATGGAGCGGGTCCCCGGCACCCCGGAGAGCATCGCCCCCACCCTGGACGGCGAGGCGCTCCACGAGGAGATCATCAGCGTCTACTTCCACCAGCGCATCGGCGGTTTCGCCGAGGCCGTCTGCCACAGGTGAACCGATGAACGTGCATCAGCGCACCCAGTGGCACCGGGACTCCGACGGGACGCGGTACCGCACCCGGCGGTCCTTCCCCGCCGGTCCGGCCCGGGCCACCGTCCTGCTGGCCGGTCCCGGCAGCGTCTCCGTCGTGGACGGGCAGGGACGGGACGACCTGCTGCTGGAGCAGCTGACCGGTCGGCTGGTCACCCAGGGCGCGCAGGTGCTCACCTGCGACATGCCGGCGCGGGAACCGGACTCGCCCTCCACGGAGGCCGATCAGCGCAGCAGGGCCGGCCGGCTGTCCCGGCTGCTGGCGGCACACCGGCACCTGCCCGCCGGACCGCTCGTGCTCGTCGGGTTCTCCCTGGGCGCGCTCGCCCTGCTCCAGCTGCTGCGCTCCGGCGAACCCCGGCAGGCGGACCGCGCGGTGCTGGTCGGCACGGTGATCGAGGAGGACGTCTTCCTGACCTCGCACGTTCCCTCCCTCGACCTCGTGTACGGCAGCTTCGACCTGGTGGGCTACGTGGCCGACGCCGACGACGAGACACTGCCGCCCGCCGTGTTCGCCCCGGACATGTACGGCCAGTGGTCGGCGAGCCGGCTGGTCGGGCGGCGCGCCTTCGAGGTCCGCGTGCATCTGCTCGAAGGGCTCGGGCACACCCTCCAACCCTGCGGCCCGGGCCCGTCCCGGGACGCGATCGCGGCACTCACCGACCTGGTGGGCACAGCTCAGTGACGGACAGACGGCACACGACGCAGAAGGCGGCGCACGACATGCTCTCCAGCCAGCGATTCGACAAGATCGCCGAGAACTTCGCGACCAGCGAGGTGCATCGTTCCAGCCCCACGATGGAGGCCCTGCACGAGACGCTCGGCCCGCAGACGGGGCGTGCCGTCTGCGACGTCGCCTGCGGCGCGGGCCACCTGGGCCTGTCGTTCGCCGACGAACTCCCCGCTCGTCTCGTCGCGGTGGACCCGGCGCCGAACATGCTGGCGTCCGTCCGCAGGCTCGCGGCGGAGCGCGGCGTCACCGTGGAGACGGCCGAGGCCCGTGCCGAGGAACTCCCCTTCGCGGACGCCTCGTTCGACCTCGTGGTGTCCCGCCTGGCCCCGCACCACTTCGGTGACATGCCGAAGGCCGTGAGCGAGATGACACGGCTGCTGCGCCCCGGCGGGCGTCTCGCGGTCATCGACCTGGAGGGCCACCAGGACCCCGCCGTCGACGCGCTCAACCACGAACTGGAGATGCTGCACGACCCGACGCATGTGCGCAGCTACACCCTGGACGAGTGGATCGGCTTCCTCCAGGACGCCGGGCTCAACGTGCCGGTCGCCCGGGGTGCCCAGTCGGAGAGCCGCACCGGGGTGCCCGTGAAGCGGTGGTGCGAGATCGCCTCGTCCGGCGCGGAGGCCGAGCGGGCCGTCCGGGCACGGCTCTCCGAGGCGCCGGCGCGGCACCGGGAGGCCCTCGGCATCCGTCGGGAGGGCGAGGAGTACTTCATCCCCGTGCGCACCTGCATGGTGATCGGCGTGAAGCCGCTCGGCGGGGTGCGCTGAGATGCCGGTGATCAGGCTCTTCTCCCCGTCGCCGAGCCCCGGGGCGGCCGTGCTCGGCGAGCTGGCCGACTCGGTGACGGTGCTGCTCGGGCTGGAGCGCGGTCACTGCTGGGTGTGGTGGCAGCGCCTGGAGCCGGACAGCTTCCACCGGCCCGAATGGCACGCGGGTGCCGCGGCACCGGCTCCGGTGGGGTTCGTCGTGTGCAAGGAGAGCTACAGCCGGTCGCAGGTGCACCGGCTGCTGCGGCTGCTCCAGGAGCGCCTGGGCGACCTGCTCGACGTGCCGCGCGAGGAGATCTATCTGACCGTGCAGCGGGCCACCGAAGGGGAGTTGCTCGTCCGGGACCGGGTGTGGTCCCTGGAGCGGGACGCCGCGGGACCGGCCCTGGACGGCGACGACGGAAGGACTGGCATGACCGGTGGACCGATCACTGACCTGGTGCCCATCGCGCAGGTGCACAACGAACGGCGCGAACTCGTCGACGACCACTGGGGGGAGGTGACGTCCGTCATCCGGCTGGACGCCGAACGGTTCACCGCGGACGCGCTGCTCTCCCTCGACTCGTTCTCGCACCTGGAGGTCGTCTTCCACTTCCACCGGGTTCCGCCGGGCAAGGTGCAGGAGGGCGCGCGCCATCCGCGCAACAACCCCAAGTGGCCGCTGGCCGGCATCTTCGCGCAGCGCGGCAAGAACCGCCCCAACCGCATCGGGGTCTCCCGCTGCCGGCTGGTCAAGACGGACGGCCTCGATCTGCACGTCGTCGGGCTCGACGCCGTCGACGGCACGCCGGTGCTCGACATCAAGCCGTATCTGCGGCAGTTCGGACCGCGCGAGGAGGTCGTCCAGCCGCAGTGGGTGGACGAACTGATGCGCGACTACTACTGACCACCGACCGAGTGAGGAAGCCATGGCACAGGCAGCGGAGCGGGCGCGGCGCGGGCGGCCGCGCGGAGCGGCGGCGGTCCTGCTCGTCGCGGTCTTCGTCGACGCCCTCGGCAGCGGGCTCTACATGGCCGTGTCGGTCGTCTTCTTCACCCGGTATCTGCACCTCGGCGGCGGACAGGTCGGAGTCGGGCTCTCCGTCGCGGGCGCGGTGTCCCTCCTGTCCCTGGTGCCGATCGGGCTGCTCGCGGACCGGGCCGGCCCGCGACGCATGCTGATCGCCGCGCATCTGGCCCGGGCGGCACTGCTCACCTGCTGTCCGTTCGCCTCCGCCTTCCCGGCGTTCCTGTGCGTGATCTCGCTCCTCGCGGTCGCCGACCGCGCGGCCTCACCGCTGGTGCAGGGCCTGTTCGGTACGGCGGTCGGCAAGGAACAGCGGGTCAGGGCCATGGGGCGCGCACGGTCCCTGCAGAACCTGGGGCTCGCCCTCGGCGGCCTGGCCGCGGGGGCGGCGATGGTGCCGGACCGCGACGGCGTGTACGTGGGCATCGTGTATGCCAACTCGGTCTCGTTCGTGGTCGCGGCGGCCCTGGTCGCCCGGCTGCGGACGACGGCGGCGGCCGCGCTCGACGGTGGGCGGCCGATGCCGTGGAAGCGGCGGTTCAGTGTGTTCCGGGACCGCCGCTTCGCTCTCCTGACCGGGCTCAACTCACTGGTCAGCCTGCACGTCACCGTGCTGACCGCCGGTGTCCCGCTGTGGGTGCTCGCCCATGACCGCCTGCCGCGGGCGGCCATCGCCTGGACGCTGGTCCTGAACACCGTCGTGGTGGTGCTCTTCCAGGTGCGTGCCACCCGGGGCATCGAGAGCGCCGGGGACGGCGGGCGGGCGTTGCGGCGCAGCGGGCTGCTGCTCGCGGTGGGCTGCGGCGGGCTTGCCGTGACCGGGGCGGTGCCGACCCCGTTCGCCGTCGCGCTGCTGCTCGGCGCGGTCGCCTTCCAGGCCTTCGCCGAGATGCATCAGCAGGCGGGGGCCTGGGCGATCTCGTACGACCTGGCGCCCGAGGACAGCCGCCAGGTGTACCTGGCCTTCTTCGGCCTGGGGAACGCGGCCCGCAACACCTACGGGCCGCTGGTCGTGACCTTCCTGGTGGTGCGGCAGGGGGCGGTGGGCTGGCTGCTGCTGGGGACCCTGGTGCTCGCCGCCGGGGCCTGGTCCGCCCGCGCCGGCCTGTCGGCCGGCCCACCACCCGTCGCCGGGTCCGCCGGGTCCGCCGGGGAGACCGCCGCTCCGGCCGCGGCGCCGTCGGCCGACCCCGCCCTTCCGCCGTCCGCGGACCCGGCCGCGGCCCCTTCCGCGACCCGGGGCGCCGCGCCGCACGCCGACCCGGTCCCGGCGCCGTCCGCGACCCGGGTCGCCGCTCCGTCCGCAGACCCGGCCGCCGCGCCGCACGCGCCGTCGTCCGTGTCCCACGTCCAAGGAGGAATCCGTGGCCATCGCTCCTGAACAGTCCGTCGTCGTCGTGGGAGCCGGGCCCACCGGGCTCGCCCTGGCGTGCGAGCTGGCCGCGGCCGGCGTGTCCTGCACCGTCCTCGAACGCCGGCTCGCCCCGTCCACGCAGTCCCGGGCGATGGGCCTGTACAGCAGGACCATGGAGGTGCTCGACCTGCGCGGTCACGCCGACGCCCTGGTGGCCCTCGGCCGGCCGGTGGGCCGGATGGTGCCGGCGCGCGGTGCCCGTGTCGACTTCGCCGAGCTGGACACCCGCTTCCCCTCCCTCAACGTCATCCCGCAGAGCCGCACCGAGGAGGTGCTCCAGCAGCGGGCTCTCGACCTCGGCGTCACCATCGAGCGCGGCGCGGAGGTGTACGGCCTGACGCAGGACGGCTGCGGCGTCACGCTCCAGGTGCGCACTGCCGACGGGGAATGGGAGGAGAGCGCCGACTTCGTCGTCGGCTGCGACGGCGCCCACAGTGCCGTACGCGAACTGGCCGGCATCGCCTTCCGCGGCCGTACGTACGACATCGCGCCGATCCTCGCCGACGTGCGGCTGCGCAAGCCGCCGCCGGACGACGTGCTCGTCGTCTCCGGCGGCGGCGGGGTGATGGTCTCGGTGCCGTACGGCGACGGGCTGTACCGAATCGCCGTGGCACGCCGCGACCGGCCCTGGACGCGGGAACCGGTGACGCTGGAGGAACTCGGCGAGGTCCTCACACGGGCGCTGGGATTCGATCCCGGACCGTACGACCCGGAGTGGCTGGCCCGGTTCAAGATCCACCAGCGGATCGCCGACCAGTACCGGACCGGGCGGGTGCTGCTCGCCGGGGACGCGGCGCACCTGCACTCGCCGCTGGGCGGGCAGGGGCTGAACCTCGGCATCCAGGACGCGGTGAACCTGGGCTGGAAGCTCGCCGCCGAGGTGCAGGGCTGGGCGCCCGACGGGCTGTTGGACTCGTACGAGTCGGAGCGCCGGCCACAGGCCGAGCGGATTCTCGCGGCCACCGACCGGGCCACCCGGCTGGCCACCGCCGCGTCCCCGTTGGTGACCGCGCTGCGCCGTGCGGCGATGGCCAGGGCCCTTTCCCACCGGCGGATCCGGAAGGCCGCCGGCGAGGCGATCTCGGGGCTGCGGACCGGGTACGCGCGGCGCGGGGCACCCGGCGCCCGGCTGTCCGTACGGGCGGGGCAGCGGGTGCCCGACCTCACCGTGCCGCGCGCCGGAGGTGCTCCGGTGCGGCTGTACTCGCTGATGCGCGACGGGAGGTTCCTGCTGCTCGACCTCGCCGAGGACGGGCGGTGCGCCGCGGTGACCGAGGCGTGGGGGTCCCGGGTCAGCCCGCTGCGTGTCGGTGCCCCGCTGCCCGAACTGCCCGGTGTGGGCGCCCTGTTGGTGCGCCCGGACGGCTATGCCGCCTGGGTGGACGGGACGGGCGACGCCGACGGGCGCGAGGGGCGGATGCGGTCGGCTCTGCACGAGTGGTGCGGCGAGGAGGGACCAGCGCCGCAGCCGGCGGTCCGGGAGGCCGGCCGGGCGGGCGCCGCCGCGCCCGGTGCGGCGACGGCCGCCGAGCAGGAACCCTCGCCCGTCGAGCAGGCCTGAGGGCGAAACGCCCGCTCCCGTCGGACGGCGGGGCCGGGCCGGGGTGAGGGAGGAAGGCCGTGGTGACAGTTCGTTCCCAGCGGACCCGCGAGGCGATCCTGTACGCCGCTCGCGTGCACTTCGCGGCCGACGGGTACCAGCGGGCGACCATACGGGCCATCGCCGCGACTGCGGCCATAGACCCCTCGATGGTCATGCGGTACTTCGGAAGCAAGGAGCGGCTGTTCGAGGCCGCCCTCGACGTCGATCTGGGCCTGCCCGACCTGACGGGCACACCGGTGGAACGGCTGCCGCACACCCTCGTCGCGCATTTCCTGGCGCCGTGGGAGCAGGACACGGCCGAGGGGTCGCTGCGCCTGCTGCTGCGTTCGGCGGCCACCAACGAGCGGGCCGCGGAACGGCTGCGCAGCGTGCTGCACGAGCAGTTCACCAGCAGTCTGACCGGTGTGCTGGGCGTGGAGCGGGCGGCGGCCGGCAGCGGACTGGTGGCCGCACAGCTGCTGGGGGTGGCCTTCGCGCGCTACCTGTTGCGGCTCCAGCCGATCGCCGAGTTGTCCGTGCCCGCCCTGGCCGACCTGGTCGCCCCGTCGATGAGGGCCGCGCTGGCCGGTCTGTGAGACATGAGGGAAGGGGCCCGATGCCGTCGGCATCGGGCCCCTTCCCCTGTGTCAGCCGCGCCAGCTCTGCGGCGAACGGTAGGGCGCCGGACGGTCCCAGAGGGGGACGACCGGCGCGGGCGGCGCCTCGTCGGCGGCGGGGGCGGCCCGGGCCAGGAGGACCGCGGTCAGGGCGGCCAGCTCCTCGGCGGGCAACGCGCCTCCCCTGACCACGCGGACGAGGGGCGCTGCTGTTTCGGTGGCTGTGGTCATGACGCTCCTTCGGGTGCGCGGTCACTGAGGGGGGTTGCCGTGTTTGCGGGATGCCAGGTCGGCGTGCTTGGTGCGCAGCATGCGGAGCGACTCGGCGAGGACGCGGCGGGTCTCGACGGGGTCGACGACGTCGTCCAGCAGTCCGCGCTCCGCGGCGTAGTACGGGTGCATCAGCTCGGCCTTGTACTCCTTGACGAGCTGGCGGCGGGTGGCCTCGGGGTCGTCGGCGGCCCGGATGCGGCGGCGGAAGATGACATTGGCGGCACCCTCCGCGCCCATCACCGCGATCTCGTTGGAGGGCCAGGCGAACGAGAGGTCGGCGCCCACGGAACGGGAGTCCATGACGATGTACGCGCCGCCGTAGGCCTTGCGCAGGATCAGGGATATCCGGGGCACGGTGGCGTTGCAGTACGCGTAGAGGAGTTTGGCGCCGCGCCGGATGATGCCGTTGTGCTCCTGGTCGACGCCGGGCAGGAAGCCGGGGACGTCGACCAGGGTGACCAGCGGGATGTTGAACGCGTCGCACATCTGGACGAAGCGGGCCGCCTTCTCGCTGGCGTCGATGTCGAGGACACCCGCCAGGACCAGGGGCTGGTTGGCGACGATCCCGACGACCTCGCCGCCGATGCGGGCGAGGGCGACGATCACGTTGGCCGCCCAGCGTTCGTGGATCTCCAGGTACTCGCCGTCGTCGACGATCTCCTCGACGACCCGTCGCATGTCGTAGGGCCGGTGTCCGCCGGCGGGGACGAGGTCGAGGAGCGGGTCGCAGGGCCGGTCCACCGGGTCCTCGGGGTGGACGGCGGGCGCGGTCTCGCGGTTGTTCTGCGGCAGCAGGGAGAGAAGGTAGCGGACCTCCTCCAGGCAGGTCTCCTCGTCGTCGTACGCGAAGTGCGCGACGCCCGACACCTCGGCGTGCACGTCGGCGCCGCCGAGCCCGCCCAGGGTCACCTTCTCGCCGGTGACCGCCTGGACGACGTCGGGTCCGGTGATGAACATCTGCGAGGTCTCGCGGACCATGAACACGAAGTCGGTGAGCGCCGGAGAGTAGGCGGCGCCGCCCGCGCAGGGGCCGAGCATCACGCTGATCTGCGGGATCACCCCGGAGGCGCGGGCGTTGCGGCGGAAGATCCCGCCGTAGCCGGACAGCGCGGTCACGCCCTCCTGGATCCGGGCGCCCGCACCGTCGTTGAGCGAGACGAGCGGGGCCCCGGCGGCGAGGGCGCGGTCCATGATGCGGTGGATCTTCTCGGCGTGGGCCTCGCCCAGGGCGCCGCCGAAGATGCGGAAGTCGTGGGCGTAGACGAACACGGTCCGTCCGTGGACGGTGCCCCAGCCGGTGATGACACCGTCGGTGTGCGGCCGGCGGTCCTCCAGGCCGAATCCCGTGGCGCGGTGCCGGCGCAACGGCTCCACCTCGGTGAAGGTGCCCTCGTCCAGCAGGAGTTCGATGCGTTCGCGGGCCGTGAGCTTGCCCTTGGCGTGCTGGGACGCGGTCGCCTTCTCGTCCGGGCCGCGGCGGACCTGCTCGCGCAGTCCGCGCAACTGCGCCACGCGTGCCCTGATGTCGGGGGCGGCCGGGTCGTCGGCGGTCACGGCGCGAGGGGGCCGACACGGCCACCGACGGTGAGGAGGTGGGGGACGGCGGGGTCGGCGTCGGGCGCGGGGGCGCCCGCGCGGGGTTCCATCGACCAGTTCAGCAGGGCGATACCGAGGCTCATCCCGCCGCCGAACGCGGCGAGGACGACGAGGTCTCCTGGTGCGGCGGCTCCGCTGCGGTTCATCTCGGCGAGGGTGATCGGAACGGAGGCCGCCCCGGTGTTGGCGTAGCGCTCCAGGGTGAGGTGGAGGGCGGCGCGGTGCAGGCCGAGGTCGGGCCAGAGTTCGGCGAGCATGATGCCGTTGGCCTGGTGCGGGACGAAGTGCTGTACGGCGTCGGCCGGGACGCCCGCCCGGCGCAGCAGCCGGCTTGTCTCGTAGGGCAGGGCGCGGGTGACGAAGTCGCGCACGCCTCGGCCGTCCATGCGGAAGTAGTGGTCTCCGTCGGTCACGGTCTGCGGGGAGGGCGGGCGGCGACTGCCGCCGGCGGTGACCTCGATCAGCCGGTGCGCGTCGCCGCGGGAGACCAGCGATATCTCGCGCAGGCCGAGTCCGGGGGCGACGGGCCCGAGTACGGTCGCGCCGGCGCCGTCCCCGAAGAGGGCGGCGGTGCGGCGGTCGCCGTAGTCGAGGATGCGGGAGTAGATGTCGGCGCCGATGACGAGGCCGTGGCGCGGTTCGCCGCCGGGGGCGCCGCCGAGCAGTTTCTCCACGGTCTTGAGCGCGTAGACGAAGCCGCTGCACACCGCGTTGACGTCGAAGGCGGCGGCCCGGCGGGCTCCGATGCGGTGCTGCACGAGGGCGGCCGTGGCCGGCTGCGGATGGTCGGGGGTGGAGGTGGCGACGACCACGTAGGCCAGCTGATCGGCCGTCAGGCCCGCACTCTCCAGCGCGCGTCGCGCCGCCGCGACGGCGAGGTCCGAGGTGGCCTCGTGCGGGGCGGCGCGGCGTCGCTCGCGGATTCCGGTCTTGCGGACGATCCACTCGTCGGTCACGCCGGCGCCGTGCCCGATCTCCGCGTTGCTGATGATGGCCTCGGGCAGGTAGGAGCCCACTCCGATGATGCCGATGGACTGCACGATTCCTCCTCGGGCAGCGGCGAGCCACTACTTAACTCACCGGGCGTTGAAATCATCGCAGAGCCGCTTGACAAATTCAACACCGAAAGAGTTCACTGAAGCGTGAATTAATCGGCGCGCACCGCCCGCCCCGCCGACCGAGACGCCCCACACCAACGGGAGTTGCCGCGATGACCGTCACCGACACCGTGACCACGTCCGAGGCCCGCGCCGAGGTGACCCAGGCCCTGATCTCCGCGGGCCGCACCCTCTTCACCCGGCTGGGATACCGGCAGACCGCCTTCGCGCAACTGGCCGCCGCGGCCGGCCTCGACGAGGACCGCGCGCGCGAACTCCTGCCCGGCAAGGCAGAGGTCTTCGGCGCCCTCGTCGAACGGACCGTCAAGGTGGCCGGAATTCTTCGCCCCGCGGTGACCGAAGGCGTCGACGAGGACCTGCCCGTCCGCCTCGCCCGCACCTATCTGTCCCTGTGGGAGCCCGGCGAGGAGGAATCCCCGATGGTCGAGCTCTACCGGGTCGCACTCTCCGACGCGGAAGCTTCCCTGATATTGCGCGACCGCGTCAGCAAAGCCCTGAACAGCCAGGTCGACCACGAGCTGCCCGGCGTCGAGGCCGAGCTGCGCACCGCGCTCTTCGGGGCGCAGCTCGGCGGAGTAGCCTTCGTGCGACACCTCATGAGGGTGGACTCCGTCGCCGCGGCGGACCTGGAGACGGTCGTCGAGACGATCGCACCGGGACTGCGGCAGACTCTGCTCGGGAGCGACACCACGCGATGACCGCACCCCGGCCGCGCCGGTGAACACCACCCGGACCGGAGTCGTCGCGCACGCCAACGCCCGGACGTGACCATGTACTTGCGGAGCGCTTCCTGTGGATGGAATCCCGGGGGACCGCCTGATAGGATGGTTTTCACTACTCAGTGAATTATTCGCTCACGGACCCCCCGAAGTGCAGTGATCCCATGACATCCAGGCGCACAGACGGTTCGCCCACCCCCGCACGCAAGCCCGGCTCGCCTCGGCGGGCCGCCTCTCCCGCAGCGAAGAAGCCGCGCCCGGTGCGTGCGCGCAGCGGGCGCCGGCCCGGTGACAGCGGCACGAGAGAACAGATCCTGGAGTCGGCGCTCCAGCTCTTCGCCGACCGCGGCTACGCCAGGACCACCATCCGCGCCATCGCGGAGGACGCCCAGGTGGACCCGGCGCTGGTGCACCACTTCTTCGACAACAAGGAAGGCGTGTTCGACGCAGCGGTGAACTCGCCGCTCAGCGTCTCCTCCGTCTTCGACGAGATGCCCCCCTCCGTGGAGGAGACGGGCACCTCGGAGGCCTCCTGGCTCGCCCGCGCGTACCTCACCTTCTGGGAGAACGAGGAGACCCGGCACGGCATGACCGCCATCTACCGGGCCGGCCTCGCCGACAGCGCCACCTCGGAGACGCTGCGCGCCCGTGTCGAGGCGAGCACCAAGAGCTGGGCGGCGAGTTCGGGCTACAAGGACCGGCCGGACGCGGAGACCCGCGCCGCCCTGGCCTCGGGCCACCTCGTCGGCCTGGCTCTCATGCGTTACGTGCTCAAGATCCACCCCCTGGCCTCGATGGACTTCGAGGAGTTCCTCGCCTGGGTCGTACCGGCCCTGGAACAGCGCCTGTCCAGCGAGCTGGAGCCGCGCACGGCTCCGGCGCAGGACTGACGCGCGCGGGACGGAGCCGGGCCCGTCACGTCGCACGCCCTGACGGGCCCGGGTTCGGCGGCAGGCAAACCCGCGGGGCCGCCGGTCGCCGCGGGGCCGCAAGGGCGTACGGGACGGCGCGCCGCGGGGCGGTGGTCGTGCGGCACGGCGGTACGGGGGCCGCGCGTAACGCACGGGCCCGCCCTCGCGTCGGCGACGCCGGTACCGGTGCCTGCCGCGGGTGCGGATTCGGGCACGGTACTGGTACTGGTGCGGGTGTGTACGGACGGCCGACGCGGTCGCGCACGCCGTGGGGGTGCGACCGATGCGGTCACGGACCCATGCGGGTGCGGACGACACGGTCGAGGGCCATGAGCGTACGGCCGGTGCGGTCGCCGGGCCGTGCGCACCGGGTCGGCGCGGTCGCGGGAGCGGGGGACGAGGGCCGGTGCGGTGTCCGCCCGCTCCTCGACGGCCCGACGCACACGATGATGTGACCGTGTGTCAGACATCTGGCGGGCGGCCGTTGCGCGAGGCGGCCGGCCCGGGGTCACTGCCAGGGTCGCCAGACGGCCCGGGCCGCGAACAGGGAGACACCGGGACCGGCCGCGAGGACGAGCCCGTGATCGCCCTCGGCGGGCGACTTGACGAAGGTCCGTTCCAGGACGTCGAGGACCGAGACCGAGCCCACGTTGCCCAGTTCCCGCAGCGAGTCGCGGGCCAGGTCCACCATCGCGGGGTCGCAGCCGAGACCGCCGACGATCGCGTCCAGGATGCGGGGGCCTCCGGTGTGCGAGACCACGAAACGCGGCACGGGATCAGTGCCGGGCGGCGCGACGCGCTCCAGCCATTCGAGGATGCGCGGCATCGTGCCCTCGATCACGTTCCGCAGCCTCGGGGAGTTGTAGGCGTGCAGCCCGTCGCCCTCCGTACGGCTGCCGACCAGGTCGCGGCTGCCGGGGTGGAGGTACTCCCAGGAGTGGGTGAGCTGCATCCGGGGGCCCTGGGCCTCGGGACGCACCACGCAGGCGCCGGCCGCGTCGCCGAACAACCCCTTGAGGATCATGCCGTCGAGGCCGGTGTCCCCGCGGTGCAGATAGTGGCTGAACACGTCGGCGCAGACCACCAGGACCGTGGCGCCGGGGTGGGCCGCCACCATGTCCATGGCCCGGACCAGTGCGAACACCCCGCCACCGCAGCCGACTTGGGTGACAGGTATGCGCCGCACCGAGCGGGGCAGGTCGAGCCGTTCCATCAGGAAGACGTCGAGCCCCGGCATGGTGTGGCCGGTGGCGCTGAGGACGACCAGGCCGTCGATGTCGGCCGCGGTCAGGCCCGCCTCCACGAGGGCTCCGCGTGCCGCCTTCTCCGCCAGGTCCAGGCTGTCCTCCAGATGCCTGCGCGTACGCTCCGTGAGCGACAGGGTGTCGTCGAACTGCTCCTCCAGCGGCCGGGTGTACCAGCGCGCGCGGACCGTGGTGGACCGGATGACCCGCCGGGCGACGGCGAGACCTGGATGACCCTCGTACAGCTCCGTGATGCGGTCGAGCAGTTCGTCGGTGGTCACTTGATGGCGCGGCAGCGTGACGACGGGCGCGGTGACGACGGACATGGGACCTCCAAGAGCTCTCGGACAGGTGCGAACTGAGAACGAGCCCGCTCAGGACGGGGCGGCCACGGCCCGGATCATCCGGGCGTGGTGCCGGCCACCGGTGCGTCCGACAGCTCTCGCCATGGAAGTCTGCGCACGCGAAACACCCCCCAGGTGTCGACCGTGCTCCCCCCGTTGGGAGCGCCGTACAGCGCGGTTGGAATACGTCGAGCTCGATGGCGCATGACGTTCAAGAACATTGGTTCTCGGCGCTCCCCGCGAGCGCGCAGAGGACGGTGGGGGCGTCCGGGCACAGCCCGGAGCACGTCCGTCGGCGCTTCCCGAGGCCCCGTGGTGGGCCCGGCGGGTGAAGCCAACGTGACCGTACGCCAGCGGAGTTGATGCCAGCAAGCCCCTATTTCAACAAGCGTGGAATCCACAGGAAGACCGTCCCACCTTCAACTTTCCCCCTCCTTCACCCCTCAGAGCGCATGACTTCAGGCCAGATGTCAACAACCATTGAAATCATTGCATGTTGAGTTTACTCTCGGTTCCGTGCCCACCGTCCCCGCCCGCAACGAGGAAGGGCTGACCGCCATGCACGCACCGGCGCGCCACCGCGCGGACATCGACCCCTGGGTGGAGCGCGCGGCCTGCCGTGACACCGACCCCGAGACCTTCTTCCCGCCCGCGGGCGGCACGGACGAGGACCGGGAGAGCATCGCCAAACAATGGTGCGCCGCCTGCCCCGTGGCCCGGCAGTGCCTGGACGAGGCGCTCCGCAACGGCGAGAGCACGGGCATCTGGGGCGGACTCAACGTCCGCGAACGCCGCGAACTGCTCCGCGTCGCCGCCACCCTCGGCACGATCAGCTCCGAACTCGCCGCGTTCCTCGCGAACGGCGGCCGGCGCATCGAGACGCACCCACGACAGCGGCCGGCGTACGTGTGGTTCCTGCGGCGCCGCGGCTGGAGCCCACGGCGCATCGCCGGAGCGCTGGGACTGACCTTCGGCCAGGTCCAACAGGCCTGGCACACGGCCGAGTCGGCGTCCGTGTACGTCCGCGTTCCCGAGGAGCGCGCCGCGGACCCCGCGGCCCGCGGGCCGCGGACACGCAGGCCCCAAGCGCTCGCCGCCGGCCATGGCGGGGCGTCATGACCGCCCTGGCCCTCGACGGACCCCGCCACCTGGCGGGCCCGGTCACCACCGACGACGGCGCCGAGATCGCCGTCTACGCGCACGGCGATCCCCGTGCGCCCGTCACCGTCCTGCTGTGCCACGGCTGGACGACGTCCGCCCGGGACTGGCGGCCGCACATCGACGCACTGACCCGGCCCCGCCAGGGTTTCCCGGCGGTACGCGCGATCAGCTACGACCAGCGCGGCCACGGCCGCTCGACCCGCGGCGGCGCCGCGCTCGACATGGCGCTCCTCGGCCGGGACCTCGGCCGTGTGCTCGAGGAGGCCGTCCGGGAGGACTCCGGCGTCGTGGTCCTCGGCCACTCCATGGGCGGCATGGCCATCCAGCAGCTCGCCGCCCGGCAACCCGCGCTGTTCGGGGCGCGGGTGACCGCAGTGGGCCTGGTCTCCACCTGCCTGAACGAGGTGGCCGAGGGCCTGACCGTCCCGGCCGACCGGCCCGGGGCGGCGGTACGCCGGCTCACCCGGGCCCGGCAGCGGCTCGCGGACGGGCTGATGCGCTCACCGCGCTCGGCCAGGACCCTGCACCGGCTGCTCACCGGGCCGCTGTCACACCCCAGTTCCGCGCCCCTGTGGCGGGCGGTGCTGGGAGCCGGGCCGCACACCGAGACGGTCCGCTCGCAAGCCCGTGCCTTCCGGGACATCCCCGCGATGGCCATCGCCGAGTTCTACGCCGCCCTGACCACCCACGACTGCGCGGGCCGGCTCGGCGCCCTGGCCCGGGTGCCCGTGCGCATCCTGGTCGGCGCCCTGGACTGTGTCACCCCGCCCGCCCAGGCGCGACGGCTCGCGGCGGACATACCGGGAGCGGTGCTGCAGACCGTGCCGGGGCAGGGGCACGACCTGCCGTACGAACGGCCCGTGCTCGTCGTGGAGACCGTGCACGCACTGCTGCGCGAGATGTCCCGGAGTCTGCCGGGAGACCTCGCCCTGTCCGCCGCGGGTGCCCGGTGAACCGCCCTCCGCACCCCGGCTTGTCAGGTGAACATGCCCTGCGTGTAGATGTTCTGACGGCCCGTCGCATCGTCGTCAAAGTGGGCTCCTCCTCGCTCACCACCGCCTCCGGGGGCCTCGACTCCGACCGGGTCGACGCCCTGGTGGACGTCCTCGCGCGGTCGCGGACGGCCGACACCGAGGTTGTCCTCGTGTCCTCGGGCGCGATCGCCGCGGGGCTCGCCCCGCTCGGCCTCACCGAGCGGCCCCGGGACCTGGCCCGGCAGCAGGCGGCGGCGTGTGTCGGCCAGGGCCTGCTGGTCGCCCGCTACACCGCCTCCTTCGCCCGCTACGGGATGCGCGTCGGCCAGGTCCTGCTGACCGCCGACGACATCAGCCGCCGCGCGCACTACCGCAACGCCTACCGCGCGCTGGCCCAGGTGCTCGCCATGGGTGCCGTTCCGGTCGTCAACGAGAACGACACGGTGGCCACCGCGGAGATCAAGTTCGGCGACAACGACCGGCTGGCCGCGCTCGTCGCCCATCTCGTCCGCGCCGACCTGCTGGTCCTGCTCTCCGACGTCGACGGCCTGTACGACGGCGATCCCCGCAGACCCGGGTCACGGCGCCTGCGGGAGATCCGCGGCGGCGAGGACCTCGCGGGCGTGGAGATCGGCAGCGCGGGCAGCTCGGGCGTCGGCACCGGAGGCATGGTGACCAAGGTGGAGGCGGCCCGCATCGCCACCGACGCGGGGATCCCCGTCGTCCTCACGGCCGCCCGGCACGCCGCGGACGCGCTCGCCGGACGCGAGACCGGCACATTCTTCCACCGCACCGGGGAGCGGTCCGCCGACCATCTGCTCTGGCTGGAGCACGCGAGCAGCCCGCGGGGCACGGTACGGCTCACCCCGCCCGCCGTCCGGGCCGTCCTCCAGCGCCGCGGGCCGCTGCTCGCGGACGGCGTGACGCACACCGACGGGGACTTCGTGGCCGGTGATCCGGTCGAACTGCTCGACGAGAACGGGCGAGTGGTGGCCCGCGGGCTGGCAGGCCTGGACGCCCGCGAACTGCCCCGGCTCCAGGGCCGTTCCACGCGTGAGGTCGTCCATCAGGACGATCTGGTGCCGCTGGTACGGCCCGCGCCGTCCGGCGACGCGGCACCTCCGCCCGCGCCGGCACGCGTGCGTGTCCGCATCCGGACGGCGGCGGAGTACGCCCGCGTGGGCACCGCGCCGGACCGCTCCGGCGACTGAACGGCCCCACACACGCATACGTGTCTTCGTCGGCACGGCAGCCGAGAAGGCACGCACGGGGAGCACACCCCACCGCACCGGTCACTGAGCCATCCCGCACACGTATGCATGCCCTCATCCGTGCGGCAACCGCATACGCCCGCGCCGGGACCACCCTCACCACACCGGCGCCCGAGCCACCCCCCACACACATGCCTGCCCTCATCCGCACAACAACCGCATACGCCCGCACGGGGACCGCCCCCACCACACCGGCCACTGAGCCACCCCACACACATGCCTGCCCTCGTCCGTGCGGCAGCCGAAAGCTCCCGCGAGGGGGCCGCGCCTCACCGCACCGGCCGCTGGGCGACCCCCACACATGCCTGTCCGCGTCCCACACAGCAGCCGCATACGCCCGCCCCGCGGTACCCCGCCGTACCCAGTGAGCCGCACACGCGCGCCCCGGCTGTGCGGTGGGCGGCCGGTGCAGGAGTGCCCTCTCGGCGCTCCGGCAGGGACCGGCGGCACACGTCCAAGTCATCTGCTTTCCGCCCCCGTTGAAGGTCCGAGGCCGATACACGGCGGAGAGGGCGGTGGTCGCCCCTCTCGGGTCGACCGCCGCCCTCTCCGGCCGGACACACCGTCGCGCCCGCCTCCCGGTCCGAAGGCGCGCGCGGCACCCCGCGTCGGGGCGCTAGTCGATGCCGCGCACGATGTGGAACTCGGCCGGGTCGTCGTCGACCCCGGCGAGCACCAGCCTCGGCCGTGGCGCCGGCAGCACGTGCCGTTCCCGGCGCGGCTGCTCCTCGTAGAGGAGCCGGCCCGCGGGTTCCGTCGCGGTGATGATGCGTACGTACATGACCGGACCTCCCGATCTAGGGCAGCGGGGCGGCGGCTCCGCCCCGGATGTGCCCGTCGCCCACGAGGACGTACTTGGTGGTGGTCAGCGCGGTAAGTCCCATCGGGCCGCGCGCGTGCAGCTTCTGTGTGGAGATGCCGAGTTCGGTGCCCAGACCGATCTCGCCGCCGTCGGCGAAGCGGGTGGAGGCGTTGACCGCGACGACCGCCGTGTCCAGCGCCGCGACGAAGCGGCGCGCGGCGCTGTGCGAGTCGGTCACGATCGCCTCGGTGTGTCCGCTGCCGTGGCGCCTGATGTGGCGGACGGCCGCGTCGAGGGAACCGACGACGGCGGCGGCGAGATCCAGGGAGAGGTATTCGCGCCCCCAGTCCTCCTCGGTGGCGGCCACCACCGACGGGTGGAGAGACCGTACTCGTTCGTCGCCGTGCACGGTCACCCCGTGGCCCGCGAGTGCGGACAGGGCTCGGGGCAGGAAGGCCGGTGCGACCTTCTCGTGGACGAGCAGCGACTCGGCGGCGTTGCAGACGGAGGGCCGCTGCGTCTTGGCGTCGAGCAGGATCGCCAGCGCCTTGTCCAGGTCTGCGTGTTCGTCCACGTACACATGGCAGTTGCCCACGCCCGTCTCGATGACCGGAACCGCGGAGTCACGCACGGTGGCCTGGATGAGGTCGTGTCCGCCGCGCGGGACGAGGACGTCCACCAGGCCGCGCAGGGAGATGAGTTCGCGGACGCTGTCGTGGGTCGTGCCGGGCACGAGCTGGACGGCGTCGACGGGCACGGCCGTGTCGGCGAGGGCCTCCCGCATGGCGTGCACCAGGGCCGCGTTGGTGTGCCGGGCCGTGGAAGACCCGCGCAGGAGGGCCGCGTTGCCGCTCTTGAGGCAGAGCAGCGCGGCGTCGACGGTCACGTTCGGGCGTCCCTCGTAGATCACGGCGACGACTCCGAGGGGTACCCGCACGCGCCGTACCTCGAGGCCGTTGGGCATGACGCAGCCGCTCGTGGTCCCGCCGACCGGGTCGGGCTCGGCCGCCAGTGCGTCCGCCGTCCGCGCGAGTCCGGCGAGCTGCCGCTCGGTGACCGTGAGGCGGTCCAGCGCGCTCGCGGACCGCCCGGCGTCGCCGGCCTCCCGCACGTCCTGCCGGTTCGCGGCGAGGATCCACGGGGCCCGCGCGGTCAGCCCGCGGGCGACGGCGGTGAGCGCGGCGTTCCGCTCCGCTCCCGTGAGGGTGGCCAGCCGGGTGGCGGCGGCGCGAGCGGCCACGGCGGTCTCACGGACGGTGGCCGCACCCGGGCTCGTCGTGCCCGGCGCCCTCGTGCCCGGCGTCGCGTCCCCGGTCGCCGGGTCCGGATCCGTCGTATCGGTGCCTCCCCCGGTGCCGACCGCGGTCACCGTTCCGCTCCGTCCTGTGTCGCGGTGTCGGGAGTGGCCGCGGGTTCGCCGGGCGCGGGGCCGCCGAGGGCCCAGGCCACGTCGGCGCAGCCGGTCAGTTCGGCCAGCATGGCCCATCCGAGGGCGTCGGCGGCGCTGCGGTCGGAGTCCTGGCTCGTCATGTACTTCCTCCTCGGGGCGGGCGGTCAGCCGTAGACCCGGAATCCGGCGCCGGACTTACGGCCTGCGCGGCCGGCGGCCACCAGGTGCCCCAGCAGGGGTGCGGGAACGGTCCGGGGGTGCCGGTCGGCGTCGTGCAGGACCCGCTGGATGCTCAGCGAGATGTCCAGACCGATGATGTCGAGCAGTTCGAAGGGGCCGAGCGGATAGCCGCAGCCCCGCTTCATCACCTCGTCTATCTCGTCGGCGGTGGCGTAGTGACTCTCCGTCAGTCGCACCGCGCCGTTGAGGTAGGGGAAGAGCAGCGCGTTGACGATGAAGCCGGGCCGGTCCATGCACTGGACCGGGTGCTTGCCGAGACGGCCGCACAACTCCCGTGCCGCGTCGACGTGTCGGGGCGCCGTCTCCAGTGACGGGATCACCTCGACGAGCCGCATGAGGGGCGCGGGGTTGAAGAAGTGCAGCCCGATCACGTCCTCGGGGCGTCCGGAGGCCAGACCGCACTCGATCACGGGAAGGCTGGAGGTGGTGGTGGCGAGCAGGGCGCCGGGCCGGCAGAGGCGGCCCAGTTCGGCGAACAGCTGCTTCTTGACCTCCAGATCCTCGGCGACGGCCTCGACGACCAGGTCGCAGGCGGCCAGCCGGCTCCGGTCGCCGACGGGGGTCAGCCGCTCCAGGGCGGCCTGCCTCTCGGCCTCGGTCAGCTTTCCGCGGCGCACGGCCCGTGCCGTCGAGGCGGCGACGGCCTCCCGGGCGGTCCTGGCACGTGCGTCGGTGCGGCCGACGAGCACGGTGGCGATCCCGCTCTTGACGAAGACCTCGGCGATGCCGGTGGCCATGGTGCCGGTGCCGACGACGCCGACGGTGCGCGGCGCGTCGTCCGCGGGCGGGCCGACGGGTGCGGGCGGTGCGGCGGCGCTCGCGGCGTCGGCGGGTTGCCGGTAGTCGTAGAAGCCGCGTCCGGACTTACGGCCGAGCAGACCCGCCAGCGCCATGTGCCGCAGTCTGCGGGCGGGCTGGAGCGACGACTCGGCCGAGCGGGCGGACAGCACGTCGAGGATGTCGCAGGCGGTGTCCGTGCCGATGAGGTCGAGGAGTTCGAGCGGTCCGAGGGGCAGTCCGCAGCCGTGGCGCATCGCCGCGTCGATGTCGTCGCGGCCGGCGAGCCGCTGGTCGTACATCGTGACGGCCTGGTTGAGGAAGCCGAACAGGAGCGCGGTGGAGATGAGACCGGGCCGGTCGCCCACGGTGACCCGGCCCAGGCCGATGCCGTCGACGAGGTCGCGGATCCGGGTGAGGGCGCTGTCGTCGGTCATCACCGTGCGGCCGATCTCGGCGAGGCCGGCCGTCGGCAGGGCGAGGTGGAGTCCGACGACTCGTCCGGGGCGTCCGGAGGCCGCCGCGAGGTCGGTGAGCGAGAGGGCCGCGGCGGTGCTGGCCAACACGGTCGCGGACGGGCAGGCCCGGTCGAGGGCGCGCAGCACCTCGGCCTTGGTGTCGCGGCGCTCGGGCACCGCCTCCAGCACCGTGGCGGCGGGGGCGAGTTCGTCCCAGCGGTCGACGAGACGGATGCGTCCGCGCGCCTCGGGGGTCGCGTCGAGGAGCCGTGACAGCCGCTCCTTCGTGCGCGTACCGGGGTCGAGGACGAGGACGGGGTGTCCGGCCGCAGCGGCCCGGGCGGCGATCGCGCCGCCGATGGTGCCCAGGCCGACGACGCCGAGGGTGTCGTGCCGGGCGCTCATGCCGCGACCTCAGTCAGTACGGGCGCCGTGGCCTTGGGCCGCGGGGTGCGGAAGCGGTTGATGGCACTCTCGTGGAGTGCGCGGAATTCGGGGGCCGTGACGCCGAGTCCCTCGGCGGGGGCGAGACAGCGCACTCCGACCTTGCCGTGGTGCTCGTTGCGGTGGATGGACTGGACGGCTCGGCCCACCTCGTCGAGCGCGTACGTCCGGGACAGCGTGGGATGGATCCTGCCCTTGGTGACGAGCCGGTTGGCCTCCCACGCCTCGCGGTAGTTGGCGCAGTGCGAACCGATGATCCGCTTGAGGCTCATCCACAGGTAGCGGTTGTCGTACTCGTGGGTGTAGCCGGCGGTGGACGCACAGGTGACGATGGTGCCGCCCTTGCGGGTGACGTAGACCGAGGCGCCGAAGGTCTCGCGGCCGGGGTGCTCGAAGACGATGTCGACGTCCTCGCCGCCGGTCAGCTCGCGGATGCGCTTGCCGAAGCGCTTCCACTCCTTCGGGTCCTGGGTGTGCGGGTCCCGCCAGAAGCGGTAACCCTCCTCCTTGCGGTCGATGATCAGTTCGGCGCCCATGTCCCGGGCGAGTGCTGCCTTTTCGGGGGAGGAGACCACGCAGATGGGGTGGGCGCCGCCGGCCAGCGCGAGCTGGGTGGCGTACGAGCCGAGTCCGCCGACGGCGCCCCAGACGAGGACGTTGTCGCCCTGCTTCATGCCGGCGCCGTTCGGGGTGACGAGCTGACGGTAGGCGGTGGAGTTCACCAGGCCGGGCGAGGCCGCCTCCTCCCAGGTGAGGTGTTCGGCCTTCGGGAGCAGCTGGGTGGCCTTGACGAGGGCGAGGTCGGCGAGTCCGCCGTAGTTGGTCTCGAAGCCCCAGATGCGCTGTTCGGGGTCGAGCATGGGGTCGCCGTGGCCCTCGGCGTCCTCCAGTTCGACGGAGACGCAGTGCGCGACGACGCGGTCGCCGGTGCTCCAACGCCGCACTCCGGGCCCGCACTTGAGGACCACTCCGGCGAGGTCGGAGCCGATGACGTGGTACGGCTGGTCGTGCCGGCCGGCGAGACCGCCGAGGCGCGCGTAGCGCTCCAGGAAGGCGAAGGTGGGGACCGGCGAGAACAGGGCGCTCCAGACGGTGTTGTAGTTCACGGCGCTGGCCATGACGGCCACCAGCACCTCACCCGGTCCCGGGGCGGGGGTCGGCACGTCCTGGATGTGGATGGAGTCGGCGGGGCGCCGGTCGCGCAGTTCCACTCCCTCGAACATGCCGATCTCCTCCTTGTGGAGGACGGCCGCCCGGAAGGACTCGGGGACTCCCAGGGCCGCCAGATCGGCCGGCGCCGAGTCCGGGGACTCGATCACCTCCACCAGTTCGCGCATGGTCAGGCACCACCTTCCGCGGTTCACACTCGACAAGAACTCAACAATCAGTGAACTCAACAAGTAGGGAGTTTTGCATGAAGCGGAGACCCGGGCAAGCCCCGATCCCTTTGCCCGGCACGGCTCTTGACTTCGGGGCGGACATCCCGTCGACGCCTCTTGTGTGCGCACCGCGCCGCGTGCAAAACTCATCATCAGTTGAGTTCAACGGGCAGTGAATTAAGTTCAAGACGAGACCATTTCCGATGCCGGAGGACATGCCGTGACGCATCCGCACGCCGCCGAAGCACTGCAAGCCACCGCCATCGCCGGCATCGCCGTCATCCTGATCGCGGGTACGGCCCTCGCGCATGCCGCACGACGTATACGCCAGCCCGCGGTGATCGGCGAGATCACCGCGGGCATCCTGCTGGGCCCCAGCCTGCTGGGACTGCTGCCCGGGAACCCGACGGACCGTCTGTTCCCCGACGAGGTAAGGCCGTTACTGTCGATGGTCGCCCAGATCGGCCTGCTCCTGTTCATGTTCACCGTGGGCTGGGAACTCGACTGGACGACGATGCGGCGCAGGAAGAGCTCCGTCGCCGGGGTGACCGCGGGCAGCATCCTCGCCCCGATGCTGCTCGGCCTCGGGGTCGCCGCGCTGATCTACCAGAACCACTCGCACGTCAACGGCGAGAAGGTCCCCTTCAGTTCGTTCGCCCTCTATCTCGGCGTCAGCATGTCGATCACCGCGTTCCCGGTGCTCGCCCGCATCCTCAAGGACAACAACCTCAGCCGCACGAAGATAGGGGCGCTCGCACTGACCAGCGCGGCCTTCGGCGACGTCCTCGCCTGGTGCCTGCTGGCCGGGGTCGTCGCCATCGTCACCGCCTCCGGCCCCTCCGGGTTCACCGACACCCTCTGGATGTCCGCCGGCTACGGCGCCGCGATGATCGGTGTCGTCCGCCCGCTGCTCGCCCGGGCCGTCGCCTGGATGTCCCGGCGCGGCACCGGCCTGTATCTGGCGGCCCTGGTCACGGCGGGCGTACTGCTGTCCGCGTACACGACGTCGAAGATCGGTATCCACCCCATCTTCGGCGCCTTCGCCTTCGGCCTGGTCATGCCGCGCAGGCCCACGGCGCTGCTGGAGGAGAAGATGCTCCGCCCCATCCAGCACGCCGGTGAACTCATGCTGCCCGTCTACTTCATCGTCACCGGACTCTCCGTCGACGTCGCCGGCATGTCGCTCACCGCCTGGGGCGAGCTCGGTCTCATCCTCACCGCCGCCATCCTCGGCAAACTGTTCGGAGCGGGACTGCCGGCCAAGTCCTTCGGGCTCACCTGGCGCGAGTCGACGGGCGTCGGCGTCCTGATGAACACCCGGGGCCTGACCGAACTGATCATCCTCGGCGTCGGACTCAGCCTGGGCGTGCTCGACCGGACCCTGTTCACCGAGATGGTCCTGATGGCACTGATCACCACGGCCATGACCGGCCCCCTCCTCCCCTTCGTCCTCCCCCGTTCCCGGATGGACCTCGTCGCCGGCCCGGCCAAGGCCTCCCCGCTGGTCCGGATCCCCGGTCCGGCCGACGAGCAGGCATCCGACCTGGCCGGATGACCGGGCGCGGCCCTGACGCCGGGCCGCCCCGCCGGTCAGGCCCCGCGCGCCCGGTTCCCGGGCAGGCTCCGCCCTGCCCGCGCCGGCCCTGCCCGGGGACCGGCGCCCGCCCGTCCCCAAAGCCGAGGGCCGAGACGGTCCGCGACGCGTGACACCACCCCCCCTTCGTCGCTCGGCACCCGCAGGAGAGGCGACGCACAGACAAGGAGATGGCCCAGGTGCACCCCGTCATCAGCACTCTTTCCCGCGTCTTCGACATGCCGTCGGAGTTCATCGGCGACGAGATGCAGCTCCGCGCCGTGGCCAGCTGGGACGACCTCACCGCAGTGGAACTCCAGGTCCACCTGGAACACGAGTTGGGCACCACCCTCGACGACCGCCTCATCGAACAGATCCACTCGGTCGGGCAGTTGCGCGCCTTCTACGACGAACGGCTCGCCGAACTCTCGTACATCAAGGCCCCGCCGGACGCCTCCGCCATCGCACCCGCCCTGCCCGGCCCCGTGCCGCCGGCCGCCGTGCAGGAGCTCACCGACATCTCCGACGTGGTCGTCGGCGAGACGGGCATCTCCGAGGTCGACCCGGTCCGCGGCAGGCTCGCCTACCGGGGCTATCCCATCGAGGAACTGATCGGCCGGGTCACCTTCGAGGAGGTGGTGCACCTGCTGATCCGCGGCTGGCTGCCCGACGCCGAGGAGCTGAGCGCCTTCAGGGCCCGGCTCGCCGCCGCTCGTGAACTGCCGCCCATGGTCGCCACGAACCTGGTGCTCAACGCCGGCTCCAGCACCTCCTCGGTGCTGCGTACCGCGGTGCCCGCGCTCGGCGTCGCCGCGGAGGCCAACGCCGACCCGGCCGCCCACATCGACCTGCGCGAGCGCCTGGTCGCTCGCATTCCGACGATCTTCGCGACCCAGCAGGCGGCCCGCGCCGGACGGCGGCTGCCGAAACCGGCGCCCGAGCTGTCGCACGCCGAGAACATCCTCTACATGCTCGGGCTGCCGCACGACCCGGAACGGGTACGGCTGGTCGACCTCTGCCTGATCCTCCAGGCCGAACACGGCTGCAACGCCTCGGCGTTCGCGGCCCGCGTCGCGGCGGGCACCGGCGCCGACACCTTCGCCACCATCACCGTCGCGCTCGCCACGTTCACCGGGCCGCTGCACGGCGGCGCCGCCCACCAGGTGATCGACCTGGCCCGCGAGGACGGCAGCCCGGACACGGCCGCCGCGTATCTGCGCGGGCGGGCCGACCAGGCGTCCGCCACCCGTACCCGGCCCGTCGCACCCGCCGAGGAGGACCCCCGGGTCAGGCCGCTGCGCGACGCCGCCCGGCGCTTCAACGCGGGCCCCGGCGGCGACCGCCTCCTGCGGGTCCTGGACGCCGTACGGGCCGCGGCCCACCCGTCCAAGGGGCCCCGCCCCTATCTGACCGTCGACTGCTACGCGGCCGCGATCTACCACCTGCTGGGCATGTCCTCCGACCTGTTCGTCCCGATGTTCGCGGCGGCCCGGGTCCCCGGCTGGCTCGCCCACGTCGAGGAGCAGCGCGCCCGCCAGGGACGCATCCATCCACGGCTGCGTTACGTGGGCCCGCGCAACCTGCGCCACTGCCCCGAGCAGAACTGACCAGCATCCGATGAGGGAGGGCGCCCCCTTCCCCGTACCCCAGGAGCAGATGTGGAGTTCGGCTGGAACGAGGGCCAACAGGCCCGCTACGACGAGGTACTGGAGTCGACTCGGGCGGCCTTCCCCGCACCGCCCGGCGCGGGCCACGGCTTCTACACCCGCAAGGACTGGCTCCGGCTCGGCGAGATCGGCATGCTCGGGTCCTGTCTGCCCGAGGAGTTCGGCGGACAGGGGCTCGGCGCGCTCGACACCGCTCGCGTCGTCGAGGCCGTGGGCCGCGGCTGCGCGGACACCGGTCTGGTCTTCGGTGCGGCGGCGCACACCTTCGCCTGCGCCGTACCGATCGAGCGGTTCGGCAGCGACTCCGTACGCCGCCGGCTGCTGCCCGAGCTGGCCGCCGGCCGGCTGATCGCGGGCAACGCGATGACGGAGCCGGAGGCCGGATCCGACTCCTCGCGGCTCGCGATGACCGCGACCCCCACCGACGGCGGTCTCGTCCTCAACGGCACGAAGAGCTTCGTCTCCAACGGACCCGCCGCCGACGTGTTCGTCACGTACGCGACGGTCAACCCCAAGGCCGGCTTCCTCGGTGTCACGGGTCTGGTCGTCGACCGGGACACACCCGGCGTCGTCGTCGGCAAGCCCTACGAGAAGATGGGCCTGCACTCCTGCCCCGCCGGACCGGTCACCTTCGAGGACTGCTTCGTGCCCGAGGAGCAGGTGCTCGGCGGCGCCGGCGCCGGCGCGGCGATCTTCCAGCACTCCATGGGCTGGGAACGCGCCTGCCTCTTCGCCCTGTACATCGGCCTGCTCGACAGGCTCCTCGACCAGTGCGTCACGCACGCGCGCGAACGCCGTCAGTTCGGCCGCAGGATCGGCGACTTCCAGTCGGTGTCCAACCGGATCGCCGACATGAAGGTGCGCCTGGAGAGCGCCCGGCTGCTGCTGTACCGCGCCTGCTGGTCGATGGACCGGAAGGACCCGTCCGTGCTGCACATCGCCCTGTCGAAACTGGCCGTGTCCGAGGGTGTCCTGGCCTCCGCCGCCGACGCGGTCCGGGTCTTCGGCGGTCGCGGCTATCTGCGCGAGGACGGTGTCGAGGCCGCGCTGCGCGACGCGGTGCCCAGCACGATCTTCTCCGGAACCTCGGACATCCAGCGTCAGTTGATAGTGAAGGAGATAGGACTGTGAGGCTCCATCAGCTCGTCATCGACTCGGCCCGGCGCGCCCCGGACGCCCCGGCCGTGCGCTCCTCCCAGGGGGTGTTCAGCTACCGCGAGCTGGACGACCTCGCCGACCGGTACGCGGCGGCACTGCACCGTCGCGGGGTACGCCCCGGCGACCGCGTCGTGCTGTGGACCCACAAGACCCTCGACGCCATCGCCCTCATGCAGGGCGCGCTGCGCATCGGCGCGATCTACGCGCCGGTCAGCGCCAACAACCCGGCGGCCCGGGTCCGGCGGATCGCGGAGGGCTGCACCCCGGCCCTGGTGGTGGCCGACGCGGACGGGATCCGCCGCGCGGCGGACACCGACTGGGACGAGGCCCTGCCGATCGCCTCCTTCGCCGAGGTGCGTGCGGAGGCACCGCCCGAGGACGCTCCGCCGCCGTACGAGAACGAGCCCGACGAGCCCGCCTACATCCTCTACACCTCGGGCTCCACCGGTGACCCCAAGGGCGTCTGCATCAGCCATCGCAACGCCCTCTCCTTCGTCGAATGGGCCGCCGGCGAGGTCGGCGTGACCGCGGACGACCGGCTCTCCAACCACGCGCCGTTCAACTTCGACCTGTCGGTCTTCGACCTGTACGCGACCTTCCTCGCCGGCGCGTCCGTGGTCCTGGTGCCCGAGGGACTCGCCTACGACCCGGCCCAGCTCGGCGCGCTGCTGCGCCGCGAGCGGATCACCGTCTGGTACTCGGTGCCGTCCGCGCTCGTCCTGATGATGCAGCGCGGCGAACTGCTCACCGACGAGCCGCCGCAGGATCTGCGGGTGTGCGTCTTCGCCGGGGAGCCGTTCCCCGTTCAGCAGGTCCACGAGCTGCGCAAGGCGTGGCCGGACGTGCGGATGCTGAACTGGTACGGGCCGACCGAGACGAACGTCTGCACCAGTTACGAGGTCACCGACCGCGACCTGGGCAGCACCCGTCCGCTGCCCATCGGCACCGCGGTCAGCGGCGACCGCATCCGGCTCCACCCGCCGCGCGAGCGCGAGGGCGAGATCGTGGTCAGCGGCCCCACGGTCATGCTCGGCTACTGGGGCCAGGAGCCACAGAAGGGCCCGTACTTCACCGGTGACATCGGCCGGATGGGTCCCGACGGCATGCTGGAGTACGTGGGCCGCCGCGACCACATGGTCAAGGTGCGCGGGCACCGCATCGAGCTCGGCGACATCGAGGCCGTCGTCGCCGCCAACCCCAAGGTCGCCTCCGCGGCGTGCGTCGTGGTGGGCGACGGCCTGGACGCGAAGATCCACGCGGTGGTGGTGCCGGAGGGTCCGCAGGGGCCCGGCCTCCTGGAGATCAAGCGCGACTGCGCCGACCGGCTGCCGCTGTACATGGTGGTCGACGCCGTGCACTGCTTGCCCGTACTCCCCCTGACGGGCAACGGCAAGACGGACCGTCAGGCATTGCTCAGGCAGATCACCTCGCTCGACGCCCGGTGATCCCGATGCCCGACGACCGGCACCGTCCGACGAACGCCTCCCGGTGAACCCCGATGAGCTCCGCGGCCCTGACCCGCCTCGGCCTCAGAGACGAGGACCTGCCCATGTCTGAACGACTCAGCACTTCCGATCCCCTGCCGGACCAGGTGGACCTGCACACCTTCCGTTCGGTGATGGGGTCGCTGCCGACCGGGGTGAGCGTCGTCACCAGCCTCACCGCCGACGGCGAACCGCGCGGTCTGACCTGCAGCGCGGTGTGCAGCGTGTCGGCCTCGCCGCCGCTGCTCCTGGTCTGTGTGAAACAGCCCAGCGCGACCCTCCAGGCGATCCACGACAGCTCGGTGTTCGCGGTGAACTTCCTGTCCGCGGGCATGACCGAGACGGCCCGCACCTTCGCGTCACCGGTGCCCGAGCGGTTCGAGGGCGTCGGGTGGACGCCGGGCAAGCGCACCGAGGCGCCGGTGCTCGACGACACCGTGGCGTTCGCCGAGTGCGTCCTGACGAGCAGTCATCTGGCGGGCGACCACCAGGTCCTGATAGGCCGCCTGGTGCACGGCGACATCTCGGCCACCCACACGCCGCTGGCGTACTGGCGGGCCCAGTTCTCCGAACTCCAGGCCCACTCCGCCGCCTGAACCGGCCCCTCCCACCGCCGCCGGCCCTCCCCTGCGCATCGGGGCGAGGGCCGGCGGCGTGCCGTGCGGCGGCCGTGTCCCGCCGTGTCGGGTCGGCCGTCGCCCCGGGTGCTCGTAGGCCTCGGAGCACCGCCGGTCCCCGGGCGTCGTCGGCCCCGACGCGTGAGGCCACCGCCCAGGCCGCCCTCGGCCCGGCAGAGCAGGCCACCGCCCAGGCCGCCCTCGGGGCGGAGGGCAGGCCACCGCCCCCGGGCGGCGCGCACCCGGGGGCGGTCCGGCCGTCAGTGCGTCGTGCCGGTGCGCGGCAGGGTCCGCAGCACGCCCGCGACGTACGCGTGGAAGGCCGGGTCGTCGAGGATGAAGTGGTTGCCGGGCAGCCACTCGATGGCGACGTCACCGGCGCCGTGATGCTCCCAGTCGCGCAGTCCCGCGTCGTCGACCATCGGGTCGTCGACGCCCGCGCACACCCACAGCGGGCAGTCGAGCGGCGGCCCGGGCAGCGGTGTGTACGTCTCCGAGATGGTGAAGTCGGCGCGCAGCACCGGCGTGAACAGCTTGATCAGCTCGGGGTGTTCGAAGAGCTGCGGCGGGGTTCCGCCGAGCCGGCGTACGGATTCCAGGAAGGCCGGGGCCGACAGCGTGTGCAGGTCGGGCAGGATGCGCCGGGCCGTGGGGCCGTTGCGGCCGACCACGACGACTCCGGCCGGGGGGCGGCCCAGGGCGCTCCAGTAGCGGCCCGCCTCGTAGGCGAACGCCGCGCCCATGCTGTGCCCGAGGAGCACGTACTGCCCGGTGGTGTGCGGTGCGGAGCTGCGGATGAGGTCCTCGAAGACCGCGCCGAAGTCGTCGCGCACCGGCTCGGCCATCCGGCTGCCGTGGCCGGGCAGTTCCAGCAGGGCCGTCCGTGCCGCCCCCGGCAGCGCCGCCTCCAGGCCGGCGAAGGCCCGTGCGGCGCCGCCGGCGTGCGGCAGGCACAGCAGTGTGGGGAGGTCCTGGGGGGCATCCTCGGCCACGGCGTCGGAGTCGGGGCCGGGGGTACTCAGCTGCGGCATGACGGGGTCTCCTTCGTGGGGTGGGAGCCGGTGGCGGGTCGCGGCCGGTCCCCGGACTCCGAAGGGCTCGCCGACCGCGAGGGCCAGGGGCGCACTGAGGGCTGCGGAGCACCGGGCGGCGCCGCGGACGCGGACCGGACGGGCCCGCTCGAAGAGCCGGTCGGAGGGCGGGCCTCGGCAACCGAAGAACCGGGCAAGGACCGGGTCCCACCGCCCGACGGACCGGACGCAGGCGGACCGCCCGAGGCACCGGACACACAGCGGACACCGGCTCCCGAGGAAGCGGGCAGCGACCGGGCGTCGGCGCCCCGAGGACCCGACCGGAAAGGGAGCTGGGGCCGCTCGCCCGGTTCGAGGGCGAAGAGCCGGACGGTTCCGCCTCCGCCCGCGACGGCCACGGCGGCCCGGAACTCGGGGCCGACGTCGACGAGCCGGAGGTTCCAGGCGCGTGCGGCGGAGCCGGGCGCGGCGTGCACCCGGACGGCTCCTTCGCGCCGTGCGCCCGGGTCGACCCGCACGGCGGTGAGGTCGCCCGCTAGCCCGCTGCCGAGGGCCTTGAGGACGGCTTCCTTGCACGCCCAGTGGGTGAACAGGCCACTGTTCAGGGGGCCTTCGCGGTCGGCGGGCCAGCGCTCGGCCTCCTCGTCGGAGAGCACCTGGCGACGCAGTCCGGCGGGGTCCCGGAGCGGTCTGATCCGTTCGACGTCGACGCCGACGGGGCCGTCGCGGCTGACCGCCACCAGGGACATGCCCTCGGTGTGCGCCAGGCTGACCCGCAGGCCCGGGTCACCGGCCACATGGGGCTTTCCCAGCCTGCCCCGCACGAAGGCGACTTCGGACGGATGCCGTCCCGCGTAGGCGGCGGTCACCGAGCGCAGCGCGGCGTGCGCCGAGGCGTGGAGCGCGCGTTGCGAGGGCACCATGGTGCGCCAGCGGCGCAGCTCCCCCCGCGAGAGCAGGGCCAGACAGCGCCAGAGCGCCTTCTCGTTCCCGGGGCCGGGCTCCCGCACAGCCCAGACGTGGACTTCTCCGGCGGGCGGTCCGAGCCTGCGCGTGGTCGTGGTCCGGGTCATCACTTGGGTCATCGCATCTCCAACCAGTCGGTCATCACTGTCCGTTGGCCTCTTGACGATGAACTCAACACTAGTAGAGTTCATCGAGAAATGACATCATCAGGTGTTGAAATCAACGGCTGTTGAACTCCGTTGGTCCACCCGGCGGGACACCCGCCCGTCAACGCGTCTTTTGGAGGTACGGCGTGGCCAGTGACCGCGACGAACTGATCGGCCAGCTCACCGAGTTCATCCAGGAGCGGCTGCTCGCGGAGCCCGACGCCCAGGGCATCGCCCCGGACACCCCGCTGCTCGAGTGGGGCATCCTCACCTCGATCAACACCGCTCAGCTGCTCACCTTCATCCGGGACGAGCTGGGGACGAACATCCCGCCGACCGAGCTGACCGGCACCAACTTCCAGAACCTCGACAGCATCACCGACCTGCTGCTGTCCCTGCGCACACCCGCTCACTGATCCAGGGCCTGCCCGACGGGCCCTCGCGGCCACGGCACAGCGTCACCCACCCGAATTCGCGACAGGAGATCACGTTGTCCGAGACATCGGCGAACTACGACTACGACATCGGCATCATCGGCGGCGGACCGGCCGGCTCCACCGCCGCCTCCTACCTCGCCAAGGAGGGGCTGTCCGTGGTGGTCTTCGAATCGGAGACCTTTCCGCGCGACCACGTCGGCGAGTCGCTGGTCCCGGCCACGACTCCGGTGCTCATCGAGACCGGCGCCATGGAGAAGGTCGAGGCCGCGGGCTTCCCCAAGAAGTACGGCGCCGCCTGGACCTCCGCGGAGGACCGAGACATCGACCACATGGGCTTCCAGGGCCTGGACCACGACTTCCGCGCCGCCGAGGTCCTGTTCAGCGAGCGGGACCAGGCAGGCGTCGACCGGGACCACACCTTCCACGTGGACCGCAGCAAGTTCGACCAGATCCTGCTCCAGCACGCGGAGAGCCTGGGCGCGAAGGTCTACCACGGCGTGCGCGTGAACCGGGTCGACTTCACCGACCGGGACCGCCCCGTCATCCAGGCGAAGGTCGGCAACCAGCCGGTCGGCGTCCCCGTCCGCATGGTCATCGACGCGAGCGGCCGGCGCACCATGATGGGCAGCCAGCTCAAGGTGAAGGAGCCGGACCCGGTCTTCAACCAGTACGCGGTGCACGCCTGGTTCGACGACTTCGACCGCAAGGCCCTCGCGGTCAACAAGGACCAGGCGGACTACATCTTCATCCACTTCCTCCCGCTGGAGGACACCTGGGTCTGGCAGATCCCGATCACCGACACCATCACGTCCATAGGTGTCGTGACCCAGAAGGCCCGGTTCAAGGAGGCCAAGAACGACCTGGAGACCTTCTTCTGGGACACCATCGGGAGCCGTCCCGCCCTCCAGGACGCGCTGAAGAACGCCAAGCGGGTCAAGGAGTTCAAGGCCGAGGGCGACTACAGCTACGCGCTCACCAAGATCGCCGACGACTCCCTCGTGATGATCGGCGACGCGGCCCGGTTCGTCGACCCGATCTTCTCCAGCGGTGTCAGCGTCGCGCTCAACAGCGCCCGCCTCGCCACCGCCGACATCATCGCGGCGCACAAGGCCGGCGACTTCCGCAAGGAGCGCTTCGACGGCTACGTCAACACGCTCCGCGGCGCGGTCAACAACTGGTACGAGTTCATCTCGATCTACTACCGCCTCAACATCCTCTTCACCGCGTTCGTCCAGGACCCGCGCTACCGCCTGGACGTCCTCAAGATGCTCCAGGGCGACGTGTACGACGGTGAGCCCAAGGCCCTCGCCGCGATGCGGGAGATCGTCGAGGCCGTCGAGAACGACCCCACCCACCTCTGGCACAAGTACCTGGGGACGCTCAAGGCGCCCTCCGCGGCGGCCAAGTTCTAAGGGCGTCGGGGAAGTCCCGGCACACACCGGGCACCACGGAGCCGCACCGGCACCTCCCCGCCGGCGCTCCACGGGTCCGCCTGGTCCGCCACCGGCGGACCAGGGCCCGACCGGCCCCGTCCCGGCCGGCAGGCACCACGGCAGCCGGCCGCTGCCGGGCACGACCCGGGTGGCGTGGACGCCCCTCCCGCCACCCGGCCCCGGACCTCGTCCGCACCCACTGTCTGTCGCACTCCCGGAGGGGGATCAGCCATGCCCGCCCGCAACGGAATCACCACCGATCCGGCCATAGCCCTTGTCGGCATCGGGTGCCGTTACCCGGGCGGGGTGGACGGTCCCGACTCCTTCTGGCACGTCCTGCGGGACGGCGTCGACGTCATCGGGGAGATCCCGCCCGAACGCTGGGGACCCGAGTACATCAGTGAGGACGGGGCCGCGCCGGGCACCGGCTACTGCCGCTATGCGGGAGTGCTGCCGGGGCTCGACCGGTTCGACGCCGACTTCTTCGGCATCTCGTTCCGCGAGGCACGCGAGATGGACCCGCAACAACGGCTCCTGCTCGAAGTGTCCTGGGAGGCCCTGGAGCACGCCGGGCTCACCAAGCCGCAGCTCGCCGGCTCCCGCACCGGCGTCTTCTTCGGCATGCTCGGCATGGACTACACGCTGCTGCACTCCAAGACGCGCGGTGTGAAGGCCATCGACCCGTACTACGCGAGCGGCAAGGAGTTCAGCTTCGCGCCGGGCCGCGTCGCCTACACGCTGGGGCTGCACGGGCCGGCACTCGCCGTGAACACCGCCTGTTCCTCGTCCCTGGTGGCCGTGCACCTGGCCTGCCGGGCGCTCGCGAGCGGCGAGGCGGACACGGCGCTCGCCGGCGGTGTGAACGTCCTCGCCGCCCCGGAACTGTCCATCTTCATGAGCAAGGTGCAGGCCCTGTCGCCCACCGGACGGTGCAAGCCGTTCGCCGCCGACGCGGACGGCATCGTCCGCGGCGAGGGCTGCGGCGTCGTCGTGCTCAAGCGGCTCGACGACGCGCTCGCCGACGGCGACCGGGTGCTCGCGGTCATCCGGGGCAGCGCCTTCAACCACGACGGCCGCAGCGCCGGCCTGACCGTGCCCAACGCCTCCGCGCAGGTGGCGCTGCTGCGGGAGGCGTTGCTGCGCGCGGACGCCACCCCGCACGAGGTCGCCTTCGTCGAGGCCCACGGCACGGGCACACCGCTCGGCGACCCGATCGAGGCCTTCGCCCTGTCCGAGGTGTTCGGGCCCGGCCGCGACCCCGGTCACAAGCTCCACATCGGCTCGCACAAGGCCAACTTCGGCCACACCGACGCGGCCGCAGGCGTGGCCGCGCTGATCAAGACCGTACTGACCGCACGGCACCGGGTGATACCGCCACAGCTGCACCTCGGCACGCCCAACCCCGCCATCCCCTGGAACGACGGCCCGCTGAGCGTCTGTGCCGAGGCCCGGCCGCTGGACGAGGACGCGGGCACGCTGTTCGGCGTGAGCGCCTTCGGCCTCAGCGGCACCAACGCCCACCTGCTGCTGTCCGCACCCCCGGCCCCCGCGCCCGAGTCCGCCCCTCCCCCGCAGGACGGCCCCCGGGTGCTGCTGCTCTCCGGCTCCACGGAGGCCGCCCTCCAGGCACGCGCACGGGACCTCGCCGAGACCCTCGACGGTCCGCAGCCGCTGTCCGACGTGCTGCACACCGCGGCCGTGCGCCGCACCCACCACGAGGCACGGGCCACCGTGATCGGCGCAGACGCGCACGAGCTGCGCTCCTCGCTGCTCGACCTGGCCCAGGGCGCCCCGGACGAGCGCACCGTCACCGGCACGGCAGAGCCCCGGCGCCGCCACCACACCGTGTTCGTCTTCTCCGGACAGGGCTCACAGTGGCGCGGCATGGGCCTGGACCTGTGGGACCGCGACCCGGTCGCCGCGGCGGGTCTGGAACGCGGCGACGCCGTCCTGCGCGAGCTGGGGCTGCCCGGCCTGCGCCGGCTGCTCGGCGACAGCGATCTCTCCGCCACCGAGCTCGCCCAACCAGCCGTCGTAGCGGTCCAGTTGGCCTTGGCCGAGGTGTGGCGCTCGCGCGGCGTGGAACCGACCAAGGTCGTCGGACACAGCCTCGGCGAGATCTCGGCCGCCTGTTTCACCGGCGCCCTCGACCTGCCCACGGCGCTCGACCTGGCCGTGCGGCGCGGGCGCATCATGGCCGCCGCCGCGGGCACCGGGCGGATGCTCGCGGTGGCACTCTCCGAGGAGGAGGCGGCCGAGACCGCCGCCGGGACCGGCCGCGCGGTCACGGTCGCCACGGTCAACGGACCGGGCGCCACCGTGCTCGCCGGTTCCGAGGACGATCTGACGGCGATCGCCTCGCTGCTGCGCGAGCGGTCCGTCCCGGCCCGCTTCGTGCCCGGCGACTACGCGTTCCACAGCCCGGCCATGGCGCCGTTCGCCGAGGAACTGCGCGCGGAACTGGGCGACCTGACGGCCGACCGGCCCGAGGCGTTCGTGTCCACCGTGTGGCCCGACGAACCCCCGGCCACGCTGGACGCGGCCTACTGGGCAGCCAACGTGCTCCGCCCGGTCCGCTTCTGGCCCGCCGTACGCACCCTCCTGAAGGACCGCGGCGCGGACTTCGTCGAGATCGGCCCGCACCCCACCCTCGTACGCCCGCTGACCGAAGCCCTCACGTCACTGCGGCGCCAGGGCGTCGCGGTCGGTTCGCTGCGCAGGGACACCGACGGCACGGCGACGATGCTCTCCTCGCTCGCCGCCCTGCACTGCGCCGGCGCCGACGTCCGCTGGGCGGACCTCGTCCCGGGCCGGCTCACGGAGCTGCCCCCGCACCCCTGGCAGCACGAGTCGTTCTGGCTGCCCGACGTGACCCCCGGCACGCAGTACGCGCCGGCCGCGCGACCCGACGCACGGGCCGCGCCCGCCCGGCTCGCCGTACAACTGCTCGACCCCTCGGGCAGGCCGCTCGGGCCCGCCCGCCAACTCGACCTCGGCGGTACGCCCGAAGACACCGCCACGAACCCGCCGGAGCCCCTCGGCTCCGGCGGCACCGCCCCGGCCGCCGCCCCCACCCCCCTCGGGGCCGGCCGGGAAGCCGCCTCGTCCGTCACCGCCCCGTACCATCCCCCGGCGGGAGCGGTGGCGGACGGGACCGGAACCGGCCCGGCCACGACGGAGGCCGGGAACACCCTGGACGCCACGGCGCCCGACCCCGCACCGGACGCGGCGAACGCCGACCGCGAACGCAGGACCCTGATGCGGACGACGTCCGAGGTGCTCGCGGAGACCCTCGGCCAGGACCCGGGCCGGCGCATCCCGCCCCGGCGCGGCTTCGCCGACCTCGGTCTGGACTCGCTGAGCATCGTGGAGTTCGTGGACCGCCTGGGGATGCGGGTCGGCCTGGACATCCCGCTGTCGACCCCCTTCGAACGCCCCTGCCTGGACGAGCTGGTCGACCATCTGCTGCCGCAGGTGCTCGCGAAGAAGGCGCCGCGGCCGTCCTCCGCGGAACTCGCCACGACCGACCGGACGCAGACCCCGCAGGCCGGCGCGCCCGCGCCCGCCGACGACCCGATCGCGGTGGTCGGCATGAGCTGCCGGTTCCCCGGCAGCCCCACGGTGCGGGACTACTGGCGGCTCCTGCTCGACGGCCGCGAGGTCATCCGCGACGTGCCCGCGGACCGCTGGGACGGCCAGGCCTTCCTGTCGGACGGACCGTGGACGCCCGGCACGATGACCTCGCTGCGCGGCGGGTACCTCGACGACGTACGCGGCTTCGACGCGGCGTTCTTCCGGGTCTCGCCCCGCGAGGCCCGCAGCCTCGACCCGCAGCACCGGCTCTTCCTCGAAGTGGCCTACGAGGCGCTGGAGGACGCCGGCGCGACCCGCGACCGGCTGCGCGGTTCGGCGACGGGTGTGTTCGTCGGCATGAACAGCGCGGACCACGCGCAGCACGTCGGCAGCCACCTCCAGGACGTCGACCTCTACTACGGCACCGGGAACTCCTTCGCCGGAGCGTCCGGACGGCTCTCCTACTTCCTGGGCCTGACCGGGCCGAGCATGGCAGTGGACACCGCCTGCTCGTCCTCGCTCACCGCCGTGCACCTGGCCATGCAGAGCCTGCGCCAGGGCGAGAGCGACCTCGCGGTGGCCGGTGGCGTCAACGTGATCCTCAGTCCGGTGATCCCGGTCGCGGTGTCGGCCGGCGGCGCCCTCTCCCCCAGCGGCCACTGCCGTACGTTCGACGAGGCGGCCGACGGCTATCTGCGCGGTGAGGGGTCCGGCGCGGTCGTCCTGAAGCGGCTGTCGACCGCACTCGCCGACGGCGACCGGATCTACGCCGTGCTGCCCGGCAGCGCGGTGAACCAGGACGGGGCGAGCAGCGGACTGACCGTGCCGAACGGCACGGCGCAGCGCGCGCTGATCGAACAGGCCCTGCGCCAGGCGGGACTGACCGGACGCGACGTCGGCTACGCCGAGGCGCACGGCACGGGCACACCGCTCGGCGACCCCGTCGAACTGCGGGCGCTCGCCCAGGCGCTGCGCCCCGAAGGGGCCGACGGCGCCCCGCTCCTGGTCGGATCCGCCAAGCCCAACATCGGGCATCTGGAGGCCTCGGCCGGCATGGCCGGGCTCATCAAGGCGGTCCTGTCGGTGCATCACGACCGGATCGCGCCGCACATCGGGGTGAGTACCACGCCGACGCGGCAGGTCGCCTGGGAGCGGCTGGGCCTGGAGATCGCCGAAGGCATGGAGGCGTGGCCCGAGGACGGCCGGCGCAGGGTCGCGGGGGTGAGCTCCTTCGGGTTCACCGGGACCAACGCGCACGTCCTGGTCGCCCAGGCACCGGCGTCCGCGAAGAGCGGCGGCGAGCCCCCGGCACGCTTCGCGCTGCCGCTGTCCGCCGCGCAGGAGGCAGCGCTGCCCGCGGCCGCGAAGCAGTACCTCGCGCTGCTGGAGCCGGGCGACGCGACCGCCCTCGCCGACCTGGCGTACACGGCGTCGGCGCGCCGCAGTCACCTCGACCACCGGGCCGTCGTCGTCGGCCGGGACGTGGTCGGCGTCCGCTCCGCGCTGCGTGCCCTGAGCAAGGGCGAGGAGCACTCCCAGGTCCTCACCGGCACGGCCGAGCTGGAGCGCTCCTGCGTGTTCGTCTTCTCCGGATTCGGCTCCCAGTGGGCGGGAATGGGCCGCCGGCTCCTCGAGAGCGAGCCGGTGTTCCGGGACGCGGTGCTGGCCTGCGAGGAGGAGATGCGGAAGTGGATCGCCTGGTCCCCGCTGGCCTCGCTGCGCGGCGAGCCGGACAGCCGCCCCTTCGACGAAGGCATCCCGCAGGAACTCATCTTCACCGTGCAGGTCGGCCTGGTCGCCCTGTGGCGCAGCTGGGGCGTGGTGCCCGAGGCGGTCGTCGGACACAGCATGGGCGAGGTGGCCGCCGCCTGGGCCGCCGGGGCACTGACCCTGGCGCAGGCCGCGGAGATCCTGTGCCTGCGCTCGCGGCTCCTCGACACGCTCGTGGGCACCGGCGGTTCGATCGTCGTCGGACTGCCCCGTGCGGAACTGGCGCCGTATCTGGTGCTGTACGAGGACAAGCTGGGCGTCGCCACGATCAACGGGCCGCGCACCACGGTCGTCGCGGGCGATGTCGACGCCCTGGAGGAGCTGGCCGAGGAGCTCACCGAGGCGAATGTGTTCGTCCGCCGGGTCAAGGTGCCGGTGGCCCCGCACTCGCCTCTGATGGAGCCGCTGCGTGAGCGGCTGGTGGCGGGGCTCGCGGATCTGGTGCCCGCCGAGGCCCGTATCCCGGTCTACTCCTCGGTCGAGGGCCGCGAGGTGGCGGGATCCGAGCTCACCGCCGAGTACTGGGGCCGCAATCTGCGCAACACCGTGCTCTTCCAGGACGCGGTGAGCGCGGTCGAGGACCCGCAGGACCGGGTGTTCGTGGAGGTGTCCCCGCATCCCGTGCTGGTCTCCGGCACCGAGGAGTCGTTGCGGGCCGCCGGTGTGGGTCAGCCTCTGGTGCTGCCCTCCCTCGTCCGTGATGAGGACGAAGTGGGCACGCTGCTGTGCTCGTTGGGCGCGCTGCACGCGCAGGGCGTCCCGGTCGACTGGGCGGCGTTCGCCGGACCCGGACGCGCGGTGGTGGACCTGCCCGGCTATCCGTGGCAGCGCAAGGAGCACTGGCTGCAGGACACGCCGGTGGACCGTGCCGGCGGCTCGGGCTCCCTCGTCGGCGCGCCGGTCCGTCCGACGACCGCGCCGTGGACGGCGCTGCTCCCCGTGACGGTCGACGGCACCCGCAGCCCGTGGCAGGTCAGCGGCGCCGGAGCCGGTACGACGGTCTCGGCGCCCGCGCTCCTGGAGGCCGCCCTCGCCGGGGCCGCGGCGACGGGCTCCCCCGCCCCGGTGCTCCACGACGTGCGGTTCGGCACGCCGCCGCGAGCGGACGAGGACGGTCGTGCCGGTCTCCAGGCCGTCGTCGACACCCGGCAGGGCACGGTCGTGCTGCGCCGGCTGTCCGGTGACGGCGACGGGCTCGCGCTGACCGCGTCGACCGACGGGTCGCACGGGCCCACCGCGAGCGCTCCCGACCCGTCGGCGCTCGCCGACGACGAACCCCTCAGGGCCACGCTGGCCGAGCGTTTCCCCGCGCTCGGGGTTCGGGCGGCCGGCAGCGGCCGGGGCGGTGCGGACGTCACCGTGGAACTGGCGGACGGCGCCTCCCGGCACCGGCTGCCCGCCGAACTGCTGCGGCTGGCACTGCATCTGATCGCGGACGACGCCGACGGCGACGCGGGAGGGGACGGCGAACCGCTGCCCGCCGCCATCGCGTCGGTCCGGGTCCGCGCCGCCGTGGAGGGCACCGTACGGCTGCTGCGGGGTCAGGTCCGGGCCGGTTCGGACGGGCGGCCCGAGGCCGATGTGGTGGTCCTCGACGCGGCCGGACGTGCCGTCGTGGAGCTGGCCGGGCTGCGCCTGGCGGGCCCGCCCGAGCCGGCCGCGGCCGACGCGGACCGGGACCGGGTCGCCGACCTGCTGTACCGGATGGTGTGGCACCCCGCGGGCCAGCGGCCGGCCGGCCGTGACGGCGCTCAGGCCGCGCCCGCGACGCGCTGGCTGGTGTGCGGTGACACCGGACATCTGGCGGGTGTCGTCGCCGACGGGCTGCGGGCGGCCGGCTGCGAGGTGCGCCGGGTGCGCTCCGCGGCCGTACCCGGCGAAGAGGCTCTCGTCGTCGACCCCGCCGACCGGGAGGCATGGCGGACCCTCCTCGCGGTGCACGCGAACGAGGGGACCACGGGCATCTGCGACCTGTGGCCACTGGAGGACCTCGACTCCCGGCCGGACGGGTGGCGTGTCACCACCGCGCTGACCGCCGCCCTGGCCGAGGCCGAGGGGACCCCGCCCCGGCTGTGGCTGGTCACCCGGCACGCCCTGCTGCCGACCGGTCACGAGGGCTTCCCCGACGGCAACCAGGGCGCGCACGCCGGGCTCGGCCGGACCCTGGCGATGACCCGCCCCGAGGCCTGGGGCGGCCACGTCGACCTGAGCCGCGGAAGTGCGGAGGAGCTGCGGGCCCTGGTGACACGGCTGCTGTGCGCGCCGGGCGACGAGCACGTCCGCGTCGAGCACTCCTCCGTCCAGGTGGGCGCGCTGGTGCGGGCCGACGTGCCCGACCGGCCCGGCCGGCGGCCGCTGTCCGCGGAGCGCTGGCATCTGGTGACCGGTGCGGGCGGCGCCCTGGTGCGCCCGGTGGTGGACTGGCTGGTCGGCGCGGGCGCCCGGCGGATCGTGCTCGCGGACACGGAGCCCGAGCAGGCCGAGCGTCTGCCGGCCGACGACCGGATCGCCGCGTGGCGCGCCGCGGGCGCCGAGGTCCGCACGGTCCGTACCCGCGGCGCACGCGAGGAACTGGCCCGCCTGGTGGAGGAGTTGCGCGCCGACACCGGGATCGCGGGTGTGGTGTGCGCGGCGGCTCCGGAGCTGGCGACGCCGCTGGAGGAGACCACCGAGGCCGTGCTGCGGGCGGAGTGGAACCGCGCGGAGACGGCCGAGCTGCTGCACCGGCTGACCGCGAAGGACCCGGTGCGTCTGTTCGTCCTGCTGGGATCCGTTCCGGGTACCTGGGGCGGCGCCGTGACGGGCGCCGCGGCGCCGTCCGACTGGTCGCTGCGGGCGCTGGCCGCGCGCCGCAGGGCCTCGGGACTGCCGGTGGCGCACGTGGAGCTGATGCCCCTCGAAGGCAGTCGGCTCCTCGACGAACGGACGACTTTACTGCTGAAGTCCAGCGGGGTCGCCCCGCTGCGCGATCGGGACCTGGCCACCGCACTGGACCTGCTGGTCTGGGACCACACGGTGCACGCCTGCGTGGCCGACGTGGACTGGGAGCTGTTCGGGAGCGCGCTCGCCGACGCCCCGCACCGGGAACTGTTCCGCACCGTCCTGGGGGCGGCGCGGCAGACCGGCGGCACCGAGTTCGTGGCCGGGCTGCGGGGCCTGGACCCCGGGCAGCGCCGGGACCGGATGCTCGACTGGGTGTGCGCGCAGGTCGCCGCGGTGCTCGGGCTCGCGGAGGACGATCTCCGGGCCGACCAGGGCTTCTTCGAGCTCGGCATGGACTCGGTGATGTCGCTGACGCTGCGGCTGCGGCTGTCCCGGGAGCTGGAGACCGAGTTGTCCTCGACGGTCGCCTTCGAACACCCGACGGCGCTTGCGCTCACCGCGCACCTGCTGGAGCAGCTCGGCCTGCCGGCCGCCGGCTCCGACGACGCGACCGCGGATCCGGTCGCGGTCGACGAGGACGGTGCCGGGCCCGCCGACGACCTGGACGACCTCGACGACGACGAACTGCTACGCCAGCTGGAGGCGGAGATCTCCGACTCACGGGCGCTTGGATTTGAGGAGAACTGATGACGAAGAGCCAAGCCGAGCAGCCGAGCCAGGAGGTCCTCCGCGGTCGGCTCAAGGACTCCCTCGGCACGATCCGCAGTCTGCGCGCGCGGGTTCAGGAGCTCCAGCAGCCACAGCCGCTGGCCGTGATCGGTCTGTCCTGCCGGCTGCCGGGCGGCGCGACGCCCGAGGCGTTCTGGGAGTCGCTGGCCGAGGGCCGTGACTCGACGTCCCGGTTCCCCGAGGAACGGCACTCCGTTGCGGGGTTCTACAACCCGGACCCGGACCACCCGGGCACCGCGTACACGCTGTCGGGGAACTTCCTCGACGGCCCGGTGGACACCTTCGATCCGACCGTGTTCGGGATCTCGCCGCGCGAGGCGGCGGGAATGGACCCGCAGCAGCGGCTGGTACTGGAACTGGCCTGGGAGGCCATGGAGAACGCCTGTCTGCCGCCGAGCGAGCTGGAGGGCAGCCGGGTCGGCGTGTTCCTCGGCGCGAGTACCAGCGACTACGTACGGATGCGGCAGCAGAAGGGCTCGATGGCGGACGTCGACGCCTACCAGCTGATCGGCGAGCCGAGCTTCCTGGCCGGACGGATCTCCTACACGTTCGGGTTCCAGGGTCCCAGCATGGTGATCGACACGGCGTGCTCGTCGTCGCTGGTGGCGCTGGAGCAGGCCGTCCTGTCGCTGCGTTCGGGCGCCTGCGACATGGCGCTGGTCGGCGGCGTGAACCTGATGCTGTCGCCGTACGGATTCGTCCTGGTGAGCAAGTTGCGGGCGTTGTCGCCGGACGGACGGTGCAAGACGTTCGACGCCTCCGCCGACGGATACGCGCGCGGTGAGGGCGGCGCGCTGTTCGTGCTGAAGCGGCTGAGCGAGGCGGAGGCCGCCGGGGACCGCGTCCTCGCGGTGGTGCGCGGCGTGGCGACGGAGCACGACGGGCGCAGCAGCGGTCTCACGGTCCCCAACCCGGCCGCGCAGCAGAACGTCATCACCTCCGCCCTGAAGGACGCGGGGGTCTCCCCCGCCGAGCTCACCTACGTCGAGGCGCACGGCACCGGCACCCAGCTGGGCGACCCGATCGAGCTCAAGGCGCTGAACGCGGTCACCAGCACCGGGCGTGCGGCCGACCGTCCGCTGCTCGTCGGCTCGGTGAAGACGAACATCGGACATCTGGAGCCTGCCGCGGGAGCGGCGGGCCTGCTGAAGGTCGTCCTCGCCCTCCAGCACGACACGCTGCCCCGGCATCTGCACCTGAAGGACCCCAACCCGCAGGTCCCCTGGGACGCCATCAATCTGAAGGTGACCGCGGAGGAGACCGTCTGGCCGGACGGGCCGAGGATCGCCGGGGTGAGCAGCTTCGGAGCCAGCGGCACCAACGCGCACACCGTGCTCGCCGAGGCGCCCCGGCCCGCTCCCCGCGAGGGCACCCCGCGCGAGGTGGGACTGCTCACGCTGAGCGCCAACAGCCCCGAGGCGCTCCGCGCGATGGCGGGCGTGTACGAGGAACGGGTGCGGGAGGCGGACCCGCGGGCCCTGTCGGACATCTGCTACTCGTCGCACATCGGACGGGCCCGGATGAAGCACGGCCTCAGCGTGACCGGCGATCGCGGGCAACTCGCCGCGGGGCTGGCCGCGTTCGCCGCCGGTGAGCGGGCCGACCAGGTCACGGCGCACGGACCGTCGGGCGCCAAGGCCCGCCGGCTCGGCTGGATGTTCACCGGGCAGGGCTCGCAGTACGCCGGGATGGCCTCCTCCCTCACGGCGGCGGAGCCGGTCTTCGCGGACGCCCTGGCCCAGGTGGTCGAGGCCCTCGACCGCCACCTGGACGAGCCGCTCGGCCCGGTCCTGTCCGACGGCGAGCGCATCGACCGGACGGGGTTCACCCAGCCCGCGCTGTTCGCCGTGGAGTACGCGCTGGCGAAGATGTGGGAGTCGTGGGGGGTGCGGCCGACCGCGCTGATCGGGCACAGCCTGGGCGAGATCACGGCGGCGTGCGTCGCCGGGGTGCACTCGCTCGACGACGCCGCACGACTGGTCACGGCCCGCGCCCGGCTCATGGAGGCGCTGCCCACGGGCGGTGTGATGGAGACCCTGGTCTGCGACGAGGAGACCGTGCGCGCGGCGATCGCCGAGGCGGGCCCGGTGCCTCAGGTCGCGGTGGCGGCGGTCAACGGCCCGACGGACGTGGTCCTGTCGGGCCCCGAGGACGAGGTCGCCCGGGTCGTCGAGGTGCTGGCGCGCCGGGGCGTGAAGCACCGCAAGCTCGTCGTCTCGCACGCGTTCCACTCCCCGCTGATGGCGCCGATGATCGACGAGTTCCGCAAGGTCACCGAGACGCTGACCTTCCATCAGCCCAAGTACCCGATCATCTCGAACGTCACGGGCCGCGAGTGGGGGCCCGAACAGCTGCGCCCCGCCTACTGGTCCGAGCACGTGCTGGCGCCCGTGCGCTTCTACGCGGGCGTCACCACCCTGTACGAGACGGGCTGCCGCACCTTCCTCGAACTCGGCCCGGCGCCCGTGCTCCTCGGTCTGGGCGCGCGCTGCCTGCCCGAGGACGGGGTCGGCTGGATCCCGTCGCTGCGCCGTGACCGTGAGGACGCGCACATCGTGGGCCAGGCGCTGGGCGCGCTGCATCACCGCGGTGTGCAGGTCGACTGGAACGCGGTGCACCGCGACGAGAAGCCGCGTCGCACCTCGCTCCCCAGCTACCCGTGGCAGCGCGAGCGGTACTGGTTCAACGACGACGCTCCGGGCGACGCACCGGAGTTCGCGGCCGACGACGCGCCGGGGGCGCTGTTCGAGGGCCATCTGCTGTCCGGCGCGCCCACCTTCTCGCCCCAGCTGGACGACCTGTCCGACGTGTTCGTGCAGACGGGCCCGGACGGCCGGCGGTCCGTGTCGGCGGGCGGCTTCTGCCACTGGGCACTGACGGGCGCGGCGAGGCTGCCCGGTGCGCAGCCCCGGCTCGTGGACCGTTTCGTGGTGGGTGAGCCGCTGCTCCTCGACCCGGAGCACCGCCCCGCCCGTATACGGGTCTACGTGCTGCCGCAGGACGACGAGGGCCGCTCGCTCTTCCTCTGCTTCTCCCGGCAGGGCGTCGACTCGGTGGAGAGCGGCAGCTGGCGCCTGCACGCCCGCGGTGTGCTGGTGCGGCGTCCCACGGACACCCGGCGCGCCGACGGCGATCTCGACGCCGTCCGGGCCCGGTGCGTGCCGGTCGACCCGGCCGACATCACGGTGCCCGGCTGGGCCGAGCCGGTCCTCAACGAGGTGTACCAGGGTCCCGGCGAGGTGCTCGCCGAGGTCAACCGTGCCGCCGAGGACCTGCCCCGCGGCGCCCTGCTCGACCTGACGCTGGGCCTGCTGCGCCAGTCCGAGAACGCCCCGCGGCAGGGCGGCACCCCGGTGCCCACGGCGGTGCCCGAGGGCACCCGGCGTTACGTCCACGGCTGGCTGGACCCGTCCGGGGAGGACGGTGAGCTGCGCGGCGGCCTGGAGATTCTGGGATCCGACGGCAGCGTGCTGATCATGATGCGGGACGTCCATCTGCGATCGTCGACGCAGCCCGCGCCGGACGTGCCGCGCACCGCTCGCGAGGAGACGGTCTGGGAGCAGGTCTGGCGGCCCGCGGCCCCGGAGGCGTTCGCCGAGAGGAGTCTGCGCGACGAGCGGGTGCTGCTGGTCGGTTCGGGCGGCGCGGACACCGGACCGCTGGAGGCGGTGGCGAAACAACTGACGCTGCGCGGCGCGGTGGTGGCGCAGTCGGAGCCGTCGGCCGAGGCGGTGCTCCAGGCGCTGGAAGCGGGCCGTCCGTACGGACATGTGGTCCTGCTGAGCGGCCTCGAACTCCCGCTGACCGGGTACGACGCCGAGTCCGTGGGACAGGCACGGGCCTCGGCGGAGCACGTCTTCCTGGCCGCCGCCCGGCAGCTCGCCCTCGACGAGGCGGCCACGCGGCTGTGGGTGGTGACGCGCGGCGCCCAGTGGACCGGCACCGGGCAGAACGAGATCTGTCTGCCGGCGGCCCCGCTGTGGGGTCTGGGCAAGGTGGCCGCGCTCGAACACCCGGAGCTGTGGGGCGGGCTGCTCGACCTGGACCCGGCCGGAGAGGCGGACGAGGCGGAGCGGATCGCGGATCTCGTCGCGACCCGCAGCGCCGAGGATCTGACGGCCCGGCGCGGCGGCACCGTCCTGGTGCCCCGGCTGGTGGCGGCCGGCTCGGGCGACGAGGACACGCCCCGGCCTGCCCCGCAGCTGAGCGACCTCGGGAGCTATCTCGTCACCGGCGGACTCGGCAGCCTCGGTCTGCTGATGGGCGAGTGGCTGGCCCGCAACGGCGCGGGCACCGTCGTCCTGGCCGGACGGTCGGGCCTGCCGGACCGCGCGGCCTGGGACGACCCGCAGCACGACGACACCACCGCGTCCCGGATCGCCGGGGTGCGTCGTATCGAGGCCCAGGGCGCGGACGTGCGGGTGGTGGCGCTGGACGCCGCCGACGAGACGGCGCTGCGCTCGCTGACCGACCAACTCGGCCTGGCCGGGCGTCCGTTGCGGGGTGTGGTGCACGCGGCGGGCCTGTCGGAGCCGCAGTTCCTGCGGGAGAGCGACCCGGACACCTACGACCGCTGCCTGCACGCGAAGGTGGACGGCACCTGGGCGCTGCACAACGCCACCGTCGACCAGGATCTGGACCTGTTCGTCTCCTTCTCCTCGATCGCCTCGGTGTGGGGCTCGCAGCACCTGGCGGGGTACTCCGCGGCCAACGCCTTCCTCGACTCCTTCGCCCACTTCCGGCAGCTGCGGGGACTGGCGGCCACGACGGTGAGCTGGGGGCCGTGGGCCGCCAGGTCCGGGCTCGCGGACGACTCGGTGATGGCGTTCCTGCGCTCCATCGGGCTGCACCAGCTCAACCCCGACCACGCGCTGGAGCTGCTCGGCGAGGCCGTGGTCGACGGCGTCGCGCACCGCACCGTGTGCTCGGCGGACTGGACGCTCTTCCGCGACCTGATGGAGGCGCGCCGGGAGCGGCCCATGCTCAGCGAGGTCCGCAGCGCGCCCGCCGCGGGCCGGGCGGACGACTCCGAACTCGGGGCGCTGACCGCGCGGTTGACCGGTCTGAGCCGTACCGAGCGGCTGGCCGAGCTCAACGAGTACATCCGCGTGCAGCTGTCGGAGATCCTGCGCCTGGAGCTCGACACCCTCACCGAGGACACCCGGCTCGCCGACATGGGCCTGGACAGCCTCATGGTGATGGAGCTGATCAGCCGGTGCCGAGACGACCTGGGCCTGGAGATCAACAGCCGCGACTTCTTCGCCTGCCCCGGCATCCACTGGGGCTCCTTCCTCCACGAGCTGATCGAGGAGAAGTACCCGGCCGGCAGCCGGCCGACGGACCCGGCATGACACCCCTGGGTCCGGGGCGCGCGGCACGTGCCGCGCGCCCCGGACCCTCCCGTACCACCACTCCGCCCCGACCCCTGGAGGAACGAGCATCATGCAACCGCTGCCCGCGTCCGACTCGCCCGACAAGGCCGTCCACGACGTCGCCGTCCTGGGCGCCGGAATCGCCGGCTCCATCCTCGCTGCCATCCTGAGCCGCAACGGGGTGAAGACGGTCCTGATCGACGCCGGCACCCACCCGCGCTTCGCGGTGGGCGAGTCCACGATCCCGTACACGTCCGTGATGCTGCGCATCCTCGCCGCCCGCTACGGAGTGCCGGAGATCGCGCATCTGAGCCACTTCTCGACGATGCGCTCCAAGGTGTCCTCGAACTCCGGCCAGAAGCGCAACTTCGGCTTCGTCTACCACCGCGAGGGCGAGAAGCAGGTCGCCGACGAGATCAACCAGTTCGTGATCCCGGTGGCGCTGTCCACCGAGTCCCACATGTTCCGCCAGGACGTCGACTCGTACATGTTCAACGTGGCCGTGCGCTACGGCGCGGTGCCGCGGCTCGGCACCCGGGTGTCCGAGGTCGAGGTGGACGGCTCGGGCGTCACGCTCTCCGTGGACGGCGGGCCCTCGATCCGCGCCCGCTACGTCGTCGACGCGGGCGGCCACAACTCGCCGCTGGCACGGAAGTTCGGGCTTCGTGACGAGGTTCCTCAGCAGCGCACTCACTCGCGCACCCTCTTCACGCACATGATCGGTGTGCGCCCGTACGACGACTGCCCGGCCGGCCGGGCGCACGACAACCCGAGTCCGTGGCACCAGGGCACCCTGCACCATGTCTTCGACGGCGGCTGGGTGTGGGTCATCCCGTTCGACAACCACCGCGGCGCCACCAACCGGCTGTGCAGTGTCGGTCTGACCCTGGACCCGCGCAAGCACCCGAAGACTGATCTGCCGGCGGAGCAGGAGTTCGCACAGTTCCTGGAGCGGTTCCCGGACATCGCCCCGCAGTTCAGGCACGCCAAGGCCGCCCGCCCGTGGGTGTCCACCGGGCGTCTGCAGTACTCCTCGCACCAGGTCGTAGGCGACCGCTTCTGTCTGACCTCGCACGCCGCGGGATTCGTGGACGCGCTGTACTCACGCGGACTGACGAACACCACCGACGTGGTCAACTCGCTGGCCTGGCGGCTGATCGAGGCGGCGAAGGACGACGACTTCTCCGCCGAACGGTTCGGGCACATCGAGACGCTCCAGCAGGGTCTCGTGCGCGCCCACGACGAGGTGGTCGCCTCCTCGTTCACGTCGTTCCGGGACTACGGGATGTGGAACGCCACGTTTCGTATGTGGGCGCTCGGCACGGTACTCGGCACGCTCAACGCGCAGGACGCGCTCGTGCGCTTCCAGCGCTCCAAGGATCCGATGATCTGGCGGGAGTTGGAGGCGCAGCCGCATCCGGGGGCACTGTTCCCCGCGAGCGTCGGCTTCAACAAGATCACCGATGCCGCGTGGGCGGCCTGCCGGGACGTCGAGGCCGGTCTGATGACTCCGGACCGGGCCACCGGCGAGCTGTTCGATCTGCTGCAGGACGACGGCTACGCGCCGCCGCCGTTCGGTCTGCACGACCCGGCGAACCGGTTCTACAACCCCAATCCGGCTCGCATGATCCGCACCATGCACTGGGCCCGGCGCGGCTCCGCGGCCGCGGACACCGGCCCCGTGGTGGCCGGCGCACTCGGCGGATTCCTGCGCTCCCGGCTGCGCAGGCACTCATGAGGAAGGACCGGCGCATGCCCAAGGAAGAACGCACGGAGCGACCGTCCCCGGCGGGCCCGGCCCGGCCGCCGGACCAGAGCTGGGCGGAGGGTGCCGAGGCGGTGGGGGCGGCCGAGTCGGCGCTGCCCTACGAGCCGACGACCGGCGCGGAGCCCGCGAACCGGGTGGGCGGGTCCGGCCCCGTGGCCGGTACGACGGCGACGGCCGCCGCCCGGACGAGGACGGTCACGACGCCGCCCGCAGCCCGTTCGAAGACCGGCACGGCGCCGCCCGCCACCTCCCCGGACAGCGCGTCGACCACCGCCGCCCGTGACAGCGCTGACGCAACGACTCCCGCCCGCACCGGCGGTGACGCGCCGGCCTCCGGCCCCTCGGGCTGGACGGCGCAGGCGTCGACCCGTGCCCCACAGCCCGCCGGCACGAGCACATCGACCGGTGCCCCGCAGCCCGCCGGCGCCGGCACGCCCGCGAGTGCCGACGCCCCGGCCCGTCCGGCGCCGCGGCCCGGCCCCGCGCGCACCGGCGGCCGGACACGGCACACCGTGGCCGTGCTCGGCGCGCACCTCGGCGGCGGCATGCTCGCCGCGATCCTGGCCCGCTCCGGGATCGACGTGGTGCTGGTGGACTCGCCGCACGACGCGACGACCCCGGCGGGCGAGACGACCGTCCCCTACACCGCGGAGGTCTTCGAACTGCTTGCGCGCCGCTACGGCGTGCCCGAGCTGTCCGCCCTCGGCCACTTCGGGCAACTGCCGGCGGAGGTGCGCAGGACCTCCGGGGTCAAGTCGAGCATCGGCTTCGTGTACGCGCGCCCCGGCGCTCCCGTACGGCCGCACCAAGTGGTGCAGTTCAACGTCCCCAGCGAGCACGGCGAGTCGCACCTGTACCGGCCCGACGTCGAGGCCTGGGTGCACCGGCTCGCGGCGGGACACGGCGCGAAGGTTCCGCAGGGGCGCCCGGTCTTCACCGAAGTACGGGGTGAGGCGGGCGACTTCACGATCGAGCTGGCCGACGGAAGCGAGGTCGGGGCGGCGTTCGTGGTCGACATGTCCGGCCCCGACGCGCCCATGCTGCGCCGCCTCGGACCCGACCCTGCCCTGCGTCCGCTGCGCCATTCCTCGCGAGTGCTCACCGCGCACCTGCGGGGGGTGCGTCCGCTGGAGCGGCGGGTCGACCCCGGCGAGGGCGGCACGCCCTGGACGGGCGGCACCACGCAGGTGGTCTTCCCGGGCGGCTGGATCCAGCTCGTCCCGTTCGGCGACGACCGCACCGGCGAGACCGCGCTGACCAGCGTGGCGGTGAGTCTCGACGCCAAGCTGTGGCCGCAGCGGTCGGCGTCCGCCGAGGAGGACTTCCAGCAGCTGATACGTCAGTTCCCGGATCTGCAGTGGCAGTTCGCGCAGGCCACCGCAGTGCGTCCGTGGACCGGTTCCGAGCCGTGGCAGTACGGCGCCAACACGGCCGCCGGCGACGGCTTCGTGGTCCTCGACCGCTCCGCCGTGCGCTGCGACTTCACACTGTCCCGGGACGTCACCCTGACCGCGGAACTCGTCCACGAGGCCGCCGCGCACCTCATCGCGGCGGCGGACAGCGGCGACTGGTCGGTGGAGCGCTTCCGGCCCCTGGAGTCCTTCCAGGCCGCGCTGATCGAGCACGGCGACCGGCTGCTGCGTACGGCACTCACCGCGACCACCGACTTCAGGCTCTGGAACGCCTTCTGCCGGGTGTGGCTGCTGCACTCCATGTTCGCCGCCCTCTCCCTCAAGCGGGCCCGGAACGACGCCCTGGCCGCGCCCGGACGGGCCGACCGGTGGCGGGAGTTGGAGCGGTACCGCGGGGCGGGACTGTGGTTCCCGGTCTACCCGGGCTTCGTGGCCCTGTTCGACGACATGGACCGGCTGGCGCGGCAGGTCGCCGACAACCGGCTGGCGCCCGGTGCCGCGGCCGAGCGGATTTTCGGCCAGTTGCGCAGGGCGTCCTTCGTGCCGCCGCTGTTCGCCTTCGGTGATCCCACCGACCGCTACTACAACTTCACCCCGCTGAAGCGGGTCAAGGTCCTGCTGTGGGCGAAGCGCCGGGCGCCGCACATGGTCCAGCGGGTCCTCACACGGGGGGCCACCGTACTGCCCGACGTGGAGCGGTAGGCGGACGCTGCGGGGAGATCGAAGGAATTCGGGCAGAGGAACCGCCGTCCCGCAAAGGCTCGCCCGAACGGGCCCGGGACGGCGGTTCCTTGTCGCGCGACGGCCGCCGGGCGCGAAAAGGTGCCGCGGCTGATCGGTTCCGGCCAGCCCGCGCGCGGTCGCGCGATTCGGGCTCGACACCGCCGCGTCCTGCCGGAATGCTCCCTACCGGGGAGTCTTCCCATGTGGGATGCTGATATCGTCGATTTCCTACACGCATGAATTAATACCCGAAGGGGGACTGGTGAGCGCCGGAAACGGGATCCCCTGTGCCACGCAGGCGAACGCACAGCCGGGCGACGCAGCCCGCGGCAGGCGGTCGCCCTCACGCGGCGGAGGCCGACGTCCGGGGCAGAGCAGCACCAAGGAGCAGATCCTGTCGGCCGCGCTCGCCCTCTTCGCCGAGAAGGGCTATTCGGGCACCACGATGCGTGGCATCGCACAGCAGGCACAGGTCGACCCGGCCCTCATCCACCACTTCTTCAGCAACAAGGAAGGCGTGTTCCAGGATGCCGTCCAGTCCCGCCTCGACGTGTCGGCCCTCTTCGACCCATTGACGGACGACGACGCGGAGCCGGTCCTGGAGCGCCGCGGCGAGCGGATCGTGCGTACGTTCCTGTCGTACTGGGAGGACGCGTCGACGCGGCCCGCGCTGGTCGCGATCTATCGCACCGGGCTGTCGGACGAGTCGACCTCCAAGGCGTTCCGTGACCGCATCGAGGAGGGCTTCGCCGCTTGCGTGCGGCGGATCGTCCCCGAGCGGAGCGACCGCACCCAGGCGCTGGCGTCACTGGTGTCCGCGCAGCTCGCCGGCCTGGTGATGCTGCGGTACGTCCTGCGGATGGAGCCGCTCGCCTCGCTCGACTTCGAGGAGCTCATCGAGTGGTTCGCGCCCGCCGTGGACGTGCACTTCGACCGGCTCTCGGAGGGCTAGCCGCCCCCGGGCGGCGGCCTCGGTGTGCGTGCCCGTGAGGACGACGACGCCCCGTGCGGCGGCGGCCGCCGCGGCGCATCCCGCCAGCGTCGCGGGAAGACCACCGGGGTAGCGGTCCCCCAGGACCAGGACCCCGACGACCACGGCGAAACCGGGGTTGACCAGAGTGAGGGTGGCCAGCGGCGCCTCCAGGCCGCCCCGGTAGGCGAGCTGGGACAGTGTGAGGCCCGCGACGGCCAGGCAGGCCACGCCGGCCGCGAGCGCGACGGCGGACGGCGGCAGCCGCAGGGCGCCGCCCCGGGTCAGTTCCAGGACCGCCGTCTGGGTGAGCGCCGAGGCCGCGCCGAACGCCACCCCCGCGGCCACCGCGTACCACAGGCTGGTGGTGATGGCGCGCCGGGCGGTGGCAGCCGCCACGACGGAGGTCCCGAGCACGGCGACGGTCAGGCCCAGGACGCCGGCCGTCTGCGCCGGAGTCAGTGTCCGGCTGGCCTGTGCGGACCGGGTCAGGAAGAGCAGTCCGGCGACACCGGCGACGGCGCAGGCGATGCCGGAGCACTGGGCCGCGGTGGTACGGCGCCGCCGCACGAGCGCGGACAGCAGGGGCGCCGCGACCAGGGTGAGCACACCGAGCATCTGCACGGCCACCAGGGAACCGAGGCGCAGTGCCGCCGTGTGCAGCGCCGCGCCCAGCAGGTTGAGCGCCAGTGACACCCACCAGGTCGCTCCGCGCAGGGCGGCGCGCCGCCCGTGTCCGGTCGCCGTGGTGGCCACCGCCCGTTGCGCGACGGCCGCACCGGCGTACGCCAGCGCCGAGGCGGCGCCGAGCGCGAGAACCGACAACACGGTTCGTCCTTTCACCGCGCGGGCGCGGGTGCTGGAGGGCGGACCGGCACGGGGCCGGGACGAACGGGAGGTCCGGGATCGGGACGACCAGGAGGTCCGGGACCGGGAGAACGAACAGCGGAGGGAGAGGAGGCAAGGGTTGGCGGGCGAGGGGCCGCGCACGACGGCGCCGCCCGCCCGGTCGCGACGGGCGCACGCCCGTCGCGACCGCCGCCGGCGGCACTCCGCACCGGACCGGGTCAGGCTCCCCCGGGCACGTCCTGGACGTCCTCGGGACGGATCTTCGGGAGGGCGAGGACGAGCAGGCAGGACAGGCCGAAGCAGCCGATCTGCCAGAACACCACCTGCTCGAAGCTGTCGCCGAAGTTGGACTTGCGCGCCTCGGGCACGGCCTTGCCGAGCACCGCCGCCTGCACCTGCGCCTTGGTCTGCGCCGGCACCGGCGCGCTCGCCATCTGCTTCTCGATGCGCGCGCAGCTCGCCGGTGTGGCGGTGAGGTCCTTCTGGTTCATCTTGTCGTGGAAGCAGGTCCGGAATCCGGTGGTGACCTGCGCCTGCTGCGCCTCGGAGAGTCCGGCCGCGGCGAGATCGGCGCGCAGTTCGGGCAGCGCGGTCCGGCTGGCGCCGTCGGCGTTCGACCCGAGCAGTCCGTAGAAGAGGATGCCTGCGACGGCGATGCCGATGGCGATGCCCACCTGCTGCACGGTGGCGAGCATGCCGGACGCCGAACCGGCCTCGCGGGAGCGGATGCCGGCCAGGATGATCCCGGTGCAGGGGGCGAGGAAGAAGCCGCCGCCGAGACCGGCGACCATCAGCGAGGGGATCAACTGGTAGCCGTGCAGGTCCGATCCGGCCCAGTGCAGAGTGCCGATCACACCCGACATGCCGACGAGCAGCAGGCCGGTGCCGACCGCGAGGGTCTTCGTGCCGAGCCGCTTCACCACGGCCGCCGAACGGGCCGAACCGACCGCGATGAGCGCGGCGAAGCCGAGGCTGACCAGACCCGCGGAGATCGGGGTGTAGCCGAAGCCGATCTGCAGGCTCATGAAGAAGACCATGAAGAACGACGGGATGCCGGCGAAGAACACCACACTGATCACGAGGCCGACCGTGAACGAGCGCTCCTTGAACAGCCCGCTCGGCACCAGCGGTGACCTGTCGGCCAGCTTCGACAGCTTGTTCTCGTACACGAAGAACTCGGCGAGCACGAGCGGACTCAGCACGAGGAGCACCAGGCTCCAGCCGGGCCAGTCGTGTTCACGGCCGATGACCAGCGGCAGGATCAGGCTGAAGAGTCCGGCGCTGAGGATGATCGCCCCGGTGACGTCGAGCCGCCGGGCACCGCCGCCCGAGGACTCCGGGATCTTGGCGAGGCCGAGGAGCAGGGCGATCAGGCCGACCGGCAGGTTGACGTAGAAGATGGCCCGCCAGTCGGTGTCCATGATGTTCAGCTGGATCAGCCAGCCGCCGAGCACCGGGCCGAGCACCGTGCCGAGTCCCACCGAAGCGCCGTACATCGCGAGCGCCTTGGGGCGCTCCTTGGCCGAGAACGTGACCTGGATGATCGACAGCACCTGAGGGAACATCAGACCCGAGCACATGCCCTGGAGCACCCGGGACACGATCAGGAAGGTCGAGCTGGGAGCCGCGCCGCACAGCGCCGAGGCGAGGGTGAAGCCGAGCATGCCGATCAGGAAGATCTTGCGACGCCCATAGATGTCGCCGAGCCGGCCGCCGGTCACCAGGACGCACGCGAAGGCGAGCGAGTAGACGGCGACGACCAGTTGGATCTCGGCGAACGTCGAGCCGAGGTCGCTCTGCAGCGAGGGCAGGGCGACCATCGTGATCGTGGTGTCCAGCATCTGCATGAAGATGGCGGACAGCGTGACGGCGAGGATCACCCAGCGTGCGGGGTTGGCCGGGGATCCCGGGACGGGCGAAGTGCCGGGCGGGGCCGCCGCCTTCACGCCCGCGTCAATCGATTCCATGTTCCCTCCTTGGGTACGCCGTCCGCTGACAGCACCCCGAGTTATTCATTCTCCAATGAAGTCTACGAGTACTGAATTCCAATCCGCAAGGTCGATGGCCGTGTTCCGGACAGCGCTCACCGCTCCAACGGCCTTTCATGTGCGACTCGTTGACGTGCGCGTACCGCTACGGGACAGTCAGGAGCGGCTACGTGCGGGCTCGTTCCGGATCAGCGATGTGCGGCCGAGTCCGGCCACCGCGCGCTCCGTTGCCGTCGCCGGGTCAACACCTGCCGAAACGCCCGGCACCCGTGGCCGGACCGGCATGACGGCATGCGGTCATGTCCGTCCCGCACCCCGGCGGCGCCCCCTATGCGATCACCGTGCTGTACTCCGTGCCCGATGACGCCTGGTACCTGGAACTGGAGCTCGTCGGCGAGCGACGAGCCCTGGTGACCGCGATCGTTCCCGACGAGGACCCGGCGCGGGAGCCGACGGTGTGCTTCGACCCCGGGCGGCACCTGGACGTGCCGTACGAGGTGATGCGCTGGTTCATGGACCAGGTCGAGGAGGAGATCCGCACGTCCCGCGCCTGGATGCGACTGCGCCCCGACCTCGTCGGGGTCATCCACCGACGGCGCCAGGAGCACATGGGTGTCGTCGACGACGACCACTTCCCTCAGGTCCTGGCAGAGGTGCGCACGGCGGTCCCGGAGGCAGATCTCCCCTCCGTGCTCGCCGCCGCGTTCGGGCGGAGGCCCGACGGAACCACCATGGACGGTCCCCGGTCGTCCCGGTCGGCGGACGACCTGGGAGCTGACACCTGAGTGGGCTTCAGGAATGGGCTCGCGACGATTCCACGGCCTCGATCAGGCACGTGCGGTCGGTCCCTGCCGGTCAGCCCGTCCGGCGTCGCCCCGTCGTCCAGCAGCGCGCGCACCGCGTAGGCGTGTGCGGCGAACGCGGCCCGGCACCGGGCGCGTTCCGGGTGATCGCGGTCGGCGCCGAGGAACAGCACCTGGCGTTCGCCGTCCGCGTCGACGGGGCGGGACAGCTCGGCGGCGAGGCATTCCGGCACGCCCGCCTTCAGACCGCCCGCCCGACCGTCATGTCCGCGGTCACGAAGCTGGACCCGCTTTTCGGCAGCGCGGGCGCGGTCCACCCCGGGCCGCCCGTGCACGACCACCGATCCGAGCGGGTGCGGCCGGCCCCTGTGAGCCGTCCGGCCCGCCCGGGCGACCCGGAGCCGCCTCTCCGCTCCGGCTCGTCCGGGCCCCCGGCCACCGGCCGCCCCCGGGCCGCCGAACCGCGCGTGCGATCACCGATGCGATCCGAGCGGCTGCCGACCGGTCCGTCCGAGTCATCCGTCCGCGCCAAGCCGCCCGGCCGCCAAGCCGCCCGGCCGCTGAGCCGCCGGACGGAGAGCCGGAGAGCCGTGAGCCGGTGAGCCGGTGAGCCGGTGAGCCGGTGAGGGGCAACGACGTCTTCGGCCCGCGACGTCCCTCAGTCCGCGGCCGGGGCGGGAACCGCCCCCGCCGGATCCGCCGCGAGAAGCGCGGCCACCGCCGGAGCGAGCACACGCACGAGTTCCGAGGAGTCGCTCTCCGCACTCAACTCCGGTGGTAAAAGGCCCATGTGTCTCGAGGTCATGACACCGACGAGCAGACTGCTGATCAGCGCCAGTCTGATCTCGTCCGCTCCCCCGAGCCCTTCCGGGACCAGGGACTGGCTCATCCGTTCCCGGGCCGCGGGCAGGTCGAGCGCGGAGCGCAGCACACCGAGGATGCGCCGCCGCTGGACGGGGTCGCCCCAGTCGGTCACCGCGTGCCGCAGGAGCCATTCGGCCGTACCCGGATCGCGTCGCGCCACCGCCTCGCGGAAGATCTCGGCCGGTCTGACCGTCTCCTCGACGACGGCGTCGTACAGCGCCTCCTTGGAGGTGAAGTAGTGGCCGATGAGCGCGGGATCACAGCCCGCGTCCGCGGCCACCGCGCGGAGCGAGGTGTTGCGGTAGCCGAGTTCGGCGAAAAGATCCGCGGCGGAGCGCATGATGGCCCGCCGGCTCCCGGCTGCGCCTCTGGTTTCGGCCAAGGCGGCACTTCCTCTCGATCACGAGTTCCCCCGAAGGACGTGCCTCCCGCCCGGTCTCCACACGGGTGCTTTCGCGGCGACGGGGCAGCGTGACGCCACCCTCCACATCAATTCATCCAGCCATGAAGTCTACACTCAGTGACTTCTCGGGTCAAAGCTTTCGCGACATCCGAGACGTACGCCAACACCCGTTCAGGCGTGGGCGTTTGGCACGTTACCAGCACTGGTGATCGACGCCCGGAACGCGCGCCGAGCGCGCGCCGCCAAACCTCTCCCGCACCCCGCCGCACTCAATTCAACGCCCATTGAAATTAGGCGACGATCCCCCTACGCTCGCAGCGGGCGCCCAACCCTCGTTCAGTGCGACGGCTCTGCGGGTGTGCATGCTCGCGCACGCGCACTCCGCCCCAGGGAGAGGCACTTGCAGGTGACGAAACAGACGGACCGGCTCGACCGGGTGATCATCCGTTTCTCGGGTGACTCGGGCGACGGCATGCAACTCGCGGGTGATCTGTTCACCTCTCAGACGGCGTCCTTCGGCAATGACCTGGCGACGCTCCCGAACTTCCCCGCGGAGATCCGCGCGCCCGCAGGCACCCTGCCGGGGGTGTCCAGCTTCCAGCTGCATTTCGCGGACCACGACATCCTCACGCCCGGTGACGCGCCGAACGTGCTGGTCGCGATGAACCCGGCCGCCCTGAAGGCGAACATCGGGGACGTGCCGCGCGGCGCGGAGATCATCGTCAACACGGACGAGTTCACCAAGCGGGCGATGACGAAGGTCGGCTACGCGACGAGCCCGCTGGAGGACGGCTCCCTGGACGGATACCGCGTCCATCCCGTACCCCTGAACACCC